>JAETSB010000019.1 GCA_021769865.1 Oscillospiraceae bacterium
AAGCGCTTTTTTCAAATCTTTTTAGATTTCTTTTCGCCTGGCTTTTCGTTCCGGGTCCCGTACCGGACAGCTTTGTTAGATTACCACGTTGCTTCCGCTTTGTCAAGCGGTTTTTTCAAATTTTTTCTCTTTTTGTAAAATGACGGGGAACGGGCCGAAATTTGGCCGGGCTTCTGGGCAATTTTAAAATCCTCCTGTGCAAAACCGTCCGCCTGTGCTATACTGTTTCTATGGTTTCCCGCCTCCTTTATAAATATGTAAGGAGGAGCCCGAACCTTTTCATTTTTAAATAGTAGAATTCATTCTCAGATAAAGGAGCTGATCGCCTTGCTGATCCGCCGCATGACCGCCACCTTCGGCCGCCTCCGGGAGCAGACCTTGGAGCTTCGGGACGGCCTGAACATCCTCCAGGCCCCCAACGAGACGGGGAAGTCCACCTGGTGCGCCTTTCTCCTCTCCATGCTCTACGGCGTCAACACCAAGGAGCGGGACCGGGCCGGCCTTCTCGCGGACAAGAACCGCTACGCCCCCTGGGACGGCGGGTCCATGTCCGGCCGCCTGGACTGCCGGGCCGGGGAGGACGCCTTGACCCTCTTCCGCACCACCCGCCGCCCGACGGCCCCCATGGGAGACTTCCAAGCTCTCTACACCGGCACCGCCGACCCGGTTCCCGGCCTTACCGGGGCCAACTGCGGGGAGACTCTTCTTGGCGTCAGCCGGGAGGTCTATGCCCGCAGCGCCTTCATCCGCCAGGGCGGCGTGGCCGTCACCCAGGACCCGGGGCTGGAGCGGCGCATTGCCGCCCTGGTCACCTCCGGTGAGGAGGACACCTCTTATACGGAGGCGGTGGAGGCCCTGAAAAAGCAGCTGAACCGCCGCCGCCACAACAGGACCGGCCAGCTCCCCGCCCTGGAGGCGGAACTCCAGGAGACGGAGGCCCAGCTGGCCTCCCAGGCGGAGCTGGCCCGCCAGCGGGAGAGCCTGCTGGCCCGCTCGGCGGAGCTGGAGGCCAGGGAGGCCGCCCTGCGGGAGGAGCTGGCGGTCCTGGACCGCTGGGAGCTCCACCGGAAGCGGCAGGACCTGCAAAAAGTAGAGGACGCCGCCCTCCAGGCGGAGGAAACCGCCGCCGCCCTCCGCCGCCGCCTGGAGGAGGAGCATGTCCCCGAGAACGACGTGACGGGCCGCCTCCGGGGGGCCATCGTGAACCTGAATACCGTCCGCAAAAGCGCCGAGAAGGCCCAGGGGGAGTACCAAACCGCCAAAGACGCCCTGGCCCGGGCAGAGGAGGCCCTCGCCGCCAGCCCCTTCGCCGGGCAGACGGCGGAGGAGGGCCGGCGCGCCGCCGCCGACCCCCTGCCCCATGTCAAGCGCCCCCTGCTGCCCCTGCTGCTGACGGCCCTGGCCTGCCTCTGCGTTTCCCTGGGGGCTGGCTACGGCGTGTACTTCTATTGTCATAATCTTTACGCCGGCCTGGGGACCGCCGCCGGACTGCTGGCGCTGACGGCCGTCCTCACCCTGTTCCTCTGGAAGCGCGCGGGGAAGCAGGCCAGGACCACCATCCTCACCGCCCGCTACGGCACCGCCGACCCGGCGGAGATCGCCGCCCTGGGGGAGGCCTATGGAACGCTGCTGGCGGACCGGGACGCCGCCAAGGCGGAGGCCGCCGCCAAGTCCGCCGCCGCCCAGGGCCTCTGGCAGTCCGTGGACGTGAACGCCGACGGCATCCTGGAGGAGGTCCGCCGCTTCGCCCCCGCCGCCTACGACATCCCCAGCGCCGACGCGGCCCTCCGGGCCAGCGCCCTGCTCCGCAAGGAGCTGGCGGAGGCGGAGAAGGCCGCCCACGAGGCCCGCCTCCGGGCGGACTTCCAGACCGAACAGGCCCCCCGGCCGGAGGCTCCGGACGCCCCGCCCCTTCTCCCGCCGGAGCGGGACCGGGAGGCCGTCGCGGAGGACCTGGAGACCCTCCGAACGGACCTGTCCGCCCTCCGCTCCAGCCTGGACCGCATCGCCGGGCGGCTCCACGCCGCCGGGGACCCCCTGGCCCTCCGGGCCGCCGCCGAGCGGCTCACCGACGAGATCGCCGGTCTGGAGGGGGAGTACGCCGCCATCGAGCTGGCTATGTCCACCCTGGCCCGCGCCAACACCCAGCTCCAGGGCCGCTTCTCCCCCGCCCTGGGCCAGCGCGCCGCCGAGATCTTCGACGGTCTCACCGGCGGGGCCTACGGCGGCGTGATTTTGGACAAGACCCTCCGGGTCTCGGCGGAGCCCGCGGGCACCGGCGTGCCCCGGGACGTGGGCTATCTCTCCGCCGGGGCGGCGGACCAGCTGTACCTTGCCGTGCGCCTGGCGGTCTGCGATTTGGTCCTGCCCCCTGAAAACGCCGTCCCCATCGTCCTGGACGACGCCCTGGCAAGCTTTGACGACGCCCGCTGCGCCGCCGCCCTGGACTTCCTGCGGAAGGAGGCGGAGACGCGCCAGATCCTGCTCTTCACCTGCCACAGCCGGGAGGCGGCCCATTTCCGGAACGATCCCGCCGTCTCCATCCAGGTCTTGACGGCCCCGGGAGAGAGGGTATAGAATACACTCGTCTACTATTTCATAAAAGAGGAGATTATTCACCATGAGCGAATGCACCCACGACTGCTCCACCTGCGGCGAGTCCTGCGCGGACCGCCAGGAGCCCCAGTCCCTTCTGAAAGAGCTGAACCCCAACGCCCGGGTGGGCAAGGTCTTCGGCGTCGTCTCCGGCAAGGGCGGCGTCGGCAAGTCCATGGTCACCAGCCAGCTGGCGGTGACCATGCGCCGCCGGGGCCACAGCGTCGGCGTCCTGGACGCGGACGTCACCGGCCCCTCCATCCCCAAGGCCTTCGGCGTCCACGGCCAGGCCGTGGGCGGCGAGGAGGGCATCTATCCCATGGAGTCCCGCACCGGCGTCCAGATGATGAGCACGAACCTGCTCCTGCCCAATGAGACGGACCCGGTGATCTGGCGGGGCCCGGTCATCTCCGGCGTGGTCCAGCAGTTTTGGACGGACGTCCTCTGGAACTGCGATTATCTCTTTGTCGACATGCCCCCGGGCACCGGGGACGTGTCCCTCTCCGTCTTCCAGTCCATCCCCCTGGACGGCATCCTGGTGGTGGCCTCCCCCCAGGAGCTGGTGAGCATGGTGGTGGAGAAGGCCGTCAAGATGGCGGAGATGATGGAGGTCCCCATCCTGGGCCTCATTGAGAACATGAGCTATGTCCTCTGCCCCGACTGCGGGAAGAAGCTCCGCCTTTTCGGCGAGGGCAAGACCGCCGAAGCGGCGGAGCGCCATCAGCTGCCCCTGCTTGCCGAAATGCCCATCGACCCGGCCCTGGCGGCCCTGGCGGACTCGGGGAGCATTGAGGACTTCCAGGGCGGCTGGCTGGACGCCGCCGCGGATCTGCTGGAAAAGAAGTGAATTCAAGCCGCGCTCTGTTCCCGGAAACCGGGGCGGGGCGCGGCCTTTTTCCCAAAAATATGTACTGACCGCACAAGGACCCGCGCCCTGATTTTGTGGGGAACGGCAATTGAAAAACCCGCCGGGATTCGACATAATAATAAGGGTAACAATTTGATCATAAGGAGGAACGCGCTATGCAGGAGCTGAAAGACCGCATCGTCAAGGAGGGCAAGGTCCTCCCCGGGAATATCATCAAGGTGGACGGGTTCCTGAACCACCGCATCGACACGGAGCTGATGGAGCACATCGCCGAGGAGTTCGGCCGCCACTTTGATATGAACGCCGTGGACGTGGTCCTCACCGCCGAGGCCAGCGGCATCGCCCTGGCCGCCGTGGTGGCCCGCCATTTCGGCAAGCCCATGATCTTCGCCAAGAAGGCCAAGAGCGACAACATCGAGGGCGGCCTGTATCAAAGCGACATTTTCTCTTATACTTACAAAAAGAAGGTCACCCTCCTGGTCAGCAAGGAGTGGCTCCACGCCGGGGACCGGGTCCTGGTGGTGGACGACTTCATGGCCAACGGCGAGGCCATGCGGGGCCTGTGCGACATCGTGGAGAAGGCCGGGGCCAAGCTGGTAGGCATCGGCTGCGCCGTGGAGAAGGGCTTCCAGGGCGGCGGCGACCGCCTCCGGGAGGCCGGGGTCAACCTCCACTCTCTCGCCATTATTGAATCCGCCGAACCCGGCAACATCGTCTTCCGGGAGGCGTAAGGTTCCCTATTCCGCGAAACCTCCCCGCCCTTTTTCCCGTATATTAAGGAGACACTCCCATGAAACGGACGCTGATTGCCCTGGCGCTTTTCACGGCCCTGCCCCTCTGCGTCTGTCTGGCGGCTTCAACGGCCCCCGAGGCCCCGGCTCCAACCGCAACGGAGGCCGGCCCCTGCCGCCCCTGCGCCGAGGAGGAGACCGCCGTCCCCCTGCCGGAAACCGAAAGCATATGCCTTACCCGCTGCGATGGGGAGGTCCTGTCGGAGATCCTGCTGTTTCATGACGAGCTTCGAAGCTTCCGGGAGGCCCTGCCGGAGATCCGGGGCCATCAGCAGGAGGGCTGGTCCCCTCCCGAAGACCCCTGGCCCGTCTACGCCCTTTCTGTCACCGGTCCGGAATTTGACTACCAAGCCGTCTGTTGCGGCGGCGTCTGGCTGGACAATCTGGGAAATACCCTGATCGCCGGGCCCGACCCCGCCCCCCTCTGGGAGCGGTTCGGCCGGACGGCCCGGGAGGGTGCCGCCCCCGGCGTCTTTCCTGCCCAGCGGGAGCTGTCCCTGGCGGGCGGCGGCTGGGACGCCCGGTTTCTGGTCCCCGCCCCCGTCCAGGAGGCGGACGGGGAAATTCCCATGGTCCTGACGGCGGAGGATAAAACCCTTTCCTGGCAAGTTGAAAATCCCACCGGGCAGGCCCTGACTTGCGGGGGCTCCGCCGCCACCCTGGAGGTACGCCTGGGAACCATGTGGTACGGCGTTCCCGCCCTCTCCGGCGCTCACTATGGCTATACAATGGAGGGCGTCCAAATCCTGCCGGGAGGCGTCCACTCCGGGGACCTCTGGTGGGAACCCTACGGCTCTCTTCCCAATGGGACTTACCGGGTCCGCCTCTCCTGTTTCCTGGAATCCCCTTCCCCCCGCATCGCCGCCGCGCCCTTCCGTCTTCAAAACGGCGTCCCCGTCCCTCTGAGCAATCAAATCTGACAAAAGAACCGAGGAATCGCTTATGTCCCACCAAACCGTCATCGTCCTGGACTTCGGCGGCCAGTACAACCAGCTCATCGCCCGCCGGGTCCGGGAGCAGGGGGTCTACTGCGAAGTGAAGCCCTATACCACTCCCATTGCAGACCTGAAGTCCCTGGACCCCATCGGCGTCATCTTCACCGGCGGCCCCGGCAGCGTCTACGATTCCGCCGCCCCCCACGCGGACCCGGAGCTCTT
Organism: Oscillospiraceae bacterium; assembly: GCA_021769865.1. GTDB lineage: Bacteria > Bacillota > Clostridia > Oscillospirales > Oscillospiraceae > Oscillibacter. The sequence continues at coordinate 5,412 of JAETSB010000019.1, forward strand.
CCGCTTGGGCGTGCCCATCCTGGGTATCTGCTACGGCTGCCAGCTCCTGGCCCACCACCTGGGGGGCCGGGTCACGCCCGCCCAGGACGATTCCGCCCGGGAGTACGGCAAGACCGAGACCTCCTTCGACACGGACTGCAGGCTCTTCCGGGGTCTCCCCGCCCAGAGCGTCACCTGGATGAGCCACGGGGACTACATGGAGAAGGTCCCCGACGGCTTCAAGCTCTGCGCCCGCAGCGCCGCCTGCCCCAATGTGGCCATCTGCGACGAGGCCCGGGGCTTCTACGGCGTGCAGTTCCACCCGGAGGTGAACCACACCGAGCAGGGCGCCGCCATGCTTCGGAACTTCCTCTACGAGGTCTGCGGCGCGAACGGCGACTGGACCATGGGGGACTACAAGGAGACCGCCGTCCGCCGCCTCCGGGAGAAGATCGGGGACGGCAAAGTCCTTCTGGCCCTCAGCGGCGGGGTGGACAGCTCCGTGGCCGCCGCTTTGCTTGCCGAGGCCGTGGGGCGGCAGCTCACCTGCGTCTTCGTGGACCACGGCCTCCTGCGCCTGAACGAGGGGGACGAGGTGGAGGCCGCCTTCTCCAAATGGGACTTTCCATTCATCCGGGCCAACGCGGAGGACCGCTTCCTAGCGAAGCTGGCCGGCGTCACGGACCCGGAGTCCAAGCGAAAGCTCATCGGCGAGGAGTTCATCCACGTCTTTGAGGCGGAGGCCAGGAAGATCGGCCGGGTGGACTACCTGGCCCAGGGAACCATTTACCCCGACGTCATCGAGTCCGGGACGGGGGACGCCGCCGTCATCAAGAGCCACCACAACGTGGGCGGCCTTCCGGACTATGTGGACTTCAAGGAGATCGTCGAGCCCCTGCGGATGCTGTTCAAGGACGAGGTGCGGCGCTTAGGCCGGGAGCTGGGCCTGCCGGAATACCTGGTGAGCCGTCAGCCCTTCCCGGGGCCGGGTCTTGCCATCCGCTGCATCGGCGAGGTGACCAGGGACAAGCTGGACATGCTCCGCCGGGCGGACTTCATCTTCCGGGAGGAGATCGACCGGGCGGGCCTGACAGGGACCATGGACCAGTACTTCGCCGTGCTGACGAACCTCCGCAGCGTGGGGGTCATGGGGGACGGCCGGACCTACGACTACGCCCTGGCCCTGAGGAGCGTCACCACCAGCGATTTCATGACGGCGGACTGGACCCGGATTCCCTATGAGGTCCTGGACCGCGTCAGCGTCCGGGTGGTAAACGAGGTGCCCCATATCAACCGGGTACTCTACGACATCACCTCCAAGCCCCCGGCCACCATCGAATACGAATAACAGGAGGTACCCCCATGAACATCCCCCTCTCCAACGCCTCCCTGACCGCCGCTGTCCGCACCCGGGGCGGCGAGCTGGTCTCCCTCAGGGACCAAGCGGGCGCCGAATACATCTGGCAGGGTGATCCCGCCTTCTGGTCCGGCCAAAACCCCATCCTCTTCCCCATTGTCGGCAGCCTGAGGGACGGCAAGGTGGGCATCAACGGCCGTACTTATGAAATGGGCCGTCACGGCTTTGCCCGGCAAAGCGAATTCACCCTCACGGACCAGGCGTCGGACTTCGCCGTCCTGGAACTCCGGGAGAGCCCGGAAACCCTGTCCCGTTTTCCCTTTCCCTTCACTCTCCGGGTCCGGCACCAGCTTCTGGAGAACGGCTTTTCCACCGCCTTTTCCGTGGAAAACCCCGGCGAGACGCCCCTGCCCTTCTGCATCGGTGCTCATACCGCCATCCGCTGTCCCCTCCTTCCGGGTGAACGGTTCGAGGATTATGAGCTGGTCTTCGACCAGCCCGAGGACGCGGACTCCCTGCTCTTAAACGCCCAGGGCCTGATCCGGGGCGGCGGGAAGGAGCCCATGCTCCACAGCGGCAAGGTCACCCTGGACTACGAGGTCTTCCGCCGCCTGGACACCATCATTTTTCAAGGTCTCCGCTCCCAGCGCGTCTCCCTGCGGCACAAGGATACAGGCCGGGGCGTGTCCCTGGACTTCCGGGAATTTCCCATGATTGCCTTCTGGACGAAGTCCGGCGCGCCCTTCCTGTGCATGGAGCCCTGGCACGGCTGTGCCGCCTATACCGGTGAATCCGGCCGCTTCCAGGACAAGCCCCACGTCATCACCCTGGCCCCCGGCGGGCGGAAGGAGCTCACCTACACCTTCACGCTTCTTTAAAACACAGTGGAAGAAGCTCTTCGGCGCTGCCGGAGGGCTTCTTTTTATCCTTAGGGGTCTTTCACCCGAATCGCCATATAGTAGTATTCCTGTTCCAAATCCAGGTCTACCGCCGTAATCCCCTTCTCCAGGTCGAACCCAAAGTTCTGCTGTGTTACTTCCACGTTCTCCGCATGGTCCAAAACGGCCCGCTGGGAGGTGAACGTCAGCCCGGAGCCCAGCCGGGTCGCCAGGTCGTAGCCCTGGAGTCCCACGTTCTCCGTTTCAGAACAGCCGTAATCGAAGCTGGGCAGCTTCCAGCACGCACAGCGCACCTCCGCGCTCCCCCCGGCGGGCACCACCACCGGGAAACTCAGGTAAATCACCCGCTCCTGGCTCAGGACATCGCCCAGCACATCGTCCAAACGTCCCTCGATGTAGTGGTCGACAGGCGCGCCGGGGCACAGGCTGTACTGGTATAGCAGCTCACCCGCCGTCCGCCGGAACAGCGCGGAGGAGAGCACGTCGAAGGACTCTCCCAGTCCCAAAGCCCACTCGTCCACGTACATCTCCTTGAAATGCGGACAAAGCCGGTCCAGCACCGCGTCCAGGGTGGTTTCGCTCCGGGTGACCGTGCAGGACACGCCGTCAATTTCCTCCCCCCGGTCACAGCCGCCGTCCTGATAGCCCTGGAGCGTGTACGCTCCGATGTCTTCCCCCAGCACCACCAGCAGCTTCAAATCCGAGCTCCTCCGCACCCCGTCGGGCACAAAATAGCTGTAACAAAAAGCAGTCCCGTCCCGGCCGCAGCCCTCGATGCCGTAGGTGAAGATTCTCGTCTTCTCCGGGTCGATCCGGAAGGAGATGCTCTGGGTGGCGGCGGGCCACTTCTCATGGGGCGCTGCGAAATCCGAGAATTCGTACACGGTCACCGGCAGATCCAGCGCCGGGGCCTCCCCCAGGGCCCAATCCCGGTACCGGCCGTCCTCCAGCATGAGCTTGTACTCCTCCCAGCTGTCCAGCCGCTCCAGGTCCGCCGTGTAATACGGGACGTTCAGCCCGGAGGCGCTTTGATACCCGCCGGAGCCGGACCCCGGGTACAGCGCCGTCTCCGCCGCTTCGCCGTCCACCGTCACTTCCGGCAGCCCCGTCACGCTTAAATCGTAGAAGCTCCCGGCAAAGGGATACAAGGCCGTCACGGTGACGTCCTCCCCGGTGGAATTGCGCAGGACATAGGCGTCCGTCACGGCCGCCCCCCACTGGCGGGGCTCCCCGTCGGAATAGGCCCCCGGGGCGAAGTCCCAGGTGACGGTCCGCTCCGCCGTCAGGCCCGCCGCCGTTTCCGCGGTGGTCAGGGGCATCACCGGCCCGGCGTAGGACATAAAAGTGATTCCCTCTTCCACGCCGCTTCCGCCGCTCCCGCCAGGGTCCAGGGGCGTCGCCGTACCGGCGGAATCGCCGCCGGAGGAGCCGCTGTCCGCGCCGCCGGGCATGCCGCCTCCATAGCCCCCAAAGCCGCCGGTCACCAGCCAGCCGAAGCCAATCGCCAGCGCCAGGCAGGCCGCCAGCGCGCCCCAGCGCCTCCAGGGGACCGCCCGCCGCCGGGTTTCCAGGGCCTCTTCCACCAGGGCCGGGTCCACCAGGCCCAGCGCCCGGAACAGCCGTTCCGCTCTCATACCGCGATCCCCTCCTTCTCCAGGTATTCCCGCAGGGCCTTCCGGCTGCGGAACAGGGAGGACTTCACCTTCCCCTCCCCGCAGCCCAGGGCCTCCGCCACCTCCGCCACGCTCTCGCCGTACCAGTAGCGCCGGAGGAACATGGCCCGTCCCTCCCGGGAGAGCCGGCGCAGAAACACATTCAGCAGCTCCGCCAGCTCCCCGTCCTCCACGGCCCTCCCCGCCGGAGCGGGCAGGCAGTCCTCCAGCTCTCCCAGCAGCACCTCCGCGCCGCCGCCCCGCTTCTCCGCCCGGCGGCTCTTCCAGCGGTCCAGGGATAAGTTCCGGGTAATCTGCCCCAGCCAGACCCGAAAGACCCCGGGCCGGGTGGGGGGAATTGCCTCCCAGGCCCGGAGGTAGGTGTCGTTAACGCACTCCTCCGAGTCCTCCCGGCTCCGCAGCACGTTCCAGGCGATGCCGTGGAGCAGCTTTCCATACTTTCCGTCGGTCTCCCCAATGGCCCGCTGGTCCCGATTCCAGTACAGCTCAATGATCTGCCCGTCCTCCAAGTTCTCCGCCTCCTCTCCTGTTTCTGCCCATATAGACGAAAACCATCCTGCCCCGGTTCCGCGCCCGGAGGAAAAATTTCAGCCCCCTCCTGTTGGGGAGGGGGCTTTGCTCACTTCAAATTCCCATTCTTCTCCCAGGCGGCGATCACCGCATCCATCACCGCCCCCCGGAAGCCCGCCTCCTCCAGCTTCCGCACGCCCTGGATGGTGGTCCCGCCGGGGGAGCACACCGCGTCCTTCAGCTCTCCCGGGTGCTTCCCGCTCTCCAGAATCAGCCGGGCGGAGCCCAGGACCATCTGGGCGGCAAACTCCACCGCCGCCGCCCGGGGCAGGCCGCAGGCCACGCCGCCGTCCGCCAGGGCCTCCACGAAGAGGTCCACAAAGGCCGGGCCGCAGCCCGTCACGGCGCTGCCCGCGTCCATCAGCCTCTCCGGGACGGGGGCAAACCGTCCCGCCCCGGCCATGGCCTCCAGGAACATCCGTTCCTCGTCCTCCGTCACGCCGGGGCCCCGGGTGTAGAGGACCATTCCCTCCCCGATGGAGCAGGGGGTATTGGGCATAATCCGCAGAACGGGATAGTTTCCCCCCGCCATGTCCTGAATGTCCGCAATGGTCAGTCCCGCCGCCATGGTGACCAGGACGAAGCCGCCCTTCCGGGCGTTCAGCGCCGGTCCGATCTCCGCCAGCAGGTCCCCCATCATCTGGGGCTTGACCCCCAGGAAGATATAGTCCGCCACCGCGGCCAAGACGGCGTTGTTGACCGGCGTCCGGGCATTCAGCTCGTCCGCCAGCGCTTGGGCCTTTTCCGCCGTGCGGTTCATGAGGAGAATCTGATTTCCCTCCAGCCGCCGCCGGGCCGCCCTGGCCAGGGCCCCGCCCATATTGCCGGTTCCAATGAATCCAAACGTCATGGCGTTTCCTCCTTTATCGCACCTGGCCCTCGCCGTAGATCACGTACTTGCAGGAGGTCAGCTCCTCCAGCCCCATGGGCCCCCGGGCGTGCATCTTCTGGGTGGAGATGCCGATCTCCGCCCCCAGGCCGAACTCCCCGCCGTCGGTGAAGCGGGTGGAGGCGTTGACGTACACCGCCGCCGCGTCCACCTCGTTCAGAAACTTCTGAGCCTTGAAATAGTTGGTGGTGATGATGGCCTCCGAGTGCCCGGTGCCGTGGGCGTTGATAAAGGCGACGGCTTCCTCCATATCCCGAACCGTCCGCACCGCCAGAATGTAGTCGTCATACTCCGCGTCCCAGTCGCTCTCCGCGGCGGGAACCGCCCGGTCCCCCAGAATCGCCAGGGCCCTCTCGTCGCAGCGGAGCTCAACATGGTGTTTGTCCAGCAGGGGCACGGCCTTTTTGAGGAACGCCTCCACTGCATCCTCCTGCACCAGCAGGCACTCCGCGGCGTTGCACACGGAGGGCCGGGAGCACTTGGCGTTGTAGAGAATCTCGGCCCCCATGTCCAGGTCCGCCTCGCTGTCCACGTAGATATGGCAAACTCCCTCCCCGGTCCGGATCACGGGGACGCTGGCCTCCTTCGCCACGGCCCGGATCAGCCCCGCGCCGCCCCGGGGAATCAGCACGTCCACGTAGCCGTCCAGGTGCATCAATTCGTTGGCGGTCTCATGGCCGGTGTCCTGGACCAGCGACACGCAGTCCTCCGGAAGCCCCGCCAGACGCAGGCCCTCCCGCATCAGCTCCGCCGCCTTCCGGTTGGAACGGATGGCCTCCTTGCCGCCCCGGAGGATGCAGACGTTGCCGGACTTGAGGCACAGCGCCGCCGCGTCCACGGTGACGTTGGGCCGGGCCTCGAAGATGATGGCGACGACCCCCAGGGGCACCCTCCGCCGCCCGATGATCAGCCCGTTAGGCCGGGTCTCCATCTTGTCCACCTTCCCGATGGGGTCCGGCAGGGCAATCACCTGCCGCACGGCCTCCACAATGCCGGATATCCGCTCCTCCGTCAACGTCAGCCGGTCCAGCATGGCGGGGCGCATCCCCGCCTCCCGGGCGGCGGCCACGTCCTCGGCGTTCGCGGAGAGCCACTCCTCCCGCCGGGTTGTCAACATGTCCGCGATGGCCGCCAGGGCGGCGTTTTTCTTCGCCGTTCCGGCGGCGGCCAGCACGTAGGTTGCCGCCTTCGCCCGCCGTCCCTGCTCCTGCAATGCCGTCATCACGCGCCTTCCTTTCCCGCGGCGAGAAACCGCGTTCCGATGTCCTTGCCCTCTACAATGCCGTAGAGGTCCTCCGGCCGCTGGCCGTTGGTAATCACCATGTCGCACCCGGCGTTCATGGCGATCCGTGCGGCGGAGAGCTTCGTCGCCATGCCGCCGGTGCCCCGCCAGGTGCCCGCGCCCCCAGCCATTTCCAGAATCTCCGGCGTCAGCTCCTCCACCCGGTGGAGGAGCTCCGCCCCCGGGTCCCGCTTGGGGTCGGCGTTGTAGAGCCCGTCAATGTCGCTGAGGAGGACCAGCAGGTCCGCCCCGCAGAGCTCCGCCACGATGGCGGAGAGGGTGTCGTTGTCCCCCAGGACCTTGTGGTGCCCCGTCTCGATCTCGGCGGAACTGACGGAGTCGTTCTCGTTCACCACCGGGAGGATGCCCAGCTCCAGGAGGCTTCCGAAGGTGTTTTTCAAATGCTCCGCCCGCACCGGGTCCTCCACGTCCTCCCCGGTGAGGAGAATCTGGGCCACGGTGCAGTTGTACTCGGAGAACAGCTTGTCGTAAATGTGCATCATCCGGCACTGGCCCACGGCGGCGGCGGCCTGCTTCATCCGCAGGGCCCGGGGCCGCTCGTCCAGGCCCATCCGGGCCGTGCCCACGGCGATGGCCCCGGAGGTCACCAGCACCACCTCATAGCCGCCGCCGCTGAGGTCCGCCAGCACCCGCACCAGCTTTTCCATGCTCCGAAGGTCCAGGCTGCCGGAGCTATGGGTCAGGGTGGAGGTGCCCACCTTGACCACGATCCGTTGTTTTTGTACGTTCACGATTCCCTCCCGCCCCACGGGCTTGATTTTTCCCCAGTATAGCACGCCGGGGCGGAAAAGAAAAGGAAAAGAAACCGGCGGGTCCTCCCCGCCGTTTTTCCGTCCAATGTTCTGCGCCGCTCAGGCCCTCGCCTCCCGCTTCCCCCGGAACATCCGGGCCACAGCATACAGGTACAACGCCGTCATGGCGGTTTTGCCGATCCGCCTTACCGTTTGCCGCCATATCCTACAATGCCGTAAGATTCCGCTCCGGGATGCGTAATTTCCGGAAAACCGCAAAAGCTACCCTCACGAAAGGAAGGTTGCTGACTATGACCAAATCCACCAAGCCCACCCAGGCGGAACCGGAAACCGATACACAAAACGAGGCCGCCCAGTCCATTCTGGACTTCGGCTCCGCCATGACGGCCACGCCCCACGGCAACATCTACTGCCTCACCATCATCGGCCAGATTGAGGGCCACATGACCGCCTCCTCCGGCACCAAGACCACCAAATACGAGCACGTCCTCCCCCTTCTCGCCAAGCTGGAGGAATCCGACGAGGTGGCGGGAGTCCTGTTCCTGCTGAACACCGTGGGCGGGGACGTGGAGGCGGGCCTCGCCATCGCGGAGCTCATCGCCGGCATGACAAAGCCCACCGTCTCCATCGTCCTGGGGGGCAGCCACTCCATCGGCGTGCCCCTGGCGGTGGCGGCCCGAAGGAGCTTCGCCGTGCCCTCCGCCGCCATGACCATTCACCCCGTCCGCATGAGCGGCACCGTCATCGCCGCCCCCCAGACCTACAGCTACTTCCAGCGGCTCCAGGACCGCATCGTGGCCTTTGTGGCCGGGCACAGCCACATCTCCGGCGAGGACTTCCAGGACCTGATGCTGAAAAAAGACGACATGGCCGCCGACGTGGGCAGCGTCATCTACGGCGAGGAGGCGGTCCGGCTGGGCCTCATCGACCAGGTGGGGGGCCTCTCCGGCGGCCTCCAGTGGCTCTACGGCGAGATCGACGCGGGGAAGAAGAAGCGGAAGAAGAAGAATTCCTGATACTGAAAAAGGCTCTGTGGGGCCGGTCCCCTGACCGGGCCATTCCCCTCATTCGGAATGGCCTGATCAGGGGATCAGGCCCCACATATTCCCTTCCCAATAGCATTTAGTAAAATATACTTGACAAATAGTCGGGCAAGTGGTACACTCTCCTCACAACAACAAGGAGGGATTTTTTTATGGATCACTATCATGCCGGCGCGGCGCTGGGTATCTCCGTGGGCATTCTCGCGGGCCTGTTTGTCATTGTACTGCTGTTTAAGAAAAAGGTCCTGGACATGCACTTCGACGAGCGCCAGGAGCGGGCCCGGGGCAAGGCGTTCCAATACGGCTTTTTCACGCTGCTCATTGCCGTCTACGCCTACGGCGTCTCGGACGTGATGTTCGGGAAGTGGTGCGACGTGCTGACGGGGGTCACCCTCTGCGTGGCCGCCGGCCTGTGCGTCTTCGCCGTCACCTGCATCTTGAAGGACGCCTACCTCAGCCTCCGGGAGAAGCCCCGGACCGTCATGACCATGTTCGCCCTGCTGTCCCTGCTGAACCTGGGCATCGGCGGCAGGCACGCCTGGTCCGGCGAACTGGTGGAGGGCGGCGTGCTGACCTTCCGGGCGGTAAATCCCATCATCGGCTTCGCCACCCTGGTCATTCTCGCCGTGTACATCGTCAACCACCTCCTCCGCTCCCGGGAAGAGGAGGCGGAATGAAAAATCTCCGCCTGAAGGCCGCCCGGGCCGCCCTGGACCTGAGCCAGCAGCAGCTGGCGGACGACGTGGGGGTCTCCCGCCAGACCATCAACGCCATTGAAAAAGGAGACTACAACCCCACCATCAAGCTCTGCATCGCCATCTGCCGCCGCCTGGGCAAGACCCTGGACGAGCTGTTCTGGGAGGGCTGAGGCCGGGCGGACCTCTTACCAACGTCTGTGGAAATACTTTCACAGAGACCGGCTAAACGATTACGCAAAATTTATGGAATTCTCACCTACCCAGACGGGGAAGACTCTTGTATAATAGGGAATCGCAGGAACGAATCAACGTTTGACGACCGGATTCCCACAGGGGGAATCCACAGGAGGAATTTCATATGCTGAGAAAAACCAAGATTATTTGTACCCTGGGCCCCGCCGTGGACAGCGAGGAACTGATCGTCGCCCTCATCAAGGGCGGCATGAACGGCGCCCGGTTCAACTTTTCCCACGGCAGCCACCCGGAGCATCTGGAGCGGCTGAACCGCCTGAAGGCCATCCGGGACCGGATGGGCCGCCCTGTCGCCACGATCCTGGACACCAAGGGTCCGGAGATCCGCATCAAAAGCTTTGAGACCAAGACGGTGGAGCTCACCGCCGGGGAGACCTTCACCCTCACGGTGGACGACGTGCCCGGCACCGCCTCCCGGGTCTCCGTCACCTATCCCCGGCTGAACGAGGAGGTGGTCCCCGGCCAGGAGATCCTGATCGACGACGGGCTGGTGGCCATCCGGGTCCAGGAGATCCAGGGCTCCGACATCGTCTGCCAGGTGGAGAACGGCGGGACCCTCTCCGCCAACAAGTCCATCAACATTCCCGGGGCTCACATCCAGCTTCCCGCCCTGACGGAGAAGGACGTGGCAGACATCCGCTTCGGCGTGGAGAACGACTTTGACTTCATCGCCGCCTCCTTCGTCCGCCGGGCCGCCGACGTGGAGGCCGTCCGGGAGGTGCTCCACCAGTGCGGCGGGGACAATGTGAAGATCATCGCCAAGATTGAAAACCAGGAGGGCGTGGACAACCTGGACGGTATCCTGGCCGCCGCCGACGGCATCATGGTGGCCCGGGGCGACCTGGGGGTGGAGATTCCCGCCGCCCGGGTCCCGGCCCTCCAGAAGCAGATGATCCGCAAAGGTCTCCAGGCGGGCAAGCCGGTCATCACGGCGACGCAGATGCTGGACTCCATGATGCGCAACCCCCGCCCCACCCGTGCGGAGGTCTCGGACGTAGCCAACGCCGTGTACGACGGCACCAGCTGTGTCATGCTCTCCGGGGAGACCGCCGGAGGCAAGTACCCCGTGGAGGCCCTGGCGGCCATGCTGGAGATCGTCACGGAGGCGGAGTCGTCCATCGATTACTGGAAGCGCTTCCAGAAGCAGCTGGTCATCACTACCTCTAATAACATCAACGACGCCATCACCCACACCTGCTGCCTGACGGCCCGGGACCTGAACGCCGCAGCCATTCTGGCGGCCAGCAGCTCCGGCCGGACGGCCCGGATGATCTGCCGCTTCCGCCCCGCCTGCCCGGTGGCGGCGCTGACGATGCACGAGAAGACCCGGCGGCAGCTGGCCATCTGCTGGGGGGTGATTCCCTTCCTGACCGGAGAGGTCAACTCCACGGACCGGATTTTCTCCCTCTCCACCGAGGTAGCGGTGAAGGAGGGGCTGGTCCAGCCCGGGGATACGGTGGTCATTACCGCCGGGGTGCCCCTGGGGAGGAGCGGGTCCACGAACCTCATCAAGGCGCAGGTCATTGAGGACAATGCCCTGTAAGACCGCTTTGGCAAGCGGGGGCCGGTACTCGCCCTGACGGGCGGGGCGGCTTTCTGCTCAGCGATGGCTGGGCATTGCACCCCCCCCCATTTTCTCTTTTTCTTTCAAAAGAAAAAGAGAAAACGGGCCGTGCACGGTCCAAAAGAGTAAAAGAAATATGTCCCCGCGGGGGGACGAAAGACGAGGGCCTGCCGAGCAACATCGGTAGTACCGTGCCGCGCCCCCGTAACGTCCCCTTCGTCTTTTTCTCTCTTCCACCGTGCACGGCGCATTCTCTCTTTTTCTCCGGTGAGAAAAAGAGAGAATGGGGGGTGCATTGCACCAGCCATCATCATGGCTGTATTTCTCAATAGGAACTAATATTCAAACTCTCGTCATCCTCGCCCTTTTCAATCTTCCGTATTTCCACGAAATACTTCACCGTCGGGCTGACGGCAACCTCCACCCGCTCCCCGGCCCGGCGGCCGAGCAGCGCCTTCCCCACCGGGGATTCCTTGCTGACCAGCCCTTTCAGGGCGTCCTGCCGCAGGGTGGTGACAATCCGAACCTCCATCTCCTTCTTCGCCATCTCGTTGTAAATCGTCACCCGGTCGAACAGCCCCACGGCGTCCGCCGTGTCTTTCACCTCAATGACCTTCGCCGTGCGGATCATCCGCTCCAGGTACCGGATGCGGCTGTCGTTCCGGTTCTTCGCCTGCTTGGCGCACTTGTACTCGAAATTCTCGCTCAGGTCCCCAAAGGCCCGGGCAGTCTGGACCTCCTCGATCAGCTGGGGCCGCAGCACCCGGACCCGGTGGTCCAGCTCCTCCTGCATCTTCTTGATATCCACCGCCGTCAGCTCGTCGTACACGGCGCATCCCTCCTTTTGTTTTGCCGCTTCATCATAGCCTTTCCCTCCGCCCCTGTCAAGCCGCCCTTGACGGCAGGGCGGCGAGATGTTATTCTATGGAAAGAACAACGGAGGGAGGGAGCGCCATGCGCCTGGCAGAACTGCTGGACATCCGCCCCGGCGTCACCGCCGTCATCGGCGGCGGCGGCAAGACCACGCTCCTGCGGACCCTGGGGGAGGAGCTGGCGGCGGACGGGGCCCGGGTGCTTCTCTGCGCCACCACAAAAATTTTTCCCTTCGACGGTCTCCCAAACCTGACGAACCCAACGGAAGAAGCCCTGGCGGAGGCGCTGGAGACCCGCCGCCTGGTCTGTGTCGGGACCCCGGTCCCAGGCACGCAAAAGCTCACCGCCCCGGACATTCCCATGGCCCGCCTGGCGGCTCTGGCGGACTATGTGCTGGCGGAAGCCGACGGTTCGGCGGGCCGCCCCCTGAAAGCCCACGCCCCCCACGAGCCGGTGATTCCCCGGTCGGCAAACCAAGTCGTTTATGTGGTGGGGGCCTCCGGCTTTGGCCGTCCGGTCCGGGAGGCGGTCCACCGGCCCGAGCGGTTCTGTCTCCTGACGGGCCTGGACCCGGAAGCCCCCGTGACGTCGGAGGCGGCGGTGCAGGCGCTCCAGGCGGAGGCCGCCGCCTGGGGGCCGTCCATCCGGGTCTTTGTCAATCAGGCGGAAAGCGAAGCCGCCAAGGCCGCCGCCCGGCGGCTGTCGGAGCTGCTGCCCTGGCCCGTGGGTGCCGGGGCGCTGAAAAGGAGGAATTGGACATGCTTGTCGTAATTCGGGGCGCCGGGGACATTGCCACCGGCGTGGCTCTCCGCCTCTGGCGGGCGGGCCTTCGGGTGGTCATGACCGACCTGGAGAAGCCCACCGCCATTCGCCGCACCGTGGCCTTCTCCCAGGCCATTGTTCACGGCGAGGCTGTGGTGGAGGACGTGACCGCCCGGCGGGCGGAGTCCCCGGCCCAGGCCCTGGAGCTTTTGAAGCGGGAGATTATTCCCGTGCTGGCGGACCCGGCGGGGGCCTGTATTCCCGTCCTGCGGCCCGCCGCCGTGGTGGACGCCATCCTGGCCAAGCGGAACCTGGGCACCAAGATCACCGACGCGCCGGTGGTCGTCGGCGTGGGTCCCGGCTTCACGGCGGGAGAGGACTGCCACGCCGTGGTGGAGACCATGCGGGGCCACACCCTGGGCCGTGCCCTGTACGAGGGCAGCGCCCAGCCCAACACCGGCATTCCCGGCCTCATCGGGGGCTTTGCCGGGGAGCGGGTCCTCCGGGCCCCGGCGGACGGGGTGTTTCACCAACTCCTGGACATTGGAGCCCAGGTGAAGCTGGGGGATGTCGCCGCCGAGGTCAACGGCGTCCCCATGCCCTGCACCCTGGACGGAGTGCTCCGGGGCATTCTGCCGGAGGGCACCCCGGTCCACAAGGGCATGAAGGCCGGAGACGTGGACCCCCGCTGCCAGATCGAGCACTGCTGCTGCGCCAGCGACAAGGCCCTGGCCGTGGGCGGCGGCGTGCTGGAGGCGGTTCTTCGGCTTTCCAGTGCGTTGAAATCTGTCGAATCATGACTATTTGTAATCAAAACAGGAGGGTGTTTCATGGCTGAAAACGAAGTCAAGCTGACCAAGCTGGCCAAATGCGCCGGCTGCGGCGCGAAGGTGGGGGCCGGGACCCTGGCCCAGCTGTTAGAAGGCATCCAGGTTCACCAAGACCCGAACCTGCTGGTGGGCTTCGACCGGAGCGACGACGCCTCGGTCTACAAGCTCTCCGAGGACCTGGCCCTGGTGCAGACGGTGGACTTCTTCCCCCCCATCGCCGACGACCCCTATCTCTTCGGCCAGATCGCCGCCGCCAACGCCCTCTCCGACGTGTACGCCATGGGCGGCGAGCCCAAACTCTGCCTGAACATCATGGCGGTGCCCAAGGACATGCCCCCCGAGACGGTCCATGATTTGCTCCGGGGGGGCTATGACAAGGTGTATGAAGCCGGGGCTTTGATTACAGGAGGTCATAGCATCCTGGACGACGAGCCCAAGTACGGCCTGGCCGTCACCGGCTTCGTCCACCCGGAGAAGATGCTCACCAACTCCGGCGCGCGGCCCAGGGACGTGCTCCTCTTCACCAAACCCCTGGGCATCGGCGTGCTGACCACCGCCGCCAAGGCGGATCTGGCTCCTCCCGAGGCCATGGCCCGGGCCCACCGGCTGATGACCACCCTGAACAAGGCCGCCCGGGACGTGATGGTAAAGCACCGGGTCCACGCCTGCACGGATGTGACGGGCTTCGGCCTCCTGGGCCACGGCCTGGAGATGGCCCAGGGCAGCGGCGTGGAGCTGGAGATCGACGTGGGCGCCGTGGACTTCATCCCCGAGGCGGCGGAGCTGGCGAAAATGGGCGTGCTTCCCGAGGGCATGTACCGTAACCGCTCCTTTGCGGAGAGTTCCGTGGACCCGGGGACGGCGGAGCTCTGGCAGCAGGACCTGCTCTACGATCCCCAGACCTCCGGCGGGCTCCTGATGGCGGCGGACCCGGAGGACGCGGACGCGCTGTTCCAGGAGCTGAAAACCTGTGTTCCCAGCGCCCAGCGCCTGGGCACGGTCCGGGAGTACCGGGGCGGGAAGCGGATCTTCCTTCGATCTTTCTCCTGAACGAAAAAAGCCTCCTTTTGAAAGGAGGCTTTTTTTGCGCTCAATCCTGGGCAAACAGGGCGTTGTAGTCCACCTGGAGGACCTGGGTCAGCTTGTCGATCTCGAAAATAGAGAGGTTCCTCCGTCCATGTTCCACCTTCCATACCATTTCCGAGGTCATATCACAGCCTGCGGTTTGCAGCTTCGCGGCAAGGTCCTTCTTCGATAAGCCGCGAAGCTCCCGGTAAAACGTGACCTTCTTCCCTATATTCCGATCTTTCGGCGTAGAACGGTTCATACGATCTCCATATATAGTCAACTTTAACTTGATTATATAGAGCTTGGCGTATTATGCGGACGGCAAAGCCGTCCGCTTTCGCCTATTCCATACTGGTCACCGCGCCGATAAACGCGGGCAGGTTCGTCTCCGTGTCCACCAGCATATACAGGAAGGGCCGGTCCAGATGCACCACCGGCACAGGTTCCGGGTCCGGCGCGGCCCCGGCGTCCGCCAGCACCGCCGTGGCGGCCCCGGCCTTGGTGCCTCGCTCATCTACCTCAATGTAGGTCTTGTGAATCACCTGGCTGATAAACAGCGGCCCCATTTCGGAAACTCCAAGCCCCGACAGGTCCGCCGATCCGGCCTCGAACGCGTCCGTCATCCCCATGGCCTTCAGGCTCTCGTTCAGCGTCACCGAACACTCGCCCTTGAACTTCGGGATGGCGGCGTACACCTCCGTCTCCTCCGCGTCCGCCAGAACCTGATGGAGCCGTTCCCCCGTCAGGGAGGTCAGATAGTCCTCCAGCCCCACGCCCTCGTCCGGCAGCAGCGCGGCAAAGGCCCAGCGGCCGCCCTTGTAGAATTTCAGGAACCCCTGGGCGTTCTCGTCCCTCAAATAGCGGGACTCGCTGGAGTACATCAGCGTTACCGGCTGCTCCTGCCCGTCCCCGGTGGTAAAAATCTGGTCCTCCCACACCTGGACATCCGTGTAAATCTCCGCCCATTCCGCCTCCAGGGCCAGGGCGTTGACCAGGAGCATCACGGTTTCCCCCGGGATCTTGTTCAGAATCTTCGGAATCATGCCGTGGGTGTTCTTTTCCACCCAGCCGTTGACGTCCCCGACGGCGGCGGCGTCAAAGGGGGAGGCGAAGACCTCCGCCCCATACCAGCCCGCGGCGGTCTTTAAAAAATCCTCATCAGCCTGGAAGCTCCCGTCGTCCCGAATCCAGACGGAGTTGGCCAGGTCCACCCGGCAGTCCTTCTCCTTGGGCAGCTCCGCGGTCCAGGCGGCCAGGGCGGCGTTGAGCCGCTCCGCCGGGAGGCCCAAGACCGCCTCCATCTGCGCCAGAGTTTCCCCCCTGGCCCCGTTGGCGGTCATGCCCAGGGCGCAGAAGACCGACAGGGGGGATACCAGGAGGTTCTCCCCGGTCCAGTTCTCCTTTAGCAGCTCCAGGGAGAACCCCGCCAGGGCGGCGGCGTCCCCCTCCTCCATGCCCGCCTCCACTGGGGCGGGCCTCACATGCTCAGTCAGGCTCTTGGCCTCGCCGCCCCCGCCGCACCCGGCGAGGCACAGCAGGGCCAGCAGCAGGGCGAATACCCGTTTTGCCTTGTTCATAGAGCGCTCCTCCTTTCATCCTCTGCCTGTATAGACGGCAAAGGGAGGCCGGAGGTTCCGCCCGCCGCGAAATTTTAGTACCAGGCCACCACCCGCACGGAGCAGGTGGCCATGGTGCCGGAGGGCGTGGAGGCAATGATGATGGCCGTGCCCGGCTGGATGGCGGTGACGGTTCCGTACTGGTCCACAATGGCGGTGCGGGGCTCGGAGGAGGTCCAGGTGACCCTCTGCTCCATCAGGTTGTTGACCGGGTAGACCACGGCGGTAAGCCGGTCCGTCTGCCCCGGGGACAGCAGCATGGAGGTCCGGTCCAGATAGACCTGATAGGACGTCTCCTTCATCAGCGTGGTCCCCTGGCGCAGGGTGGGCTCCACCATCCGGGAGACGATCACCGACGCCGTGTCCCGGGTGATCAGGTCGTTGGGGTAGAAGGTGCCCCACACGTCCCCGCCCACCAGGACGCCCGCCCGGTAGAGGCGGTACACGCCCTGGGCGCCGGGGTCCGTCATGGGCACGTCGGGAATGGCCCCGTCCATGACGATGTTGATGCCCTTCAGCGCCTCCGTGGGGAGGGCCTTGGCCATGATGGCGGCGAAGCTCCGCCGGGTGGCGGGGGCGGTGTAGTCGTCGTACTGGTCGGCGGTGACGATTCCGGTGTTCAGGGCGTACTGGAGGCCGCTCATCCCCTCCGGCATGGACCAGCCGTTATAGGTCCGGTGGATCAGCACCGCCAGGGACACCACTTCTCCCAGGGTAATCCGGCTCTGGGGGCTGAAGCGCTTTCCGCCCTCCGCCAGGCCCCGCTCATAGAGGGTCCGGACCCCGCTCTCGTACCAGGCCCCGGCGGGCACGTCGGAGTAGATCCCGGGGTAATAGTCCCGGACCCTCCGGAAGTTGTTCAGCCCCAGGGCCATGCCGGTCCAGAGGTTCGAGGAAACGGCGGTCCGCCCGTCCCAGGGCCCGTAGGCCATGGCCGCGGGCGCGGCCAGGCTCAGGCACAGCAGCGCCGCCAGGAATGATGAGATGATCTTTTTCAAGGGAAGCCCTCCTCCGCGTTGTTCAATCTGTGTCGTTGGTTCTATATGGAATAAGAATAATCCACCGCCCGCGTTCCGTCAAGGGGTTTTGGAAAGATTGGAAGAAAAAGGGGCGGGCTTCCTGCCTTGCCCAAAAAAAGCGGACGGCCTGTGCCGTCCGCTTTTTCGGTTATCTTTACGCGATCCTCGCCAGCCACTTCAGGTCGTAGGGCTCAAAGACCACCTTCTCATAGGCCGCCACGTCCAGCGGGGTCCCGTCCCAGTCGCCGTGGATGTCCCCGTTCTGCTTGATCAGGATGTCATAGAGGATGTCATAGGTCACCCCGTCCGCCGGGTCCGTCTCCACGATGGTGGAATAGGGCAAAGTCTTGTGGTAGGTCAGCTCGAGCCCATGGTAGTCGAAGTGGAAGCCGCAGCGCATGCGGCAGCCGTCCAGGCCGGTGTACCGGGCGATCTTCTTCAGGTCCTGGAGGATCTTGTCCCCCTCCTCCTCGTAGAGGTTCTCCGGCGTGGTGGCGGTGTAGTCGAACCGGAACTGGATGGAGGCCCCGGGGACCTTCTTGAAGCGGTCCAGGTAGGGGACCAGGTCCTTTGCGGGGTAGTCCTTGTACAGCACGCAGTTCACCCGGAAGGGCACCGGAAGCCGGGCCAGCAATCCGTCGTTGGACTCCACCACGTACTTCTGCATGTGGCGGGAGACGTTGATGCAGGTGATCTTGTGCTTGTTTTTCTCCGCGAA
This sequence comes from Oscillospiraceae bacterium, assembly GCA_021769865.1. Classification (GTDB taxonomy): domain Bacteria; phylum Bacillota; class Clostridia; order Oscillospirales; family Oscillospiraceae; genus Oscillibacter. The sequence goes on from JAETSB010000019.1 coordinate 23,277, forward strand.
GGCCAGGATATCCTCCTCCGTCTGGAACTCGGAGACGGGCAGAGTGGTGTTGATATAGACCTTGTGGGTAGTGGGGATCTCGTCCAGCATGGACTGGAGGACCGCCAGGTCGGCGAAGGGCTCGCCGCCGGTGAAGACAAAGTCGCAGCAGGGCGTGATGGCGTCCATCCGGCGGATGCTGGTGCGGATCTTGTCGGCGGAGAAGCCGGTCAGGTCCGCGTACTCGCCTTTATTGATGCAGAAGGGGCAGTGGTTTTTGCAGTCATAGGGGACGAAAACCGTCACCGTCGCGCCGCCTTCCCGCGTCTTGTAGGGATGCTTCATAACGTCGTCTCGCCTTTCCGTCTTATAGTGGTGATGGCACGGCCGGGGCCGTACACAAACCCTTATTTTAAAGGATTTTCCCCGGAAGGTCAAGGGCTATTCGGAAAATTGCCGTTGGAAAATCCCTCACTTCTTCCCGTGGAGGGCCTTCATCCGCTTCTCGTGGTCCAGGATGCTCTTGCGCATCCGCAGGCTCTTGGGGGTCACCTCCAGCAGCTCGTCATCCGCCAGGAACTCCAGGCACTGCTCCAAACTCATCTGCTTGGGGGGCACCAGCCGCAGCGCGTCGTCGGAACCGCTGGCCCGGGTGTTGGTCAGCTGCTTCTTCTTGCACACGTTCACCGTCATGTCCTCACTCCGGGGGCTGACGCCGATGACCATGCCGCCGTACACCGGCACGCCCGCGCCGATGAACAGCGTGCCCCGCTCCTGGGCGTTGAAGAGGCCGTAGGTGATGGACTCGCCGGTTTCAAAGGAAATCAGGGACCCGCTGCCCCGGCGGGAGATGTCGCCCTTATAGGGGGCGTAGCTGTCGAAGACGGAGGCCATGATGCCCTCGCCCTTGGTGTCGGTGAGGAAGTCGTTGCGGTAGCCGAAGAGGCCCCGGGCGGGGATCAGGAATTCCACCTTCATGCGGCTGCCCACGGGGGTCATCTCCACCATGTCCGCCTTCCGCTGGCCCAGTTTTTCGATGACCGCGCCCACGCAGTCGGCGGGCACGTCCACCACCAGCCGCTCGATGGGCTCGCACTTCTTCCCGTCGATCTCCTTATAGAGCACCCGGGCGGGGGACACCTGGAACTCGTAGCCCTCCCGGCGCATGGTCTCGATGAGGATGGAGAGGGACATCTCCCCCCGGCCCGCCACGTTGAAGGCGGTCTCCTTGTCCGTCTCCGTGACCCGGAGGGACACGTCCCGCAGAGTCTCCCGGAAGAGGCGCTCCCGGATCTGCCGGGAGGTGACGAACTTGCCCTCCCGCCCGGCGAAGGGGGAGTCGTTGACGGAGAAGGTCATCTCCAGGGTGGGGGCGGAGATCTTCACGAAGGGCAGGGCCTCCACCGCGTCAGGGGCACAGATGGTGTCCCCGATGGTCACGTCGGGGATGCCGCTCATGGCGATGATGTTTCCGGCAAACGCCTCGGTGACGCTCTTCCGGCCCAGGCCGTCGAACTCGTAGATGGCGGTGGCCTTGGCCTTGCGGAGGACGGCCTCCGGGTCGTGGTAGTTGCACACGGCGATCTCCTGGTTCTGCTTCAACGTGCCCCGCTCAATGCGCCCGATGGCGATGCGGCCCACGAACTCGTTGTAGTCGATGGAGCTGACCAGCATCTGGAAGGGCTCGTCCACATTGGCCTCCGGGGCAGGGATATACTCCAGGATGGTGTCGAAGAGGGGCTTCAGGTCCGTGCCCTGCACCGTGGGGGAGCAGGAGGCGGTGCCGTTCCGCCCGGAGCAGAAGAGCATGGGGGAGTCCAGCTGCTCGGATGTGGCGTCCAGGTCCATCAGCAGCTCCAGCACCTCGTCGATGACCTCATAGACCCGCTGGTCGGGCCGGTCGATCTTGTTGACGACGACAATGACCCGGTGGCCCAGCTCCAGGGCCCGGCTGAGGACGAAGCGGGTCTGGGGCATGGGCCCCTCGGCGGCGTCCACCAGCAGAATGACGCCGTTGACCATTTTCAGTACCCGCTCCACCTCGCCGCCGAAGTCGGCGTGGCCCGGGGTATCCACAATGTTGATCTTCGTATCGCCGTATTGAATGGCGGTGTTTTTGGCCAGGATGGTGATGCCCCGCTCCCGCTCCAGGTCGCCGGAGTCCATAACCCGGTCCACCACCTCCTGGTTCTCCCGATAGGCGCCGCCCTGCTTCAGCATCTCGTCCACCAGCGTGGTTTTGCCGTGGTCGACGTGGGCGATGATGGCGATGTTTCTCAGATGTTCATTCCGCATAAATTTACTGGCTCCTTCTAAAAGGCGGAGGTTCCGCCGCAGAATCAAGGATAAAATTTCACGGTCTTATATTATATGCCACTTCACGGGGCTTTTCAACGGAAAAATCCACATTTTTCAGGACTTTTTCACGAAAAATCCAAGTCACCTTGGACAAGTTACCCAAAAAGCGGAGACGGCTTTCACCGTCTCCGCCTGATTTACGCCGGATTTTCCGCCAGGGTCTCCTCCCTCAGCAGTAAGTACTCCTCCAGGCACAGCCCGCTGTCCCGGATGTCCAGGGCCACGTCCCGGCCCACGTAGCGGTAGTGCCAGGGCTCGTAGCCGATGCCGGTGATCTCGCCCTTGTCGTTGGGGTAGCGGAGGATGAAGCCGTACTCCCAGCAGTGCTCCATGAGCCATTTCTGCTCGGCGGTCTTCTCCTGCTTCTTCGTCAGGGCCTGGTAGGACTGGGACACGATGTCCAGGGCCAGGCCCAGCTGGTGCTCGCTGGTGCCCGGACGGGCCACCCAGCGGCCCGCCTCCTCCTGAGCGGCGGCCTTGCTGTAGCCCGCGTTCCGCAGCCGGGCGATCTTATTGTTGTAGAGGTAGGTCTGCTTGGACTGGGTGCGGTAGGAGGAGCAGATTTTAGGCCGCAGCCCGGCCTCCCGGCAGTCCTCCAGCATGGCGCTGAGGTCGTCGAACGCCCTCTCGTCCACCTTATTCCCGTCGGGCAGGGTCTTCAGCGTCACCTCATAGTCCTCCGGGATCTCGTTCCAGGGGTTCACCAGGAGGAGCTGCCAGTCCTCCGCCTCCGGGAAGGCGGGACCCTCCTCCCGGGCGGTCCCGGACACCGGCCTCGGGGCTTCCGCCGGGGCCTTCACCGGCTCCGGCGTCACCACCGTCAGCTCCGGGATCTTCGCGGCTCTCTCCGCCTCTCCGGGAGGGGCCAGACGGGTCTCCAACGCCGTCCGCGCCTCCCTGGGCGGCGCCTTGTCGGCGCCCCCCGCCTGAACCACCGTTGACAGCAGCAGCAGCGATGCCAGCAGCGCCGCCGCCCGTTTGCTCCATTTCATTTGTTGCTGTTCCTTTCCAATCCCACTATATCTTGTGGCTTTTTTGTTCCATCATACGCCTTTCCGCCTCCAAAAACAAGAGGCATTTTGTGAACGGGCCAAACTTTTTTCCGCGCCGCAGACCGGGGGGACATTTTCTCTTTTCATTTTTGCCCCGGCGTGGTATAATCCCTACCAGGAACGGCAATATCAGGAAATACCGGGCCCCGCTCCGGGGCCCTTTCGGAAAGGACGCGGAGACATGAGCGAGCAAATGGACCTGACGGAGCGGAAGCTCAGCCGGGAGGACAAATTCACCGGGCGGATCGTCACCGTCCACGTGGACACAGTGGAGCTGCCGGACGGCAGGACCGCCGCCCGGGAGGTGGTGGACCACCCCGGCGGCGTGGCCGTCCTGGCCCTGGACGGGGAGAACAACGTGCTGACCGTGACCCAGTACCGCTACCCCTTCGGAAAGCCCCTGCTGGAGATCCCCGCCGGGAAGCTGGACCACCCGGGGGAGGACCCCTATGAGGCGGGCCTGCGGGAATTGAAGGAGGAGACCGGCGCGGTGCCCGGGGTTTATCAGTCCCTGGGCCGCATCCTGCCCTCCCCGGGCTGCTACGGCGAGACCCTCCACCTGTATCTGGCCCGGGACCTCAAAATGGAGGACCAGCACCTGGACGAGGACGAGTTTTTGAACGTGGAGCGGGTCCCCTTCGCCGAGATGGTCCGCCGCTGCCTGGACGGGGAGATCGAGGACGCCAAGACCGTGGCCGCGGTGCTGAAAGCGAAGCTCCTGCTGAACCTGTGACGCCGGAGACGGGCCGCCTCCCCTGCGGGCGGCGGAAAACGAGTTTGGAGGTCGAGTATGCCTGAGGAAAAGACCGTCCTGATCGTAGAGGACGAGAAGAACATCGTGGACATCCTCCGCTTCAACCTGGAGCGGAAGGGCTACCGCGTCTTAGAGGCCTATGACGGCGAGGAGGGCCTGCGGAAGGCCCGGACGGAGAAGCCGGACCTGATCCTGCTGGACATCATGCTGCCCAAGATGATCGGCTTCGACGTGTGCGAGGCCCTGCGGAAGGACGGGGACAACGTGCCCATCCTGCTCCTCACCGCCCGGGAGGAGGAGGACGACAAGGTCCGCGGCCTGGAGACCGGGGCGGACGACTATATCACCAAGCCCTTCTCCATGCGGGAGGTCATCGCCCGGGTGGAGGCCAACATCCGCCGCACCTCCATGGCGGCCCCCGCGGGGGCCGCGGCGGCGGACAGCGCCATGCCCGTGGCGGGGGACCTGGCCATCAACACGGACAGCCACCAGGTCTTCCGGGCGGGCAGGGCCATCGACCTGACCCAGCGGGAGTATGAGCTCCTGACCTTCCTGGCCAGCCACCCCAACAAGGTCTACTCCCGGGTGGACCTGATGGAGCAGGTCTGGAACTATGGCTATGTGGGGGACGACGTGCGGACCGTGGACGTGACGGTCCGTCGGCTCCGGGAGAAGATCGAGGAGAACCCGGCGTCCCCGGTGTATATCCTCACCCGCCGGGGGGCGGGGTACTACTTCGCCGTGAACTGAACGGGAAATTAAACTTCTCAGAAAGGAGGCCCCGCCGTGTTCCGCAGCCTGCACATGAAGCTGACGCTGATCCTGCTGCTTCTGATCACCTCCCTTATGGCGGTGGTGGGGGCTTTCCTGACCATCAACGTCTCCAACTTTTTCACCAACACCTTCTACCAGCAGATCGACAGCGTCTTTGGCGAGGACCAGCGGGAATTCGTCGCCTCCCTCCGGGGGGAGGCCGCTCAGGACGACGGCGCCGACCGGGTCCACGACATGATGGAGCTCACCGCCGGCAAGCTGGGCATCGACTACCGCACCCGGAACTACTTTGTCCTGGACGGGGAGACCGGGGCCTATCTCAACGGCTCCGCCGCCGAGAGCGCCATGCCCCGGGAGCAGAGCCCCAACCTGCTCACCGCCCGGAACGCCGTGGCCCGGCGGGACGAGACCGCCGTGGGGGACGTCAGCGACATCACCGCCGACTACATGGACGCGGCCATCCCCATCTTCGGCGGGGACAACGCCTTCATCATCTATATCCTGGACACCCGGGACACCGTGTCCGGCCTGAACAGCCAGCTGTTTCAGATCATCATGCAGTCCCTCTTCATCGGCCTGCTGATCTCCGTGCTGTTGAGCTTCCTCCTCTCCAAGACCATGGTGGGCCCCATTGAGAAGCTCACCGCCGGGGCGGAGAAGATGGCCGCCGGGGACTTCGGCAGCGCCCTGCCCGTGGAGTCCACCGACGAGATCGGCGTCCTCACCGGCACCTTCAACGAAATGGCGGGGGTCCTCCAGTCCACCCTGGCCGCCGTGGAGAACGAGCGGAACAAGCTGGACACCCTCTTCCTCCACATGACCGACGGCGTGGTGGCCTTCTCCCACGACGGGAAGCTCATCCACTGCAACCCCGCCGCCAACGACATGCTTCAGCGCCCCGTGGGGCCGGAGTGCACCTATGAGGAGCTCTTCGGCGGCCTCTATCCCTTCGGGGAGATGCTGGCCCTCCAGCGGCCGGGCTTCGCCGAGGGGGAGCTGGACGCCGGGGAGAAGACCCTGGAGGTGTACCTGGCCCCCTTCTCCGACCGGGAGCGGGGCGGCGTGCTGATCGTCCTCCACGACGTGACGGAGCAGCACCGCAACGAGGAGCGGCGGAAAGAATTCGTGGCCAACGTCTCCCACGAGCTCCGCACCCCCCTCACCAACGTCCGCACCTACGCCGAGACCCTCCGGGACGCGGAGGGGGACATCCCCCTGCCCACCGCCAACGGCTTTCTGGACATCATCATCACGGAGACGGACCGGATGACCCACATCGTCCAGGACCTGCTGACCCTCTCCCGGCTGGACCGGGGGGACGCAGAGCTGGTCCTCTCCCGCTTCCCCTTCGCCGAGGCTATTCAGAGCGTAGTCCGCTCCAGCGCGCTGAACGCCCAGCAGCGGGGCCATGAGCTCACCTGCGCCGACCTCAGCCACCTGCCCCTCATCGTGGGGGACCGGAGCCGCCTGGAGCAGGTGATGATGAACATCCTGGGCAACGCCATCAAGTACACCCCCGACGGCGGGCACATCCGGGTCTCCGCCGGCTGCGGGGAGGACGACACCGTCTGGATGGAGGTCTGGGACGACGGCATCGGCATCCCGGAGAAGGACAAGGAGCGGATCTTCGACCGCTTCTACCGGGTGGACAAGGCCCGGTCCCGGGAGTCCGGCGGCACGGGCCTGGGGCTCTCCATCGCCCGGGAGATCGTCCAGCGGCACCACGGCGTCATCGCCCTGGTCCCCCACCAGGGACCGGGCACCACCATCCGCATGACCCTGCCCATCGCCCAGGGACGGGGCCGGCAGACGGAGGGCTGAGCCATGGAGGAACTGCGGCGGGACCGCCGGAACCTGGTCCAGAACATCCTCATCACCCTGCTGTCCCTCTCGGCGGTGGTGCTGTTTGCCCAGACCCAGCTCTACAATCTCAACCTCACCGGCGGCTACGGTGAGGCAGCGGCGGGCCCCGCCCAGTCCGCCGCCCCGGCGGCGGAGCTCGCCGCTCCGGTCCGGGCCGCCGTCACCGGGGACTACGGCCGCTGCGGCTTCGTTGCCCTCACCACCGAGGACCCGACCTTCTCCGACCCCCTGGGCCGCCGCCTGCTGGAGGCCCTGGGCTCCGCCCGGGACTACAGCCCCTGTACCGGCGCGGACTTCCTCCGGGCCCTGCGGGGGCCCTCCCTTTACTACGATTTCCTCGAGCCCCTGCCCCTGTCCGTCCTGGCGGCGCTGCTGGGAGGCGGGGAGGACGTCTCCCCCCGGGAGGACCTCTCCGCCCGCCGTCTCGTCATTGCCCCCCAGGACGGCGGCACGGTCCTCTACCTCTGGGACGGCGGGGACAGCCGCTTCCGGGCCTCCACCGCCGTCTCCGCCGACAGCCTGGAGCAGGTCATCGGCCGCTATGAGCTGGGGGATGCCTCCTTCGCCATGGACGGGAAGGGCCCCGAGCGCTCCCTGGACCCCTGCTCCCTGCTGCCCGGCCAGCCGCCGGAGCTGCCCGCCTTTACCCTGGGAACCCCCCTGGCGGGGGGGACGGACTGGCTCCTCTCGGCCCTGGGCTTCAACCCCCGGAGCCGGACCCGGCACACGGAGTCCAACGGCACGGAGCTCATCATGGACGGGGACCGGACCCTTCGCATCCGGCCCGACGACAGCGTCCACTACCAGAGCGGAGACGAGCCCAGCCTCCGGGTGAAGGCCGCCGGAGAGACGCCCACAGCCCGGGAGGCGGCCCTGGGGGCCGGGTCCCTGCTCAACGGCCTTCTCTCCCCCGTCTCCGGAGAGGCCCGGCCCTGGCTTCAGGACCTCCGCCGCAGCGGCGACGTGACGGTCCTCCGCTTCGGCTACCAGCTGGAGGGCGTGCCCGTCCGGTTTCAGGACGGCGGCTTTGCCGCGGAGGTCACCCTCACCGGCTCCGCCGTCACGGCCCTGACCCTGCGCTTCCGGCAGTATGTGATTGCGGAGGGAGCCTCCCTGCTGCTGCCCCTGCCCCAGGCCCTGGCGGTGGCCGCCGCCGCGGACCCCGGCCGGGAGCTCTCCATCGGCTACGTGGAGCGGGCCGGGGAATGCCGGGCCTGTTGGCTGTCAGATTAATAAGGAGACCCCTATGGAACGCTTCCGCCTGAAAAACATCATCATCCTGATCCTGGTTCTGCTGAACGGCTTTCTGCTCTTCTCCCTGGCCCAGCGCCGGACGGCGGAGCGGGACGCCTTCCACCGGACGGCGGAGCAGCTGGCGGCCCTCTTTGAGGAGGACGGCATGACCCTGGAGTCCGGGGCCATCTCCCGGAACCTCCCCCCCGACGGCGTGGCCCTGACCCGGGACACCGCCCTGGAGGAGCAGGCCGCCGCCTTTCTCCTGGGGGACGCCCTGTCCTCCTCCGACCAGGGCGGCGGCATCTTCCACTATGCCGGCCCGGCGGGAGAGGCCCTCTTCCGCTCCGGCGGCGGCTTTGAGGCCGCCGGGACCCTGGCGCAGGGGGACGTGGAGGACTTCTGCCGGGACTTCTGCCGTACCTTCTCCTACGAGGCCCCCGACCTCCGGCTGGACGAGGAGGGAAACGGCGTCTTTACCGCCCCGGGGGTCTACGGCAGGCTGCCGGTTTTCAACTGCGCGGTGACCTTCACTGTGGAGGACCAGGTCCTCACCGCTGTCAGCGGTACGCTGCTGCCCAAGACCGGCGCCGCCGTCCCCGGGGACCAGCCCCTCTCCGCCGCCGGGGCCCTGGTGGCCTTCCAGCGGATGCGGCGGGAGAGCGCCGCGGTGGCCTCCACGGTGACGGACACCCGGCTTTGTTATGAGCTCCAGGTCTCCGGCGCGTCCATGTCCCTGGCCCCGGCGTGGCGCATCGTCACCGACACGGAGGACTACTTCGTCAACTGCCTCACCGGCGCGGTCACCGCAGGGGCCATTCGGACGGGGGAGGGCGCGTCCTGACGCCGGAAATTCCGCCGGCATCCATATTTTTCCTGAAAAGCCCGGCCTTCCAAGCCGGGCTTTTCACCCCGTCTCCGGAGGCCGGACGGCTTCTCCCGGAAAATATTATATAAAAACACGGAAGGAAAGGTTTGCATTTTCCCTCCGCCTGTGCTATCATGACAGAGCGTGTAAAAAACGCCAAGAAGAATTTACCTCCCCGCGCCCCGCGCGGGTATGAAGCACCGCCAGCCGGGCAAACTGTTCCTTGTACCTCCTGCGAACGCCCCGGACCGGCAAACTGCTGCTTGAAGAGAGGGTCAATATTTTGACAAAATATATTGTACAGGGCGGAACGCCCCTGTTTGGCGAAGTCGAGATCAGCGGCGCGAAGAACGCCGCCGTGGCCATTATCCCCGCCGCGCTGCTGGTGGACGGGGTCTGCCGCATTGAGAACGTCCCCCAGATTTCCGACGTGACGCTGTGCCTGAGCATTCTGGAGCAGCTGGGCGCGGGGGTCCGCAGCCTGGACCGCCACACCGTGGAGGTGGACTGCCGCCATATCCACTCCACCCGCACCCCCTATGACCTGGCCCGGCGCATCCGGGCTTCCACTTACTTTATCGGAGCCCTGCTGGGCCGCTTCGGCCAGGCGGAGGTGGCCCTGCCCGGCGGGTGCAACTTCGGCGGCGTCCGGCCCATCGACCAGCATATCAAGGGCTTCAACGCCCTGGGGGCCACCGTGGCGGTGGAGGGCGGCTTCATCCGGGCCACCGCCGGGGAGGAGCGGCTGAGGGGCACCAGCGTCTACCTGGACGTGGTCTCCGTGGGCGCCACCATGAACATCATGATGGCCGCCGTCATGGCGGAGGGCCGCACCGTCATCGAAAACGCCGCCAAGGAGCCCCACATCGTGGACCTGGCCAACTTCTTGAACTCCATGGGGGCCAACATCCGGGGCGCGGGCACGGACACCATCAAGATCCGGGGCGTGGACCGTCTCCGGGGAGGAAGCTACGCCATCATCCCCGATCAGATCGAGGCGGGCACCTACATGGCCGCCGCCGCTGCCGCGGGGGGCCAGATTTTAGTCAAGAACATCATTCCCAAGCACATGGACTGCATCACCGCCAAGCTCCAGGAGTGCGGCGTGGAGGTGGAGGAGCACGAGGACACCCTCTTGGTCCGCCGGAACGGGCCCCTGCGCCGGGCGAACATCAAGACCCTGCCCTATCCCGGCTTCCCCACGGACATGCAGCCCCAGATCACCACGGTCCTCTCCCTGGCCCAGGGCATCTCCCTGGTGACGGAGAGCGTCTGGTCCAGCCGCTACCGCTATGTGGACGAGCTCCGCCGCATGGGGGCCAGCATCCAGGTGGACGACAAGACCGCCGTGGTGGAGGGCGTGGACCATTTGGTCGGCGCGCCCATCCAGGCGTCGGACCTCCGGGCGGGGGCCGCTCTGGTCATCGCCGCCCTGGCCGCCAGAGGGGAGAGCGAGATCTCCTGTGTCCATTACATTGAGCGGGGCTATGAGAACCTGGTGGAGAAGCTCCGGGGGCTGGGGGCCAATATCCGGGCCGTAGAGGAGCCGGAGGAGCGTCAGCGCCTGAATCTGGGCTGACACGGAAGATTTGCCGGGAGATGGAGGAGGAACGCCTTCCGTCTCCCGGTTTTGAGCGTTTAGGAGGAACCACATGGCGGATCTAACATCGATGAAGAACATCGGCAAAGGAGGACCCGCGCTTTGACAACCGTACATACCCTGGCCAGCGGCTCCTCCGGGAACGCGCTGGTGCTGAGCTGGGACGGCGGGCACATCCTGGTGGACGCGGGGATCTCCTGCCGCCGCGTCCGCCAGGGGCTCCAGGCCCTGGGCCTGGACCTGCCAAGCCTGGACGCCGTCTGCGTCACCCACACCCACAGCGATCACATCTCCGGCCTCCAGACGCTTTTGAAGCACACAGGCTGCCCCGTCTACGCCTCGCCGGCGGCGGGCCGGGACCTGCTCCGCCGGATGGTGCTCCTGGAGGACCGCCTGCGGGAGGCGGAGGGAACCTTTTTCGTAAAGGACTGCGCCGTCACCGCCTTCCCCACCTCCCACGACGCCCCCGGCTCCCGGGGCTACCGCTTCGACACCCCGGACGGGAGCTTCGGCCTGCTGACGGACAGCGGCGTGGTGACGGAGGAGGCGAGAACCGTCCTCCCCGGCGTGGCCCTGGCGGTGCTGGAGGCCAATCACGACGTGGAGGCCGTCCGCAGCGGCCCCTACCCCTATTTTCTGAAAGAACGCATCCTGGGCCCGGCTGGGCACCTGCGGAACGAGGACGCCGCCGCCTTCGCCGTCACCCTGGCGAGGGCCGGGGCCCGGGAGATCGTCCTGGCCCACCTGAGCCAGGAGAACAACACCCCCGCCATTGCCCTCCGGGCGGTGGAGACGGCGCTGAGCGCCGCGGGTCTTACCCCCCGCCTCTCCGCCGCCCCGCGGGACTGCCTCAGCGGGGCTTATGTACTGGAGGGAGGAACCACCCTATGCAGCGGATCACCCTGCTCTGCGTCGGAAAGCTGAAAGAGAAGTTCTACGCCGAGGCGGCGGCGGAGTACGTCAAGCGCCTCAGCCGCTATTGCAGGCTGGAGCTTGTGGAGCTGCCGGAGGAGCGCCTCCCCGAGGACCCGTCTCCGGCCCAAATCGACGCGGCCCTTTGGAAGGAAGCGGAGGCCATCCGGGCCAAGCTCCCGCCCTCGTCCACCCTGGCGGCCCTGTGCGTAGAGGGGCGGGAGCGGTCCAGCGAGGAGCTGGCCCGGCTCATGGCCGGATGGGCCAATCAGGGGGAACGCCGCCTGGTGTTCCTCATCGGCGGTTCCCACGGGCTCCATGCGTCCATCAAAGCCCAGGCCGCGGAGAAGCTGTCCATGTCCCCCATGACCTTCCCCCACCATCTGGCCAGGGTGATGCTGCTGGAGCAGATTTACCGGGCCTATCAGATCAACGGGGGGACAAAGTACCACAAATAGCTTGTAAATCCCAAAAATCCTGCTATAATAAAAACTCACTGAATCCCAACAAAAATCAGGAAATCAGGTGAACGCAATGAGCTACACGAAAATCGCGGCGATTTTCGCCGACAAGGAGTCCCTGTCCGGCCGGACCGTCACCGTCGGCGGCTGGGCCCGCACCATCCGGGACATGAAAAACTTCGGCTTCATCGAGCTGAACGACGGCTCGTGCCTCAAAAACCTCCAGGTGGTCATGGAGTCCGGTTCCCTTCCCAACTACAAGGACATCGCCGCCCAGAACGTGGGCGCCGCCCTCATCGTCACGGGGACCGTGGTCCTGACCCCGGAGGCCAAGCAGCCCCTGGAGCTGAAAGCCGCCGCTATCCAGGTGGAGGGCCCCTCCACCCCCGACTATCCCCTCCAGAAGAAGCGGCACACCGTGGAGTACCTGCGGACGATCCAGCACCTGCGCCCCCGGACGAACCTGTTCTCCGCCGCCTTCCGGGTCCGGAGCGCCGCCGCCTTCGCCATCCACGAGTTTTTCCAGAGCCGGGGCTTTGTCTACGTCCACACCCCCATCATCACCGCCAGCGACTGCGAGGGCGCGGGGGAGATGTTCCGGGTCACCACCCTGGACCCGGAGAACCCGCCCCGGACCGAGGACGGGAAAGTGGACTTCACCCAGGACTTCTTCGGCAAGCCCGCGAACCTGACGGTCTCCGGTCAGCTGAACGCGGAGAACTTCGCCATGGCCTTCGGCGACGTGTACACCTTCGGCCCCACCTTCCGAGCGGAGAACTCCAACACCCAGCGCCACGCCGCCGAGTTCTGGATGATCGAGCCGGAGATGGCCTTCTGCGACCTGGCGGGGGACATGGACGTGGCGGAGGCCATGATCAAGTACGCCATTCAAAAGGTGATGGAGCGCTGCCCGGATGAGATCGACTTCTTCACGAGCTTCGTGGACAAGGGTCTCAAGCAGCGGCTGGAGCACGTGGCCTCCTCCGACTTCGGCCGGGTGAGCTACACCGAGGCGGTCTCCATTCTGGAGAAGAACAACGACAAGTTCGACTACAAGGTCTACTGGGGCTGCGACCTCCAGACGGAGCACGAGCGGTATCTGACCGAACAGGTCTTCAAGCGTCCGGTCTTTGTGACGGATTATCCGAAGGAGATCAAGGCGTTTTACATGCGCCTGAACGACGACGGGAAAACCGTGGCCGCAGCGGACTGCCTGGTGCCCGGCATTGGGGAAATCATCGGCGGCAGCCAGCGTGAAGAGCGGCTGGACGTCCTGGAGGGCCGGATCAAGGAGCTGGGCATGAAGCCCGAGGACTACTGGTGGTACTGCGACCTCCGGCGGTATGGCTCCTGCCGTCACGCGGGCTTCGGATTGGGGTTTGAGCGGTTGGTGATGTACCTCACCGGGGTTTCCAACATTCGGGACGTGCTGCCCCATCCCCGCACCGTGGGGAGCGCGGACTTCTGAGAATCTGAGAATATGAAAACAGCGCCTCGGAAAACCGGGGCGCTGCTTTTTGGGGTTTGCTTTTACTCCGGGGCTCTGGGATAGGGCGTGGGGTCATTGGTCAAACCTGCTATATAATCCATACTGGTATCCAGCGCCAGGGCGATGCGGCGGCATTGCTCAAAGGACATGCCCCGCCTCCCGGTTTCGATTTTGGAATAATCGCTCTGGTCAATTCCCGTCAGCATTTGCATTTTGATCTGGGAAAATCCACGCTCTTTTCGCAGTTCCTTTAATCTGGACATTCCATCACCCAACAATATTATGGCAAATTGACCTATTGATTTTAGGGTGATTTTGACCTATACTGAGTTTGAGGTGATCATTATGGATTCTGAAATCCCGCAGTCCCTGTATGAAAAGGTAATTGGACAGCAAGTGTTGGCGTATGTGGAGGCCCTGCGGGCCGAGAAACTGCTGGCGAGTGTGGAGTCCGAGGCGCTGAAGCTGCTCTCCGAGATCAAAGCCATTCTGGACGACGATGCCATAGAAGACCCGGAGTGTTTCCGGCGGATCGACGCCCATTGTCAACGCCTTCTGGTCAAGGGGCATTGACACGTCAAGGAACGATTGGTGATAAAGGGGACGGCCGTAAGCTGTCCCCTCTCTTATGAAATCATCTCGCTGCCGACAGTATACCCGCTCCAGGTTCCCGCCTCCGCCCACAGGGCGGAGCAGTCATAAAAACAGTATGCCCCCAGGGAGGACCGCCACTTCTCCGCGTTGAAGAACAGTGTGGGCAGGGAGTACAGTTCCTCCGCATGGCCCTCGTTGGGCGTGATGGAAAACAGGCACCCGTCCTCCCAGTGGAGGAACGTGGACCCTTCCGGCGCGCCGTCCCCCAGAGGCTCGGAGGTCAGATATCCCTGCTCTTTCAGCTCCTGGAAGGTCCCGGTGACCACCTCCACGCCGTGCATCTCTCCGAAGCGCCAGGCGATGGCCGCTTTCTCGCTCTCCGTCAGATCGCCGGGGGCCGTGCTCAGGTCCAGCCCCGCCAAGGTGATGTTCTCGTTCAGCCCCGGGTCCTTTTGCCATAGGTCGTCCAGAACTTGCAGGTACAACCCGCAGAGGTCATAGGTGGTCCCCATAGGATTCCTCCCCCGGCCCCGGGACCAGGCGGAGACGGAATAGACCTCCCCGAACTGGGCGGGGAAGCTCTCCGCCACGAAGCCGTTGAAGGCCACGTCCACCGTCATGCCGTCCTCCAGGACCGAAGGCTCCGCCGCCTCGCCGTCCAGCGTCACGGGAACATCCTTCACATTCAGCCGGTAGACCCCGGCCCCGCCGTAAAGCCCCTCGTCCAGCTCCGCCAGCAGCAGGTCCCCGTCCGACCCCCCGTCCACGACGCGGCAGGTGACGACGGTAGGCTCCTCATCCTCCGCCAGGGACGGGGCGCTTCCAGGGGCGGGCTCCTCCTCCTGGGTCTTGACCGCCGTCCCGGCCGGGCCCCGGGGCTCCTCCGCCGGGGCGCCGCCGCAGGCGGACAGCAGCAGGCAGAGGGCCAGCAGAAGCGCCCATGTTCGGAATTTCATAAAACCGCCTCCTTTTTTCCTTTAGTCGAAAAAGGAGGCGGTTTTGTTCCAGGGTCATTTCGTTTTTTTCAGCTTCCGCAAAACCGCGCCCAGCAGTCCCCCCGTCAGGGCGGCGGCGCCCGCCACGAAGACTTGGAACAGGGCCGTGTAGTTATAGAGCAGAGCCGTGTTCAGCACCGGCAGCGCCGCGCACCACGCGGCGTAGCGCAGGATCTGACGCCAGCTCCATCGCCGCCCCAGGGAGCAGGCGCTGAAAAAGCAAAACAGAGGCAGGATGAGGAAGGGATAGAAAATGCCCGTCAGCACCGGCACGTCCACCGGGTCCAGGCACCGCAGCAGCCAGGGCAGGGCCAGCTCCACCGCCGCCGCCAGGAGGACGTACTGGGACACGGTCCTCTCCGGCGTCTCCGACAGGCCCGCCGCCCGGCGCAGGGCCAGCAGGTCCTGCCGCCAGCCCACGTACCGCACGGCCCACATCATAAGATAGCACAGCAGGAGCACGCCGGTCCAAAGGGCCCAGGGGTCCGCCCGGGAAAACCAGCGGCACCGCCAGCCCGCCAGGGAGAACACCGCCACCGTCGCCAGCAGATGGACAACGGACCAGAGGGCCGTCCGCCGCTCCAGCAGAAAGGGGACTCCCGCCGTCTTGAGGGCCGCCCCCAGCGCCCCGGACCAGAAGAACTGGACCAGCGCCGCCGTCGCCGGGTTTCCCCACCGCTCCGTCAGGGCTTCCGTGACCACATACACGCTCACCCCGGCGGGCGCGGGGTAGGCGATGTGGTTCCCCAGCAGAATGATGAGGTAAACCGCGGCCGCTCCCAAGGGGAATCCGGCCGCCGCCTGGCGGACCAGCTCCCGGAAGACGCCTTTGTCCTCGCTCATATCCCCAGCACCTCCTTGATCTTCTTTACATACCGCCGGGAGACGTAGGTAACGACGCCGCCCTCCAATGTCACCCGGATGGTTCCGGACAGGCTCAAATCCAGGGCCGTCACCCGCTTCCAGTTGACGATCTCCGAGTGGGACACCCGGACGAAGGTCCGCCGGTCCAGGCGCTCCTCCAGCTCGTACAGCCGGAGGCGGACGGTGTAAACCTCCCCGCCCAGAACCTGGGCCCGAACCTCCTTGTCCTCGCCGTAGAACCGCAGGACCTCCGCCGGGTCCAGAGGCACGGCGGCGCCCTCCCGGAAGCCCGTCAGCCGTTCCGGCTCCTCCAGCCGCCGGAGGAGGGCCGCCAGCTCCTCCGTCTCCCCCGGGGACAGCACCTTCACCAGCAGCTCCTCCAGCGCCGGGTCCAGGGTCACGTCGATCTTCACAGGCCCCGCCTCCTCTCTGCCTCCCAGTATACCCAAAGAGCCCCCCGCCGTCCAGGGCCCTCGGACCATCGGCGGCGGGGAGGGGACGGACGGTCAAAAAAACTCCCCCGCGTTTGGCAGGGGAGGCGCGTCTCTATTCGGGGCCCCTGGGATAGGGTTTCGGGTCGTCGGTCAGGCCGACTAAATAGTCGATGGAAACCTTGTAAAGGCGAGCAATTCTGGCAAGAATGCTCACTTTCGGCTCATGCACACCCAATTCATAATTCTGGTATGCCTTTTCCGTAATATCGCAGTAAATGGCAACCTTGATTTGGGTCAAGCCCGCCTCATTCCGACATTTTCTCAACCGTTTTGCCAAAATATCTTTCACCTTAAACACCTACAATCGTTCTTGACAAATCAAGTATAGGAGATTAGAATGCAAATAATACCAAAGAAACTTCCGGTACAATTATAGGTGAGGTGCGCACAGTGAATGCCGAAATCCCCAAGGCCCTGTACAATAAGACGCTTGAGCAGCTGGTCATGACTTACGTAAGTACCCTGAGCATTGAAGAACTGGCCCCCAGGCTGAATGCCGAGGCCATGAACCTGCTCTCCGAGATCAAGGCCATCCTGGACGACGATGCCGTGGAGGACCCGGAGTGTTTCCACCGGATTGACGAGATTGTCAGCGCCTTCTGGGCAAAAGGAATCTATACGTCACGGCACGATTGGTAAAGGAAAGGAGCAAGCCGGCAGCTTGCTCCTTTCCTTTTTTGGGCCCTGTTCAAAAAATACATGAAATAAGGACAACGCGTATTTACGTCCCGGCCCGCAGCCAGTCCGGCCAATCGTCAACGCTGCCAAACATCCCATACGCGGTGCCGAATTTTTTCAGCTTCGGGAAAAAGGAGACATCGTGTTCCTCGCTGTCAAAGAGGTACACGCCGTCCCGGTTCTGCACGGCCCCGAATTCCCGGCCCTCTTCGGAGCGGAGTGCGTACCGGCCCTCTCCCAGGTCCTCGCAGGTCCCGTCGTCCAGGACGCCCTCCGTCTGGGTATAGCGGCAGAAGCGGCTCTCCCCGTCGAAAATCAGATACATCCCCCCCGGGGCCGAGGCGTCGGTGCAATAGGTGCCCCTCAGAGCGGGCAGGGGGGCGTTCCTCTGCTGATACAGCCAGACATTCGCCATCAGGGAAATCATCAGACCAATTCCCAGAACGATGATGGCCCACTGGGCCGCCGTGAGCTTCTGTCTCATAAGCCGCCGCTCCTTTCATCCGTTTTCCCCATGATACCATGCCCGCCCTCCCCGCGCAAGCGGCCCGATTATTTCCCAAAGTTTTTTTGCAATCCCTCTTGACAGACTTCAAAAAGCCGTTATAATAAGCATTAGATTAATAATATAAATAATTGCTTATTCGGAGGTGGGCCATGACCAAACGGGAACGGCAGCTTTTGAACTGGATCGAGGAGAATCCCCTCATTTCCCAGAAAGAGCTGGCGGACAAGGCGGGAATCACCCGCTCCTCCGTCGCCGTGCATATCTCCAACCTGATGAAGAAAGGCTATATCACCGGCAAGGGCTACATCGTCCAGACCGCCCCCTATGTCACCGTCGTCGGAGGCGTGAACGTGGACATCGGCGGCCGCCCGGCGGCGGCGCTGGTGGCCCGGGACTCCAACCCCGGCGCGGTCTCCTCCTCCCTGGGGGGCGTGGGCCGGAACATCGCCCACAACATGGCCCTGCTGGGCCTGGACGTGCGGCTGCTGACGGCCTTCGGGGACGACCTGAACGCCCAGAAGCTGGCCGCCAGCTGCGGCGAGCTGGGCATCGACATCTCCCAGTCCCCCGTCATCCCCGGCGGGCGGACCTCCACCTACCTTTTTATCAACGATGAGCACGGGGACATGGCCCTGGCCGTCAGCGACATGGAGATCTACGAACACCTGACCCCCCAGGCCCTGGCCCAGCGGCGGAAACTCCTGGACGGCAGCCAGGTGGTGGTGGTCGACACCAACATTCCGGCCGAGAGCATCGCCTGGCTGGCGGAGAACTGTCCCGCCCCTCTCTTCGCGGACCCGGTATCCACCGCCAAGGCCGTGAAGCTGAAACCTGTCCTGGGGAAGCTCCACACCTTAAAGCCCAACCGCCTGGAGGCGGAGCTCCTCTCCGGCGTGCCCATCACTGATGAGGCCAGTTTGAACAAAGCCGCCGACGCCCTGCTGGAGACCGGCCTCCGCCGGGTGTTCATCTCCCTGGGGGGCGACGGGGTCTTCGCCGCGGACCACAATGGCCGGGTGCAGCTGCCCTGTCTCCCGGCGGAGCTGGTAAACGCCACCGGCTGCGGCGACGCCTTCATGGCCGCCATCGCCTGGGCCTATCTCCAGGGCACGGACCTGGCGGACACCGCCCGGGCGGGCCTGGCCGCCTCCTCCATCGCCATGGCCAGCCGGGAGACCATCAATCCCGCTATGAGCGAGGAGGCCCTGCGGGAGCGCCTGCGCCCCGCCCCCTGACCCGTTCATCCATCTCAATTCATATATTTTTGGAGGTCATCAGCATGAACATGAACAAGTACCTGGACGTCGCCCCCGAAGTGAAGGAAGCCCTGGCCGCCGGGAAGCCCGTGGTGGCCCTGGAGTCCACCATCATCTCCCACGGCATGCCCTATCCCCAGAATGTGGAGACCGCCCTGAAGGTGGAGTCCATCATCCGGGAGAACGGGGCCGTTCCCGCCACCATCGCGGTCTTAGGCGGCCGCCTGAAGGCGGGCCTCTCCCCCGAGGAGATCGACTATCTTGGCAAGACCGGCGCGGGCGTGGCCAAGGCCAGCCGCCGGGACCTGCCCGTCCTGGTGGCCCAGGGGAAGGACGGCGCCACCACCGTCACCACCACCATGATCATCGCCCACATGGCGGGCATCCAGGTGTTCGCCACCGGCGGCATCGGCGGCGTGCACCGGGGCGCGGAGACCACCATGGACATCTCCGCCGACCTGGAGGAGCTGGCCCACACGCCTGTCATGGTGGTCTGCGCCGGAGCCAAGTCCATTCTGGACCTGGGCCTGACCCTGGAGTACCTGGAGACCCACGGCGTGCCCGTCATCGGCTACGGCACCGAGGAGCTCCCCGCCTTCTACACCCGCAAGAGCGGCTTCGGCGTGGATTACCGGATTGACACCCCCGCGGACCTGGCCAGGACCTTCTATGTGAAGCAGGACATGGGCCTGGGCGGCGGCATGCTGGTGACGAACCCCATCCCGGAGGAGTACTCCATGGACGCGGACGTCATCAACAAGGCCATCAACGACGCGGTGGACGAGGCCAAGGTCAAGGGCATCCACGGCAAGGAGACCACCCCCTTCCTGCTGGCAAAGATCAAGGAGCTCACCGGCGGCAGCTCCCTGGACAGCAACATCCAGCTGGTGTTCAACAACGCGCGCCTGGCCGCCAGGACGGCGGTGGAGCTGGCGAAGCTTGCCAAAAACTAAGAGCTATGCTAGAATGGGACCGGCTGAAAGGCCGGCCCATTTTTTGAAATGAGGTGTATATATGAAGACTGCCCTTCTCTCCGCCGCGTCCCGCGAAAAAGCCCTGTTTTTGCCGGAGGAGCACAACGATTTCGTCTGGGTTGTCATTGGCTCCCCCTGGGGGCTTCTGGCCTGCTGGCTGGTGTTCATCAATGTCCTCACCTTCCTGATCTTCGGCCTGGACAAGTGGAAGGCCAGGCGGAAGGAGAAGAACGAGAAGGTTCGCCGCGTCCCGGAGAAGAATCTGCTTCTCATGGCGGCCGTCGGGGGCAGCGTGGGCGCCCTCCTGGGGATGAAGGTCTTTCACCATAAGACCCTCCATAGAGCATTCAAACTCGGCGTGCCGCTGATCCTGGCCTTGCAGATCGTCATTCCCTTCGGCCTGTGGCTCTACTTCACCGTCATCCGCTGACCCTGCGCTCTCCTCGAACATTGCGGAAGAGGATGGATAACGTTTGCGTGCGGACAGCTCTGCCGTCCGCCTTTTCTCTCTGTCAAAACGTCAAAAACCAGAGTTTCTATTTGTCAAACCCGCTGAAATGCCAGTTTTCAAAACAGAAAACGTTGACAATGCTGCCTGGGCTGTTTATAATAAATTTCAACTTGGCGGACCAAGGTGCCGCCGTATGGCAAACGTTTTCAGTGGCTTTTGAACAGGTGACGGAAGAAGCGGCTCCGCCGCTCCTTCCCTTTTCTTTACGCCCGGAGAGCCTTATTTCGGAGGGGAGCGAGTCCAGTGCTGCACCAATTGGATTATCTGCGGGAGATCAACACGGCCTCCGTGCTGCTGCGGCTGACCCTGGCCATGTTCTGCGGCGGCATGATCGGCCTGGAGCGGGCCAGGAAGCACCGCCCGGCGGGCTTCCGGACCTACATGCTGGTGTGCATGGCGGCGGCGCTGACCATGCTGCTGAGCCAGTACGAGTCCTACATGCTGAACCACGTCTGGGCGGAGCGGGCCGCAGAGATCGGCATCCGCACCGACGTCAGCCGCTTCGGCGCCCAGGTCATCAACGGCATCGGCTTCCTGGGTGCGGGCACCATCCTGGTGACGGGCCAGCAGAAGGTGAAGGGCCTGACCACGGCGGCGGGCCTCTGGGCCTCCGCCTGCATGGGCCTGGCGGTGGGCGCGGGGTTCTACGAGTGCGTGGGCCTGGCCTTCCTGCTGATTTTCCTGGTGGTCCACCTGCTGCCCGCGGTGGAGCTGTACATCGTGGAAAACGCCAAAAACATGAACATCTACGTGGAGTTCCAGTCCCTGGACGACGTGGCGGAGATCATCAACCGCATCAAGGCCAAGGACGTGACCATCTACGAGGTGGAGGTAGACCACGGCAAGCAGACGCCCTCCCAGCATCCCAACGCCATCTTCTCCCTGCGGATGAACCGGCCGGGCACCCACGCCAAGATCCTGGCCTCCATCTCGGAGCTGGAGGACGTGTATGTGGTCCATGATATCTGAGCGGACAGGAGGAGAAACGGCATGTTGACTCTCTTTGACGGCCTGCGGGACGTGACCATCGCGTCCGTGGCCCTGCGGATGACCCTGGCGGTGGTTTGCGGCGGCGTTATCGGCATTGAGCGGGAGTACAAGCGCCGCCCGGCGGGCTTCCGCACCCATATTCTGATCTGCCTGGGGGCGGCCATGACCACGCTGACCAGCCAGTACCTCTACCTGGTTCTGGGCCAGTACACCGACATGGCCCGCCTGGGGGCCCAGGTGGTGGCGGGCATCGGCTTCATCGGCGCGGGTACCATCATCGTCACCCGCCGCCAGAGGGTGAAGGGCCTGACCACGGCGGCGGGCCTCTGGGCGGCGGCCATCATCGGACTGGCCCTGGGCGGCGGCTTCTATGAGGGCGGCCTCTTCGCCACGGCCCTGATCATGGTGGCGGAGCTGTTTTTCTCCCGGGTGGAGTACCGGATGCTGAAAAACGCCCCGGAGGTCAACCTCTACGTGGAGTACGGCGACAACCGGACCATGGACGTGCTGCTCCAGGAGTTCCGGGAGCACGGGCTGAAGATCCTCAACATGGGCATCATCCACTCCAAGTCCAACGAGGAACACAACGCCTGCGCCATCTTCACCCTCCGGCTCCACAAGGGCCTGGATGTGGACCAGCTCCAGCAGGGAATCCGCGCCACCGCCGGCGTGGTCTCCGTGCGGGAGCTGTAAGGCGGCCTGTGTTTTGAAGGCTGCCGGAAGGGAAGATCACTGTGGAAGGAACCCCCTCGGGGGTTCCTTTCTTTTTGGAGAAGCCGCTAACGTACGCCGTTGGCGAATATTCGTCTTTGGTAAGCGGACATTTTGTGAAAAAGTACGATTGACAGCCGGGAGGGCCCTGTGGTAAGGTGTTACCATTGTCACTGGCGTCTCACATTTAGGAGGGAAATTATGGAGATTCTGAACGGCATTTTGAGCTTTCTATCCGGCCCGCTGAACGACTTCGCGTGGATGTACACCTTCCTGCCCTGCGCCATCGCGGGCGGACTGTTCCTCACCATCCGCAACGGCGGGGTCCAGTTCGTGCACTTCGGCCACGCCATGAAGAACACGGTGGGCAAGATGTTCCAGAAGCAGGAGGCCGGCCACGGCGCGGTGACGCCCATGCAGGCGGTGACCACCGCCCTGTCCGCCACCGTGGGCACGGGCAACATCGTGGGCACCACCCAGGCCATCGCCATGGGCGGCTACGGCGCCATCTTCTGGCTGTGGCTGGCGGCCCTGGTGGGCATGGTGACCAAGTACTCCGAGATCGTCCTGGCCATCAAGTACCGGGAGCGGGACGCCAAGGGCGACTGGGTGGGCGGCCCCATGTACTACATCGCCAAGGGCCTGGGCAACAGCTGGAAGTGGCTGGCGGGCCTCTTCGCCATCTTCGCCATCCTGGCCTCCTTCGGCATCGGCAACATGTCCCAGGTGAACAGCATCACCGGTTCCGTCATCGGCGCCTTCGCCGCTTTTACCACCGTCTCCGCCGGGGTGGAGAGCGCCCTCAAGTGGCTGATGGGCATCGTCCTGGCCCTGCTGGTGGCGGTCATCCTCCTGGGCGGCATCAAGCGCATCGGCGCCGTCACGGAGAGGCTGATCCCCTTCATGAGCGTCTTCTATATTCTTTTCGCCCTGGTGGTCATCGGCGCCCACATCGGTAACGTCCCCGACGCCTTCGTAAAGATTTTCTCCACCGCCTTCACACCCCAGGCTCTCGGCGGCGCGGCCAGCGGCATCGTGCTGAAGCAGACCATCATCTGGGGCCTGCGGCGCAGCGCCTTCTCCAATGAGGCGGGCCTGGGCTCCGCGGCCATCGCCCACGCGGCGGCGGACACCAAGGGCCCCGTGAACCAGGGCCTGTACGGCATCTTCGAGGTGTTTGTGGACACCATCGTCATCTGCTCCCTGACGGCGCTGACCATCATCTGCAGCGGGGTGGACATCGCCTTCGGCACCCGCCCCGGCAGCGAGGTCATTACCGCCGCCCTGGCCACGGTCTTCGGCGGCAAGTTCGCGGCGCTGTTCGTGGCCATCGCCCTGGCGCTGTTCGCCTTCTCCACGGTGCTGGGCTGGTCCCTGTACGGCACCCGCTGCGTGCAGTACCTCTTCGGCCACAAGGCCGTCCGGGTCTTCCAGGTGATCTTCATCGCCGTGGTGGTGGTGGGCTGCGTGTCCCCCCTCAGCTTTGTGTGGGATGTGGCGGATACCTTCAACGGCCTCATGGCGATTCCGAACTTCATCGGCCTGTTCGCCCTGTCCGGCGTGGTGGCCGCGGAGACCAAGAAGTACTTTGGGAACAAAGACAATTTGGCGTAAGCACGCCAGGGCGGATTTCAGCTAGGATGCCAGCTGGTTCATTGCACCCCCCATTCTCTCTTTTTCTTTCAAAAGAAAAAGAGAAAACGGGCCGTGCACGGTCCAAAAGAGTAAAAGAAATATGTCCCCGCGGGGGGACGAAAGACGAGGGCCTGCCGAGCAACATCGGTAGCGCATTCTCTCTTTTCGCAAAAGAGAGAATGGGGGGTGCAAATGGACCAGCTAGCATCTAGCTGCAATCCTCCCCGCCCGAAGGGTGAGTAAGCCCCCCCTCCCCGTAGGGGAGGACAAACACCGGCACCCCCTCCGCCGCCGGGGCGATGGCGTACATAGGCCAGAAATAGGTCAGCCCCTCCTCCGTCAGGTAAAAATTCTGCGGGTTGAACCGCCGCCGGAGCTCCCGCCGCCAGTCCTCCCGCCAGCGGCCCGCCCCGGCCCGCTCCCGCCGCCGGGCTTCCTCCTCCGCGTGGGCCAGGAGTCGCTTTTTCCAGGCCGTCCCCGCGGGGAAGAAGTCCTTTAAGGGCACCGGATAGCCCTCCGCCAGGTCCCAGGTGTCCCCCCGCCGGGTCACCAGAGCCGGGCCGGGGCCCAGGGACTCCCGGACCTGGGTCCACACGCTCCACAGGCCCCCCTGATTGTAGGTGACGTGGTAGCTGAGCTCCGCCCGGAAGGACGGCAGGGGCCGGCTGGCCTCCAGGGCCGTCCGGTACTCCGCCGCCGCCTGGGGCAGCAGGCACCGCTCGCAGTAGCGGAGGAAGGAGCGACACTGCAATTGGTAAAAGCGCTTGATCCGCCGGGCCGTCCGGTCTTTTCCCACGGGTTCCGGCACCTGGACCGCCGCCGACAGCGCCGGCACGCCCTCCACCGTCCACTCCCGCTCCGCCGCGAAGGGCACCGTCTCCAGAGCCTCCAGACGCTCTCCCACAGCCACCGCTCCTCTCTCCGTATTTCTCCAGCCTATGCGCCGGAGGGGAGGTCGGTGACGGCGCTTTTTCAAAATTTTCCTTCAAAGCCCTCTTTACTTTCACGCTCTGAAAGGTTAAAATAGAATATTGAAAACAACGACAGGAGGTCTCAGCGTGAAGATCGGCAAGAAAGAAAAAAGCGGCCAGCTCTACAAGGCCATTCTGCAGCTCCGGGACGAGGAGGAGTGCTACCAGTTTTTCCAGGACCTGTGCACCGTGGCGGAGCTTCGGAGCATGGAGCAGCGCTTCGAGGTGGCCTCCCTGCTGGACGACGGCATGATCTACAACGAGATTTTAGAGCGCACCGGCGCGTCCAGCGCCACCATCAGCCGGGTGAACCGCTCGCTGAACTACGGCACCGGGGCCTATGCCCAGCTCTTCGCCCGGATGAAGGACAAGCAGTCGTGAACGTCTACGGCGCCCTGGCCGCCAGCTACGACGGGCTCATGGCCGACGGGGCCTACCGCCGCCGGGCGGCCTTTTTGGAGCGCCGTCTGAAAAAAAGCCCCATCCCCGTGGAGACGGTGCTGGACCTTGGGTGCGGCACGGGGACCATCGCCTGCCTGCTGGCGGAGAGGGGCTATGAGGTCATTGCCGCGGACGGGTCCGGGGAGATGCTGACCCAGGCGGCGGCGAAGGCGGAGGACCTGGACCGCCCGCCCCTGTTCCTCCAGCAGGCCATGCCCAGGCTCCGCCTGGCCCGGCCGGTGGACACGGTGGTCTCCACCCTGGACTCCCTGAACTACCTGACGGCGGAACGGGACCTGCGGGAGACCTTCCGCCGGGTCCGCCGCTGGCTGAAGCCGGGGGGACTGTTCCTCTTCGACGTGAACACGCCTTACAAGCTCCGGCGGATGGACGGGCAGCTTTACATGGACGAGACGGAGGAAGCCGTCTGCGTCTGGCGGACCTTCTTTTCGGAGAAAAAGCGGGTCTGCACCTATCAGGTGGACCTGTTCCACCTCCGCCCCGACGGGGCCTGGGACCGTTCCTTTGAGGAGCACCGGGAGCGGGCCTGGAGCGAGGAGGAGCTGCGGAACTGCCTCAGCGAGGCGGGCTTTTCCTCTGTGCGGCTGACGGGGGACCTGACGGACAAGCCCCCCAGGCCCGACGAGGACCGCTGGCAATTCGAAGCGAGGTAAAGGAGAACCTATGAGCGACCAACTGATCCGGGCCATCTCTCAGGATGGCCTGATAAAAGTCTCCGCCGTGTCCACCCGGGACCTGACGGAGCGGGCCCGGCAGATCCACAAGACCCTGCCGGTGGCCACGGCGGCCCTGGGCCGCCTCCTGGCGGCGGCCTCCATGATGGGCAACGCCCTCAAGGAGGAAGCCGCCAGCATCACCCTGCAAATCAAGGGCGGCGGCCCCCTGGGCGCCCTGCTGGCGGTGTCCGACCACGAGGGCAACGTCCGGGGCACGGTGGAGCACCCTGACGTGGACCTCCCCCTCCGGGAGGACGGGAAGCTGGACGTGGGAGGGGCCGTTGGAAACCAGGGCACCCTGACGGTGGTCCGGGACCTTCGGATGAAGGAGCCCTATGTGGGCAGCGTGGGCCTCCTCTGGGGGGAGATCGCCGAGGACATCGCCCTCTACTTCGTGGAGAGCGAGCAGATCCCCACGGCCTGCGGCCTGGGGGTGCTGGTGGACCGGGACCAGAGCGTCCTCTCCGCGGGGGGGTATCTTGTCCAGCTCCTCCCCGGCGCGGGGGACGAGACGGCGGAGGCCCTGGAGGCGTCCCTCCGGGCGGCGGGGCCGGTGACGGAGCTCTTGAAGGCCGACCCGGACCCGGAGGCGCTGCTGAAAGCCGCCCTGCCGGGGCTGGAGCTGGAGATATTGGAGAAACGGCCCATCGAGTACCGCTGCGACTGCAGCCGGGAGCGGATGGAACGGGCCCTCATCAGCCTGGGCCGGGAGGAGCTGCGGGCCATGATCGACGAGCAGGGCGGCGCGGAACTGACCTGTCGCTTCTGCGACAACGTGCAGAGGTTCTCCAAAGAGGACCTGGAGGCCCTGCTGGCCTCCTGCTGAAAGAAAACGGCTGGATTTTGGAAAAACCCCATTGACAAGCCCAAATTCTGCTGATATACTAGGGAAGCCGCTTTGAATGGGCTTTTGAAAGTGCGCCCGGAATCGCTCCGGGTACCGCCCCCGACAGCGAGCCCGTAAATGAAGGAGTTGAAACAAGCGTGAACGCGATTATCGTGACCGGCGGCAAGCAGTACAAGGTGGCCGAGGGCGATGTGGTCTACATCGAGAAGCTGCCCCAGGAGGCTGGCGACGCCGTGACCTTCGACCAGGTCTTGGCCGTCATCGACGGGGACAAGGCCACCTTCGGCGCCCCCACCGTGGCCGGCGCCTCCGTGGAGGCTAAGGTCGTCAAGAACGGCAAGGGCAAGAAGATCCGCATCTTCAAGTACAATCCCAAGAAGGGCTACCGCCGCCGTCAGGGCCATCGTCAGCCCTACACCAAGGTCGAGATCGGCAAGATCTCCGTCTGAGCATGACCAGCGTCACGTTCCACACGGAACAGGGCCGGATCACCGGCTTTGAGGCCAGGGGGCACAGCGGATACGCCGAGGCGGGAGAGGACCTCCTCTGCGCGTCCATTACCGCCGCCGTCACCCTGGTGGAGGCCACCGTCAACGACGTGCTGGGCCTCGCCGCCGCGGTGCGGGTCGACGAAAAGAAGGCGCTGATTTCCCTGCGCCTGCCCGGGGGCCTGGGCCCCACGGCGGAGAGCACCTGCCAGACTCTGCTGACGGGGCTGATGCTCTACTTTACCATGCTCCACGACGAGTACCCGGAGAATATCGAAGTCTTAGAGGCGGACTGACGCCTCTGGAAACTCTATCAGAAAGGATGGTCCCTGACATGATTCGCATTGGTTTACAGTTCTTCGCCCACAAGAAGGGCGGCGGCTCCACCAAGAACGGCCGCGACTCCAAGGCCAAGCGCCTGGGCCCCAAGCGGGCGGACGGGCAGTTCGTCCTGGCGGGCAACATTCTGGTCCGCCAGCGCGGCACGCACATTCACCCCGGCGTGAACGTGGGCCGCGGCAGCGACGACACCCTCTTTGCCACCGCCGACGGCACGGTCCGCTTCGAGCGGCTGGGCAAGGATCGCAAGCAGGTCTCTGTCTACGAGGCTGAGTGAGCGCTTAAAAGGGCCTGGACGATCCGTCCGGGTCCTTTTTCTCCCCTCTCCCCGTGGGATGGGATTTTTCCGGCCCTGACGGGCGGGGTGGTCAACAGCCATGATGATGGCTGGTCCATTGCACCCCCCATTTTCTCTTTTTCTTCCAGAAGAAAAAGAGAAAACGGGCCGTGCACGGTCCAAAAGAGAAAAAGAAGTATACGGGGGTTTTTAGGGGTGCTTTCCTTACAGCCGCCCTAGCTCTATGCCCATGGAGAGGGCGCTGCAAAAGGACGCTTCATCCTCTAAATGCGTGATCTCTGCGTTCCGTGACAAAAGTTTGTTCAGCCGTTCCCCCTGCTCCGCTGTCAGCGTGGACCGGAATGCCTCCCAGTCCTTTTCTATATCAAAGACGGCCCGCCGGTATTCCACGGCCTGGAGATACTGGGAGACCAGACTTTCTTGTGCGTAGGAGTAGAGCGCCTCCACCAAAAGCTGCATAAAATCGCTCCTTTCGATGTACACCGTTCGGGTACATTTTAGTATACTGATATTGAGAGGAATTGTCAAGAGATATCAGGAGAAATTATGAGTAGTTTTTCTGAGAATCTAAAAACATGCCGGAAACGCCGCCATGTAAGTCAGGAAGTTGTAGCGGTATATTGCGGCATTGCCTATGGCACTTACCGGCGCTATGAACTAGGAGAACGTGAGCCGACTCTTTCAACGCTTTGTGCCTTTGCTGACTACTTCGGCGTCACCCTGGACCAACTAGCGGGCCGGGAGCCCCTACCGACGGAATAAAAAAACAGGCCCGAAGGGCCCTTACTTCTTTTTCTCTTTTGGACCGTGCACGGCCCGTTTTCTCTTTTTCTTCTGGAAGAAAAAGAGAAAATGGGGGGTGCAATGGACCAGCCATCGCTGGTATCCAATCCGCCCCGCCCGCAAGGGCGAGTACCACCCCCCATCATGGGGGAAAGAAGGAGACCCCCTATGCCATCAGGATTCATTGACAAAGCCCGTATCACGGTAAAAGCCGGCTCCGGCGGCAACGGCGCCATCGCCTTCCACCGGGAGAAATACGTCGCCGCAGGCGGCCCCGACGGCGGCGACGGCGGCCGGGGCGGCTCCATCATCCTCCAGGTGGACGACCACATGTCCACCCTGATGGACTTCCGCTATAAGCGCAAATACGCCGCCGCCAACGGGGCCGACGGCCAGGGGGGCCGCAAGTCCGGCCGGGACGGCGAGTCCCTCACGATCCGGGTCCCCCGGGGCACCTTGGTCCGGGAGGCCGAGACCGGCGAGATCATGGCCGACATGAGTTCCGGCGAGCCCTTCGTCCTCTGCCGGGGCGGCCGGGGCGGCTGGGGCAACAGCCACTTCGCCACCCCCACCCGCCAGGTCCCCCGCTTCGCCAAGGCGGGCCTCCCCGGGGAGAGCCACGACGTAATCCTGGAGCTGAAGCTTCTGGCGGACGTGGGGTTGGTTGGCTTCCCCAACGTGGGAAAGTCGACGCTCCTGTCCGTGGTCTCCAAGGCCCAGCCCAAGATCGCCAACTACCACTTCACCACCCTCTTCCCCAACCTGGGCGTCGTCTGGGTGGACGAGGGGGTCAGCTTCGTCATGGCGGACATCCCCGGCATCATCGAGGGGGCCAGCGAGGGGGCGGGCCTGGGCCACGACTTCCTGCGGCACGTGGACCGCTGCCGCCTGCTGGTCCACGTGGTGGACGTGTCCGGCAGCGAGGGCCGGGACCCGGTGGCGGACTTCGACGCCATCAACGAGGAGCTGAAACGCTACAGCCCGGACCTGGCGGAGCGGCCCCAGATCGTGGCCGCCAACAAGACGGACATCCTGGAGGACCCGTCCCTGCTGGAGGCCCTCCGGGCCCATGTGGAGGGCCTGGGCTATCCTTTGGTGGAGCTCTCCGCCGCCGCCCACAAGGGCACCCGGGAGCTGGTGAAGCTGGTGGCGGAGCGGCTGTCCGTCCTGCCTCCCATCGCCGTGTACGAGCCGGACTACGTGCCCAGAGCCCCCCAGGCGGACGCCTCCGCCCCGCTGGACATCCAGCACGAGGACGGCGTGTGGATCGTGGAGGGCCCCTGGCTCCAGCGGCTCATGGCCAACGTCAACTTCGGCGACTACGAGAGCCGCATGTGGTTCGACAAGGCCCTCCGGGAAGCGGGGGTGTTCCAGCGCCTGGAGGACCTGGGCATCCAGGACGGAGACACCGTGTCCATGGACGGCTGGGAGTTCGAGTACCAGAGATGAAAAAGAGAGGGACATTAGAAGGGCGATTCTCATGAACCGGCAACAAGCATGTTTTGGAAAACGGCGCAGCTTGCGGGCTATGCCGTTTCTCCGTTTTAGGAGCATTTGGTAAATGTGGCGAGAAACAAGCCAGCAAGGCGATAGGAAATATCAAGACGCAAACCGTTGTCCCCTCCACCATAAAAAGCGGCGTGCGTTATAAAAATTTCATTCTACCGAGATTTTTTCGAAAAACAGCCTTTTGTTTTTTGAGGTTATAAGTTATAATCAATTCAAGGGAGGCGAGGAAATGGCCTTTAGTACGCTTTTTTCACTATATACAACGGACCTAACAACAGAAGCAGAAGTTGAAACGCGTCTGCTTGAAAAAATATTTAATGAAAAGAATAATGCAATTTTTCCTGATATCTTCCTTGGGATTCTTCTGGGGATTTATCAGAGGTTTATTGAAAAACGATTTTTAATTCGGCAAACATCTCTTTCTTCTTGCAGATAAATCGGTAGATG
>JAETSB010000033.1 GCA_021769865.1 Oscillospiraceae bacterium
CACATGTGGAAGCGGGGGAGGTCGTCGTTGACGTAGGCCGGGTTGACGCCCATGAGGGTGGTCCGGTTCCTGATCCAGCCCATCTGGTCGCGCAGGGCGTCCCTCTGCGCCGTCCCCAGCGCGTTGACCGTGCTCCCAGCCGCCGCCGCCATGGCGCGGGAGGCTCCGGAGAGGTTGCCGTCATTGATCATGGTGCTGACGCCGTTCATGAATTGGGCCAGCTGGGAGTCGGGGTCCAGGTTTTTGCGGGCTTCCCAGAGCAGGCTGGCTCCGGCGGCGGAGTTCCACGTGTCGGCCGCGGAGGCGAAGAGGTTTTCCTGCCGGAGTGTGGCATTGAGCAGGATGTCGTTTCCGTCGCGGCTCAGCGTGGCGTCCTGGTAGTAGACGGCGAAGAGGCCGGATATCCGGGCGGCGAGGCTTTGCCCGTCTTCCAGGCCGCTGATGCTGCCGGTAGCGCTCATCAGGACGACGTCATGGAGGTCGCTCCCCGCGTTCATGGCGGCGTTTCCTTCCATGTTGGAGAGGAGGAAGCCGGCTCCGTCCTGCACGGTGATGGTGCCCGCCGTCAGCATGGGGGCGCCAAAGGGGGCGTCCTGGTTGAAGTTGTAGATCAGTTCCGTCGTGGAGCCGTTCTGGAAGGTGATGCTTTCCACGTTGAGCGTGGTGTTGGCGCTGCCCTGGGCGTCCCCGGTGGCTTCAATACGCAGGGTGCCGTTGTTTCCGGCGGTGATGCTGTTGTAGTTCAGCGCGGGGGCGTCCGCGGTGCCTTTCAGGACCAGGACGCCTCCGTCACGGACGGCGAGGTCGTAGTCCTTATTGCCGGTTTGCAGGTATTGGGTGGCTTGCCCGGAGATGTCCAGGGTGCCGCTGCCTGCCAGCGTGCCGGAGAAGGTTCCGGAGGAGGTTGTTGCCGAGGAGATGGAGAGGCTGCCTCCGTTCATGGACAGGGTGCCGCTGCCGGAGAGGCTGCTGATGGTGCCGGATTCCGTTCCGGAGAGGGCCAGCGTGCCGTCGGCGGTGACTGAGGAGCGTTCCGGTTCCTTCCTTGATGAAGGCGACGTTGTTGCCTCCCGTGATGCTGCCGCCCATGACGGTGTCCTGGCCGGCCGGGTCGATGTCGTCTTCTCCCGTCGTCATTTGTTTGTTGTTGAGGATGACGACGGCCGTGCCGTCTCCGGTGTTGTTGACGACCAGGCTGCTGCCCGTGGCTCCCATCAGGTTGTTGATTTTAGCTCCCTGTCCGTCGGATTCGCCCGGGGCTCCGGCCAGGTTGACCGTCAGGGTCTGGCCGCCGCCGATGACGACGCCGGCGTAGCCGGAGAGCGTTTGATAGGAGTTGACTTCATGGGCGTTTCCTCCTTCCTCCTGCACGCGGTAGAGGCCGGTGGCCGCTCCGCTGAGCACCAGGCTTCCTCCGTCCGTTCCGGTGACCCGGATGCCGTAGTTGGACAGAAGGTCGGTAGTGAAGGCGATGTCGCCCAGGTCGCCGACGGTCAGCGTTCCGCTGGTCAGGGTCAGGTAGCTGGAGGAGTCGTCGGTTTTGTGGTCCAGCAGAAGGTTGACGACGGCGTCGTTGCTCAGGTCCAGCGTCAGCCCTTCCCCCTCTATGGACAGGTTCGGGTCGCTTCCCGTTCCGCTGCCGTTGCTGATGACGGCGCCAGACGCCTGCGTGTCCTGGCCGATGTTTTCCGTTCCCAGGGCGATGGTCAGTCCGTCCAGGCCTCCTTCTCCTACGGTTACGGTTCCGCTGACTCCGGTGAGACGGGAGCCGGAGGCGATGTTCCACGTTCCTTTCATATGGCTGCCGCCGGCGCCGGAGAGGTTCAGGCTGCCTTCCGAGATGGTGATTCCTTCCGTGGTTCCGTCAAGGATGGTTTCCGCTCCTGCCGCGTCCGCCCCGAGTGTCAGGGTTCCCGTTCCCGTTTTGGTCAGGGCCGGGCTGTTGGTCAGCGCGTAGATGGTGGCCGAGGCTCCTTCCTGCGCGATATTGATTTCATCAAACCGGGTGAAGGTGACGTTTTGGAAGTCCCCGGTTCCAAAGGTTCCCTTGAGTTCCAGCGTCCTGTTTCCTTCTACCGCCGCTCCGGCGCTTCCGCCGATGGTGATGCCGCTTTCTTCTCCTTCCGCCCCAAAGATGCTTCCTCCCGTCAGCGAGACGTGGACCTCGCCTCCTACCGTGCCACAGTTGCCCGCCCCGTAGATGTCTCCCAGGTAGGTGCCCTGTCCAAGGGTGACGGTGATGTTGCCGCCAATGCTGACGGGCAGGGCTGTGGGATCTTCCGCCGTCCATGTGCTTCCTCTCCAGGAGCCGCCCACGATTTTGCCCGTGAAGGTGGAGCCTCCGTCAATGGAGACGCTGGTGTTTCCGTTGGTGGTCAGCGTCGTGCCGTTGCCCCAGTTCCAGAAGGAGCCGCCCATGATGTCTCCCGTGAAGGTGATTCCTTCTTTTCCGCTGATGGAGACGCTTGAGTTTCCTTCCACTTTTTGTACGGCTCCGTTGCCCTCGGATTTTGTGTTTGCGTAACTGCCTCCATAGATGTTTTTGACGAAGTTGTTGTGCCCTTCCGTGCCGGAGAGTTCCGCATCGCCTACATTAATCGTTACCGAGGTGTTGCCCTGGATGGTCGTTCCTGAAGTCTGGTTGGCCGTCCACGCGCTTCCGCCCGTGATGAAGTTTTGGGCTGTGACGTTGCCGAAGTCTCCCAGGTTGACGGTCGCGCTGTTGCTGTGCTGGATGTTGGTGACCAGGACGCTCGTGTTTCCTGTGATGGTGGTGACGGCATTGTGGGAGGAGGTGCTTCCTCCGATGATGGCTCCCGCCACGATGGCGTTATCCTTGACGGTAACGTTGGTGTTTCCCGTCAGGGTAGTGCTTGCTCCCTTGTTGTTCCCGCCGATGACGTGTTCCGCCGTGGCGTTTCCAGAGATCTGCACATGGGTGTCCCCAGTCAGCGTGCTGGTCTGGAGGTTGGTGCCCCATTCATTGGTGACACCTCCGGCGATGATGCCGAATGCTCCTCCGTTGATGTCCATCCAGATGTCCCCCTGGTAGTTGAGGTTGCCGGACGGCAGGGTCGCCCCGCTGTTGTATACCCCGGACAGGTTGATTTTGGTTCCGCCGGTGTTGGTGATTTGATAGACTTTGTCCCCGCTGGTCGTCAGGGTCCCGTTCAGATATCCCAGGCTGACGTTGGCCGCACTCCCCTCCCCAAGAGCCAGCGTAAAGGCGTTCTTGACCGTTTCTTCCAATTCCCCTCCTTCTCCCGCAGATACCCACGTCACGCTGGATATCGCCCCGTCTTCTATCGTCAGCACGCTGCCTTCTATTCT
>JAETSB010000007.1 GCA_021769865.1 Oscillospiraceae bacterium
GACTTTTGGCCCACGGAGGACACTGGCCGGGTGGGGGGAAAGGCTGTGCCTTTCCCCCCTGCCCAACGGCGAGTGTCAAAGTTTAGGCGGGGTGCAGGGTGCCCTTTTCAAAGGGCAGCCCTGCTGGGGGAGCCGTCCGCAGACGGCGGGGGCAACGCCCCCACTCCACCCCGTAGGGCGCAAATGCGCTTTTGATGGCCGCAAGGCTGTCAAAAGTGCTTTTGCGTTACTTTCGCAGAAAGTAACAAAGGCCGCCGCTTCGCGGCGAAAGGAGGTTTTGATTTTGAAAAGGACAATCAGCGCCATGGTGGGGAAAGGCTCGGTCAACCACAACAGCCGGAAGTTTCTGGCTGAAAATGTAGACGGCAGACGCACACACTTCAATATAGACTATTGCAACGAAAATATCAAGGTGGTGTACCACGAACTTTTTGACGAGGCCCTCAAGCGGTACAATGACAGGCAGACCAGGGCAGACCGCAAAATTGAGGATTACTATGAAAAGATACGTTCCAGCAAGCAGGAAAAGCCGTTCCATGAAATCATCCTGCAAGTGGGCAACAAGGACGACATGAGCGCCGAGAGCGAGGACGGCCAGCTTGCGGCGGCGGTGCTGGACGAGTACATGAGGGGCTTCCAGGAGCGCAATCCCCAGCTTCGGGTATTCTCCGCCCATCTCCACATGGACGAGGCCACGCCCCATCTGCACATCGACTTTGTACCGTTCACCACCGGGAGCAAACGGGGCCTGGACACGAGGGTATCTCTCAAACAGGCGTTCGGAAATTAGACTGCAAGGGCAAACCGTGGCAAGCAAGAGCAAAATACAAAGACACACAAGGCAAGTGAAAAGAACTTAGTAAAATGTTGCCAGGCGCAAAGGGCAAGAGAGAAGCGCAACGGATAGCAAAAGAGTGGTTAGACGCTCTTAATGCAGAAGCCGATTTAATGCCAAATGCTAGTACAGTAGATAAAACCTTTATGGAACATCGAAAGTACCAGTTAGACACAGGAGAAATAGAAAGAAGCACTTATAGCAATAGCATAACTTATACAACAAGTATATTGCATTTTCGAAGCATTTTCCGTATAATCAAGAGAACAACTAGAGAAGAGGGTGTTACCACCATGCGCACCGAACAAAAGCTGAACATGACCATGCTCTGCGATTTCTACGAGCTGACCATGGGCAACGGGTATTTCCAGGCGGGCTTCCAGGACCGGATGACCTATTTCGACGTGTTCTTCCGGGACGTGCCGGACAAGGGGGGCTTCGCCATCTGCGCGGGTCTGGATCAGCTCATCGACTATATCCTGGACCTGCACTTCGACGAGGAGGACATCGCCTACCTCCGGGGCCGGAACCTGTTCTCCGAGGAGTTTCTGTCCTACCTGAGGGACTTCCGCTTCACCGGAGACATCTGGGCCATCCCCGAGGGGACCCCCATCTTCCCCCAGGAACCCGTCGTGACGGTCCGGGCCCCCGCCATTCAGGCCCAGCTCATCGAGACCTTCACCCTGCTGGCCATCAACCACCAGAGCCTCATCGCCACCAAGGCCAACCGCATCGTCCGGGCGGCCCAGGGGCGGACGGTGCTGGAATTCGGCTCCCGCCGTGCCCAGGGTACCGACGGGGCCATCACCGGCGCCCGGGCGGCCTATATCGGCGGCTGCGCCGGGACCGCCTGCACCATCTCCGACCAACTCTACGGCGTGCCCGCCGGGGGCACCATGGCCCACGCCTGGGTCCAGATGTTTGACACCCAATACGAGGCGTTTGAAACCTACTGCAAGCTTTACCCCCACAACGCGACGTTGCTGGTAGACACCTACAACACCCTGAAATCCGGCATCCCCGACGCCATCCGGGCCTTTGACACCGTGCTCAAGCCCCTGGGCATCAAGCAGTGCGGCATCCGCCTGGACTCCGGCGATATCGCCTACCTCACCCAAAAGGCCCGGAAGATGCTGGACGACGCGGGCTGGACAGAGTGCCGGATCTCCGCCTCCAACTCCCTGGATGAGTACATCATCCGGGACCTGCTGATCCAGGGGGCCCAAGTGGACATGTTCGGCGTGGGCGAGCGGATGATCACCGCCAGCAGCCAGCCGGTTTTCGGCGGGGTGTACAAGCTGGTGGCGGTAGAGGATGAGACGGGGAAGGTGATCCCCAAAATCAAGGTCAGCGAGAACGTGGATAAGATCACCAACCCCCATTTCAAAAAGGTCTACCGGATTTTCGACAAGGCCACCGGCAAGGCCGAGGCGGACTATATCGCCGTCTGGGACGAGCGGGTGGACGAGACCCGGAGCCTGGAGCTCTTCGATCCCCGGGCCACTTGGAAGCGGAAGACCTACACGGATTTCACCGCCAAGCCTCTCCAGGTCCCCATTTTCCAGGGGGGGGAGCTGGTCTACAAGCGGCCCGGCCTGACGGAAATTCAGGCGTACTGCAAGGAGCAGGTGGACACCCTCTGGGACGAGGTGAAGCGGTTTGAGAACCCCCACCGGTACTATGTGGACCTCAGCCAAAAGCTGTGGGACATCAAGCAGGGTCTCCTGCGTCAGAGCGAATAAGCGTCCGGGCCAGGCGGAAACGCCTGGCCCGAATGTCATCTATTTTTAATATTTTGTTGTTGAAGACGGCGCCGTCTTTTTGTATAATAGAAAGGTCAAGCGTTGAGACTGTTTGCAAGGAGGTAAGCGCCGTGCATAAAAACATCCCCCATATCCCCCCGGTGGAGGAGCGGATCGAGCGGAAGATCTCCGCCGTCACCAGCATCTCCATGTGCGCGCTGACGGTCATCATCCAGATCGCCACCTCCCTGCTCATCTCTATCCTCCTGGCGGAGTACTCCAGCTTTGTCTACGCCCTGCTGCTCATTGCCGGCGCGGCGCTGGCCATCCGGGTCTACCAGCGGCCCGGCAGCCCCACCTACAAGCTGGTGTGGATGTGCCTGCTACTGGCCATGCCGGTATCCGGTATGATCCTGTTCTGCCTCTGGGGCGGGACCCATCAGGCCAAGCAACTCAGCCTCCAGAAGGTGCCCCCCATCCCCTGCGGGGAGAGCCAGCGGATGGCCAGCGAGATCGACCTCGGCCGCCTCCGGCGGCAGTCCCCGGCTTGGGGACGGCTGGCGGCCTATCTGGAGAAGCGGGGGTTCCTCCTCTACCGGGACACCGGCGCCGTCTACTTCAAGGAGGGCGCGGAGTTCTTCGAGGACCTGATCGCCCATCTGGAAAAGGCGGAGATCTATATCTTTCTGGAGTACTACATTCTGGCGGAGGGCCGGCTCTGGGACCGGATCTTCGCCGTGCTGAAGGAGCGGGCCGCCGCCGGAGTGGAGGTCCACATCACCTTCGACGACTTCGGCAACCTCACCCGCTTCTCCGACGAGACCCTCCAGGCCGTCCAGAACGCGGGCATCGAGGTAAAGGTCTTCAACCCCGTCCACCGCTATGTGAACCGCATCTACTTCAACTACCGGGACCACCGGAAAATCGCCGTCATCGACGGGCAGTACGCCTACACGGGCGGCATCAACATCGCCGATGAGTACGCCAATCTCATCGTCCGTTTCGGCCACTGGAAGGACACCGCCGTCCGCATCGAGGGCGAGGGGGTCTGGGGCTTTGCCACCCAGTTCATGCAGATGTGGAAAATGATGGGCGGCTCCTTCCACAACGAGGACGACTACTACCGCCCCCGCCATCCGGTGGAGACCGCCAGGGGCTGGTGCCAGCCCTTTACCGACGGGCCGCTGAACAATCCGGACAATCCCATTGAGGAGGTCTATCTCCAGCTCATTGCCTCCGCCCAGAAGATGCTCTACCTCACCACGCCCTATTACGCCGTGGAGGAGTCCATGCAGAAGGCTCTGTGCATCGCCGCCGACGCGGGGGTGGACGTACGGCTGTTCATCCCCGGCGTCCCGGATCACCACAAGTTCACCTACATGGTGGCGGAGACCTACTGGGGCGAGCTTTTAAGCCACGGCGTGAAGATCTACAAATACACCCCCGGCTTCCTCCACGCCAAGAGCGTCATGGCGGACCGGGAGGTGGCTCTCATCGGCAGCACCAATATGGATTACCGGACCTTCCAGCTCCACTACGAATGCGGCGTGCTGCTCTATCACATGCCGGTGGTAGAGGACCTGCTGGAGGACCTGGACGGCATCCTGGCGGAGAGCAAGCCCTACACCCTGGAGGACTGGGGCAAGCGGTCCTGGTTCCGCAAAATGTGCGCTTCCGTGTTCCGCCTGGGCTCAATCTGGTTATAATCATATGTCGGGAGGAATCCCATGTCCCGTGATCTCAGTCCTCAGGAGACCGCCGAGCGCAGTCTCATCAAGACCTATCGAAAGTCCCTGTGGAATCCCTTCATCGCCGCAGTCAAGCGGTACGAGCTGGTTTCCCCGGGGGACCGGATCGCCGTCTGCGTCTCCGGCGGGAAGGACTCCTTCGTCCTGGCCAAGCTGATGCAGGAGCTCCAGAAGCACACGGACCGGCCCTTTGGGCTGACCTTTCTGGCCATGGACCCCGGCTATAACCCGGCCAACCGGGCGCTGCTGGAGGAAAACGCCCGGCGGCTGGGCGTCCCTCTCGTCGTTTTCGAGAGCGACATCTTCGACGTGACGGTGCAGGTGGACAAAAACCCCTGTTACCTCTGTGCCCGGATGCGCCGGGGCTGCCTCTACGCCAAGGCGCGGGAGCTGGGCTGCAACAAGATCGCCCTGGGGCACCACTTCTCCGACGTCATCGAGACCACCCTGCTGGGCCTTTTTTACGGCGCGCAGCTCCAGGCCATGCCCCCCAAGCTCCGCAGCAAGAACTTCCCCG
The DNA here is from genome assembly GCA_021769865.1 of Oscillospiraceae bacterium. GTDB lineage: Bacteria > Bacillota > Clostridia > Oscillospirales > Oscillospiraceae > Oscillibacter. Next base: position 4,843 of record JAETSB010000007.1, read on the forward strand.
GCATGGAGCTGATCCGCCCGCTGTACTGCGTCCACGAGGACGCCATCGTCCACTGGCGGAATTACAACGGGCTTCGGTTTCTCCAGTGCGCCTGCCGCTTCACCGAGGCCCGGGACGCCAGCCACGACGGCGTGGGGGAGAGCAAGCGCCAGGAGATCAAGCTGCTCCTGCGGGAGCTGAAACGGACCAATCCCAACATTGAAAAGAGTATTTTCCGGGCCATTCACGGGGTCCAGCTGGACACCTTCCCCGGCTTCAAGCACCGGGGCGCGGCCCATATCTTCACCGAGATTTACAACGGCTCCTCCGACTTCGACGGCGGAGCGGACGCGTAAGGGAGGAATCGATCATGGACTTCTATCGCTGTGAAAGCCCCGACTGCGGCTTTGTGGCCGAGGAGGAGCCGGATATCTGTCCCCGCTGCGGGGGAACCTTTTTCACCGCCGTGGAGGAGGAGGAGATGACCGCCTCCGACTGGGTGAGCCTGGGCAATCAGGCCGTGGACGAGAAACGGGAGACCGACGCCCTGGCCGCCTATCAGCGGGCGGCGGCGCTGAACGACCCCCTGGGTCTGACGAACCTGGGCTGGTGCCTGGAGGCGGGCGTGGGCGTGCCGGCGGACCCGAAGCAAGCCGTGATGCTCTATGCCCAGGCGGCGGAGCAGGAGTACATGCCCGCCCTGACGAACCTGGGCTACTGCTATACATACGGCATCGGTGTGGAGACCGACTATGACAAGGCCCTGAAATGCTTCCAGCGGGGAGCGGAGCAGGGCTTCCCCCGGGCCCAGTTCCTGCTGGCGGAGGCGTACCGCCGGGGCAGCGGCGTGGAGGCGGACGAGGCGGAGGCCGCCAAATGGTATCAGTCCGCCGCCTGGCTGGGCTATCCCGGCGCCCAGACGGAGCTGGGCCGCTGCCTGGAATTCGGCGCGGGGGTGGAGGAGGACCTGGAGCAGGCCGCCAAGTGGTACTCCGCCGCCGCCGAGCAGGGCAACGCCCCCGGCATGTGCTGCCTGGGCTTCCTGTACGAGTCCGGCCGGGGCGTGGAGCAGAGCTGGGAGACTGCCGTGGAGTGGTACCGCAAGGCGGCGGAGAAGGGCTATCCCCGGGCGCTGTGCAATCTGGCCTGGTGCTATGAGCACGGCCAGGGGGTGAAGCAGAGCTTCGCCGAGGCGGTGCGCCTCTACCGGGCGGCGGCGGACCAGGACTATCCCCGGGGCCAGCTGTGCCTGGGGCTCTGCTACGAGCGGGGCCGGGGCGTGCCCGCGGACAAGGCGGCCGCGGCGGAGCTCTACCGCAAGGCCGCCGAGCAGGGGGACGAGGACGGCGCGTGCTGTCTGGGCTTCCTGTACGAGTGCGGCGAGGGCGTGGAGCAGAGCTGGGAGACCGCCGCCGAGTGGTACCGCAAGGCCGCCGACGGCGGACTGTCCCGGGGCATGTGCAACCTGGCCTGGTGCTATGAGCACGGCCAGGGCGTGGAAACGAATCTGGAGGAGTCCTTTGTCTGGTACAGCAAGGCCGCCGAGCAGGGGGACCCCCGGGGCTTGTTCAGCGTGGCCCGGGCCTATGACTACGGCATCGGCACGGCTCAGGACGTGAACCTGGCCGCACAATGGTACCAAAAGGCCGCCGACGCCGGGTCCGCCCCCGCCGCATGCGACCTGGGCGTGTGCTATGAGCGGGGAGAGGGCGTGCCCCAGAGCTTTGAGAAGGCGGTGGAGCTGTACCGCAAGGCCGCCGAGATGGGCAACGCCCCGGGCCAGTGCAACCTGGGCTTCATGTACGAATCCGGCCGGGGCGTGGAGCAGAGCTGGGAGGAGGCCGTCAAGTGGTACTCCGCCGCCGCCCAGCAGGGCTTTCCCCGGGCCATGTGCAACCTGGCCTGGTGCTATGAGACGGGAAACGGCGTGGAGCAGAATCTGACCCGGGCCGTTCACTGGTACCGCAAGGCCGCCGGGCAGGGGGACCCCAGGGGCATGTTCTGCCTGGGCCTGTGCTGTAAGCACGGCAAGGGCCTGGACCGGGACGACGCCGAGGCCGTCAAGTGGTACCAAAAGGCGGCGGAGGCAGGCTACACCCGGGCGCTGTGCAATCTGGGCGTGTGCTATGAGTTCGGCGAGGGCGTGGAGCAGAGCCTGGAGCGGGCCGCGGACCTCTACCGCCAGGCGGCGGAGAAGGGGGACCCGGCGGGCCAGTGCAATCTGGGCTACCTGTATGAGACGGGCCGGGGCGTGGAACAGAGCGCCCTGGAGGCCGCGCGGCTTTACAAGCTGTCCGCGGAGGCGGGCTATCCCCGGGCCATGACCAACTACGGCTACTGCTGCGAATCGGGCCAGGGCGTCGCGAAAAAGGACGCCGCCGAGGCGGCGGAGTGGTACCGGAGGGCTGCTGAGGCCGGGGACGCCACCGGCGCGTGCAACCTGGGCTATCTCTACGAGACCGGCGAGGGCGTGAACCAGAGCTGGGACCAGGCCGTGAGCTGCTACCGCCAGGCGGCGAAACTGGGCCAGGCCCGGGGACAGTACCTCTTGGGCTGGTGCTATGAGCACGGCAAGGGCGTGGCCGCCAGCACGGAACGGGCCCGGGAGCTCTACGAAGCCTCCGCCCGGCAGGATTACAAGCACGCCGTGGAGGCGCTGGAGCGCCTGAAGACCCCCGCAAAGGCGGGGGAGAAAAAAGCACCGGAGAAAAAGGACCGGAAACCGGAAAAGGGCGGCTTCCTCAAGGGCCTGTTCGGCGGGAAGAAGTGAGGAACGTTCAAAAGAGCCTGGAGGCTGTGCCTCCAGGCTCTTTTTTGCCGCCGGACCGCGGCGCGTCTTTGAAGCGCTTCACCTATAGATTCTCCACGCAGAGGATGTCGATCCGGCCCTGGAATGGCTGGGCCCCCAGGGGCCGCTTTTTCCGGAGGTAGTCCCGCAGCAATAACAGGGGGGCGTAACCCTGCCGCTTCAGGTCCTGGGGAATGGTGAAATCCACCGCGCCGGAGCGGACCAGCTGCCGGATGCTCTCGTTGATATCATGGCAGACCACGTGGACCCGGCCGGTCCTCCCGGCCCGCTCAATGGCGGCGCAGCAGCCGGAGACGCTGAAATTCGCCATGTAGACCCCCCGCAGCTCCGGCCACTGTCCCAGGGTCTCCTCCACCACCCGGAGGGTGGTCCCGTAGTCGTTGAAGGTCTCCCGGACGAGGAGCTGCCCCGCCGGAAAGCCCAGCTCCTCCAGCCGCTCCCGGAAGCCGTCCAGCCGCTGGCGGTGGCCGTCGAACTTGAGGTTCCCCGCCGTGGCCAGGATAGGGCCCTGACCGGATACGCACTTGTACAGCAGGCCGGCGGCTACCCGCCCCGCCTGGCGGATGCTCTGCCCGACGAAGCACAGCCGGCCGCTGTCGGGCAGGTCGGAGTTAAAGGTGACGCACGGGACGCCCTCCGCGCTTCTGGCGGCGATCCAGCTTTGGATGGCCGGGTCGTTGACGGCGCAGACGGCAAAGCCCTCCGCCCCCTCGGCCCGCATAGCCGCCAGCAGCTCCACCGCCTCCTGGGGCAGGTCCGTTTCGCAGCGGCGGACCAGCACCTGCACCCTGGACTCCTCCAGCTCTTCGCAGGCCGTGCGGACGCCCTCCGTCACCTCCGTTCGGAACTGCCCCTCCCAATTGGGCAGCAGGACCCCCAGGGTCAGGGGCCGGAGGGAGGTGTCCGCCTGCCGCCGGTAAGCCTCCCGGGGGGAGACGTATCCCAGCTCCCGCATGGCCTCCTGCACCCGCCGCCGAACCTCCTCGTTGACATGGGGCCGGTCGTTCAAAACCCGGTCCACCGTCCCCCGGGAGACCCCTGCCAGTTCCGCCACCATTTGGATCGTCGGTCTGCTTCCCATTGTCATCGCCTCCCATTGTGTGTTTGCACAACCTTTCTTCTATCATATACGGAAACACATTCGTTGTCAATCCGCAAAAAAGAGGCCCTATTTTTGTGCGTTTCGCTGGTTTTTGGGAAGTTGGCCGGTTCCCCATTGACATATCCCCCGGATGTGCTATTATGTGCTTAAATTCAAATTGTGTATAGCACAGAACAAGAGGAATCCGAATTATGGTCTTTCAAACATCAGCCTGTATCGAACCGATGTACCGCGAGCTTCCCTTCCTGGAGCGGTTCCAGGCGGCCACGAGCCCGGCACCGGCGAGATCAACTACCCCAACGTATTCGCCTGCCTGGAGGAGACCGGCTACGCCGGGCTGGTCGGCTTCGAGCTGATCCCGAAGACCACCACCAACCAGGCGGTAAAAGCCATCCGGAAGCTTTAATTGGACATTTTAGATAAGGAGAGACGCTTATGAAGACCATCAAAATCGGCATCATCGGAGCGGGCCGCATCGGCCGGGTCCACGCGGAGAACATCGCGAAATTCGTTCCCGAAATGGAGATCAAGACCATCGCCGACCCCTACATGAGCCCCGAAACCGTGGAGTTCCTCCAGCGCCTGCGCATCCCCAACATCGTCAAGGACGCGGACGTCATCCTGAAGGACCCCGAGATCAAGGCGGTCGTCGTCTGCTCCCCCACGGACCTCCACGCGGAGTACGCCATCAAGGCGGCCCAGGCGGGGAAGGACGTGTTCGTGGAGAAGCCGGTGGACTACCGGATCGGGCGGGTGCGGGAGGTCATCGCCGCGGCGAAGAAGGCCGGGGTCAAGCTCCAGGTGGGCTTCAACCGCCGGTTTGACCACAACCACCGGGCCGTTTACGAGGCCGTCCGGGCTGGGAAGGTCGGCAAGGTGAACCTCATCAAGATCAGCTCCCGGGACCCGGAGCCTCCCTCCATCGACTATGTGAAGGTCTCCGGCGGCATCTTCTACGACATGATGGTCCACGACTTCGACATGGCCCGGTTCCTGGCGGGCTCCGAGGTCACGGAGGTCTTCGCCTACGGCGGCGTGCTGGTGGACCCGGCCATCGGCGAGGCGGGCGACGTGGACACCGCCGTGGTGTCCCTGAAATTCGAGAACGGGGCCATGGGCGTCATCGACAACAGCCGCAAGGCCGTCTACGGCTACGACCAGCGGGTGGAGGTCTTCGGGTCCGAGGGCGCGGTGATGGACGAAAACGACACCCCCAACAACGCCACCTTCTACGGAGCGGACGGCACCGTCTCCGGCGCCTGCTACAAGATCATGTGGGACCGCTATACCATGGCCTTTGCCGCCGAGCAGAAGTCCTTCGCCGAGGCGGTCATCAACGGCACGGAGACCCAGGTCACCGGCGAGGACGGCCTCTATCCCATCCTCATCGCCGCCGCCGCCACGAAGTCCCTGAAAGAGGGGCGGCCCGTCAAGCTCAGCGAGATTACGGAATGATCCCCATACAATGGGGGAAAACGGAAGCGGCGCCCGCTTATAGCGGGCGCCGCTGTTCTTATCTTGCGTTTCTTGTGCTTTGACGGCTTAGTACATGCCGCCCATGTCGGGCGCGGCGGGGGCGGGAGCGGGAGGCTCGGGCTTGTCGGCCACCAGGGACTCGGTGGTCAGCACCATGCCGGCAACAGACGCGGCGTTTTCCAGGGCGCTGCGGGTCACCTTGGCGGGGTCGATGATGCCGGAGGCCACCATGTCGCAGTACTCCTCCTTGTAGGCGTCGAAGCCGAAGCCCTTCTCGCCGGAGCGAACCTTCTCCAGGATGACGGAGCCGTCCAGGCCCGCGTTGGCGGCAATCTGACGGATGGGGGCCTCCAGGGCCTTGGCCACGATGCGGACGCCGGTCTTCTCGTCGCCCTCCACGCCGTCCACCAGAGCCTCCACGGCGGGAATGACGTTGACGAAGATGGTGCCGCCGCCGGCCACCACGCCCTCTTCCACAGCGGCGCGGGTGGCGTTCAGGGCGTCCTCGATGCGGAGCTTCTTTTCCTTCATCTCGGTCTCGGTGGCCGCGCCGACCTTGATGACGGCCACGCCGCCGGCCAGCTTGGCCAGGCGCTCCTGGAGCTTCTCCTTGTCATAGTCGCTGGTGGTGTTGGCGATCTGGGAGCGGATCTGAGCGACCCGGTCCTTGATGGCCTGAGAGTCGCCGGCGCCGTCCACGATGGTGGTGTTCTCCTTGGTGACCTTCACCTGGCGGGCACGGCCCAGCATGGAGATGTCGGCGGTCTTGAGCTCCAGACCCACTTCCTCGCTGACCACGGTGCCGCCGGTGAGGGTGGCGATATCCTGGAGCATCTCCTTGCGGCGGTCGCCGAAGCCGGGGGCCTTGACGCAGACCACGTTGAGGGTGCCCCGGAGGCGGTTGACGATCAGGGTGCTGAGGGCCTCGCCCTCCACGTCCTCGGCGATGATCAGCAGTTTCTTGCCGGACTGGACCAGCTGCTCCAGCAGGGGCAGGATGTCGGCGATGACGGAAATCTTCTTATCGGTGATGAGGATATAGGCGTCGTCCACAACGGCTTCCATCTTCTCCATGTCGGTGGCCATGTAGGGGGTGATATAGCCGCGGTCGAACTGCATGCCCTCCACCACCTCGCTGTAGGTCTCGGCGGTCTTGGACTCCTCGATGGTGATGACGCCGTCGGCGGAGACCTTCTCCATGGCGTCGGCGATCAGCTTGCCGATCTCCACGTCGCCGGAGGAGACCGCGCCCACACGGGCGATGTCCTTGGAGCCGTCCACGGTCTTGGCCTGGGCCTTGATCTCGCCCACCGCCGCCTCTACGGCCTTGGCAATGCCCTTTTTCACAATGATGGGGTTGGCCCCGGCGGCCAGGTTCTTCAGGCCCTCGCCGATCATGGCCTGGGCCAGCAGGGTGGCGGTGGTGGTGCCGTCGCCGGCCACGTCGTTGGTCTTGGTGGAGACTTCCTTCACCAGCTGAGCGCCCATGTTCTCAAAGGGATCGTCCAGCTCGATTTCCTTGGCGATGGTCACGCCGTCGTTGGTAATGAGGGGAGCGCCGTATTTCTTGTCCAGAACCACGTTCCGGCCCTTGGGGCCCAGGGTGATCTTGACGGTATCGGCCAGAGTGTTGACGCCGGTCTCCAGCGCCTTGCGGGCGTCCTCGCCGCGCTTGATGAGCTTAGACATAATAAATCGTTACCTCCCGATGTTTTGAAATCAAAATTTGCTTAGTCGACAATGGCCAAGATGTCGTTCTGCCGGACGACGACATACTCGACTTCCTCCAGGGTGACCTTGGTGCCGGCGTACTGGCTGGTAATCACCTTGTCGCCGGGCTTCACGGTCATGGTGACTTCCTTGCCGTCCACGGTGCCGCCGGGGCCCACGGAGATGACTTCCGCCACGGAGGGCTTTTCCTTGGCGCTGCCGGTGAGGATGATGCCGCCCTTGGTGGTCTCCTCGGTTTCCACCATCTTCAGAATGACGCGGTCTGCAAGCGGGGTGAGTTTCATAATGGGTTCCTCCTTAAAATATAAAAATTTGAAAAAACGTAATCACTGTTAGCACTCAAATACCAGGAGTGCTAACAGTGATTATCATAGTACAGCCGCCCCCATTTGTAAAGGGGGATTTCGCCAAAAGTTATGAAGAATTTGTAAATTCAAGATTGTTGTCCCAGGGATTCCGAAATATGGAGCAATTGCGGTGCAAAGGCTTTTGTATTCACTCGGTTTGTGCAGAAATTTGAAATGAAACCGCTAAAGGGAAAAAATAAGGGAAAATATCTTCGGCAGAATTTTTCCACAGCGGACCGCCGCTTTCTTCCTGGACCGGAGGCCTGCCGCCATTGCCCAGGGCCTCCGGGAGGCTGCCAGGACGGGCACGGTGCACCGCCCTGGTTATGTGTCCAAGTTGGACACATAAAGGAACTGTCATTTCAGGAGGCCCCCAGTTTACCCCGACCCGGGGCCCGGTCGTTGAAAGCCTCTTCTTCCACAATACCATTATAGCAAAGCATTAACCCTAAGTCTAGTGTTAATATATCCAAACTTTCACCCTAAAGTTTGGATTATTGTACAAAAATGCCGAAATAAGCATTTGTGCAAGGCTACAAAGAGGGCTGTCCAGGAAGACCGGGCGGCCCGCCGCCATTTCCCAAGCCCCGGGAGGCCGCCAGGACGGGCCCGGTTCGCCGCCGAGAGTGCTGCCGTCTTCTTCAGCGCAGGGCCGGGGGCCTCCAGCAGGGCCAGGGACGCCCCTCCGGGGCGCTGACGCCGCCGGGAGAGGCCAGGGTACTCGGGGGAGCTCCCCGCCTCCGGTGCGTCCTGGAGGCCACCAGAGGCCGCCTCGCCGATCCGGCCCGCAAGGCTCCCGGAGCTGGGTCCGGCGCTCCGCCGGGAGTGCTACCGCCTCCTCCAGCACGGGGGCCAGGCTTCCAGCGGGGCTAGGACTGGCCCGCCGGTCAGCTGACGCCGCCGGAAGGACCCAGGGCCACCCGGGGGAATCTCCCCGCTTCCGGCGCGTCCTGGAGGCCGCCACGGGCTGCCGTGGTCCGCTGACCGGCGCCGCAGCTTTTGTCCAGGGCATGGAGACTGTCGCCAGAGCCCCAAAGCGTTTCAATAGGGTATCAAAACTTATGACACGTTGCATAAATGGCAAAACCAACTTATATGACACGCTTTTTTGACGTGTCATTAGACTATGACCTATTGACACGTCCCACAAGGTATGCTATACTTCCAAATAGGGTAGATGCACACTGTTACGCAGAAAGGAATTGTTTTTATGGAAGTCGGCTATATTCGCGTCAGCACGGAAGATCAGAACACGGCCCGCCAGTTCGCTTTAATGGACGCCCGTGGAATCAAGAAGATTTTTTCGGAGAAGGAGAGCGGGAAGAACGCGGAGCGGGAACAGCTCAAGGCCATGCTTGCTTATGTTCGAGAGGGTGACACGGTTGTCACGGAGAGTATTTCACGTATTGCCAGGAATACACGGGACCTGCTTTCCATCGTCGAAAAGCTCACGGACAAGGGCGTCGAGTTCGTCAGCCTGAAGGAGAGCATCGACACCACCACGCCGCAGGGCCGTTTTATGCTGACGGTTTTCGGGGCCATGGCGGAGCTGGACCGGGAAACCATTTTGCAACGGCAAAAGGAGGGGATCGCAATAGCTAAGGCGGAAGGGAAATACCAGGGGCGAAAGCCAATTGAAATTAACCAGGAAGATTTTAAAGCCATCTGCAAGAGCTGGCGGGCCGGAGAGATTACAGGCGTCGAGGCAGCGAACCGGGCCGGGCTGAAGAAGAACACCTTTTATCGCAGGGTCAAGGCGTTGGGGCTGTAAGCGCTGCCCCGGCAAAACTGAACACAGACGGAAACGGGCTGGAAGCAAAACGCTTCAGCCCGTTTCCTTTTGCGCCTCCAGAGAAGCGGCGGCGAACCGGGCCCGCCCTGGCGGCCTCCGGGGGCCCTGGACAATGGAGGCGGGCCGCCCGGTTTTCCCTGGCCGGTTCCTTTTTGTAGCCTTGCACAAATACTAAATTCCGGCATTTTTGTACAATAATCCAAACTTTAGGGTGAAAGTTTGGATATATTAACACTAGATTTAGGGTTAATGCTTTGCTATAATGGTATCATGGAAGAAGAGACTTTCAACACCCGGGCCCCGAGTCGGGGTAAACTGGGAGCCTCCCGGTTTCCGGGAAGCCTGGAAAGGTGGTGAAATATGCCGATTATCTATAACAAGCTCTTTGCCCTCTTGGCGGAAAGGGGTTTGAACGCCTACACCCTGCAAAAAGAAAAAATTGTAGGCAACGCAACTATTGAAAAACTGCAAAAGAACCAGGGAAACATTGACACACGGTCGATTGTCAGGCTATGTAAATACCTCCAGTGTCAGCCCGGCGATATCATGGAGTATGTCGAGGATGAAGCGGAATAATAAACAGCGGCGCCAGCTGGCGCCGCTGTTCCTATATGCTGCCGCATGGGTTGGGTAGACACACACGCCGCATAAGCCGCTTATTTTTCCCACGGTACCGACAGGCCCAGCAGGGCGCACAATCGTTGAAAATCTTCCGGGGCCATCGTCTCCAATGACTCCCGAAATTCTGCCGACGCGTAGTCGTCCAAGGAAAAGGGCGCGTTTTCTGACTCCATATCTTCCGTAAGCATGGAGCGGTATTCCTCCGCGCCCCGGAGCACGCCCAGGAAATAGAAGCTCCGCATATGGAACAGGGCGCGGGCCTGTCCGGTCGTCAGCTTCGCCGCCTGGACCGCCGACGCCACGGCTACCTCTTCCGCCGCCATCCAAAAACCGCATCCGTCCCCGTCCTCCAGGAAGCCGACCGGCTCCCCTTCGGAGAATGGAGTTGTGTCCGTAAGATTCCGTATAGCCTCATTGCTCAAAATGTACTCGTTCGCTTCCATGAAAACCTCCGTTTCTTAGAGCCCGATTGCTTTGCAGTTCGCTTCCAGCTGGAAGGAGGACAGCCCGGACAGCTCCTCCAGGAACAGCAGGGCGCACGCCCTGGAGAGGACGAACCGCCCCTCTTCCGCCTTCTCATCCAGCAGGACGGCCCGCGCCGCCTCTCCTCCCCGGAGCACGCCCAGCAGATAGAAACCCCGCATCAGGAACAGGGCGCGGGCCCGCTGGTCCTTGGTTTTGCTCAGGCATATCCCCGCATCCTTTACCGCCGCCGTTAACCCCCGGGCCTCCGACATGAAGTCGACGAATCCACTTTCTTCCGAAAGCGGCGTACCCTCCGCCAAGTCCGCCAGGTCCATCCCCAGGAAATAGGGGAGTGTGCTTTTCGCTATGCCGTCCACAACGGCCCTCCTTTCCGCATGTGTCCAACATGGACACAATTTGTTTCCCGTCCAAATCCGTCTACGTATTCGAATTTGAAAAGCTCACTGTCAGCCCGCCTCCCGGATCACAAGCGCCAGCCGCACAATATCCCGCCTCTGCCGCTCCGTCAGCATCGCCGCCAGCCGGCGCGCCTGGGCATATCCCAGGCCGCCGCTCTTGACAAGCCGCCCCGTTTCCTGTACACTGTCGGTGGAAACAAGGCCCGTGAAAACCTGTTCCCGCTTGCCGCCTGTGCTGCCGCTAACAGCATGGGCGGTGTTTTTGTTCTCAAATGCCATGTGTGCTTCCTCCTTCAAGGCCGTTTCTCCGGCCAGTTTTCCACAAAGTTTTCCACTTTTCCACGGTCCCACCGTGCGAAATTTCCCCCCTGCACCCCCCGTCCTAGTTGAAAGATGATAGTTGTAAGTTGGTAGTTGTACGTTGGTTATTGGCATCTCCAAGCATTGCTTGGCAATGCGGACGCATGCTGGCGCATCCCAGCGCATGCCGACGCATGCCAGCGCATACGGACGCATGCTAACGCATACCCACGCATAGCGGATATCCCATCGGATACGGGCAACTGCCGCCGCACAGCGGGATACACAGCGTATGCCAGCGCATGCGGGCGCATCAGCCCTTTTCCCCCTTCTTCTCCCAGCGGGCGCTTGCCGCCTTGGCGGCCTTCTCGCATTTCTTCCGGTAGGTCTCCGCGTCCCGGTCAACCATCTGCTGGAAGAAGGGCCACACGGGAGACAGGCGGGCGCTGAGCTCCGGTTTCACGTCATATTCGGCATAATCGAAAACCGCCGCCAGAATCTGCCCCCGCTCTTCGTCGCTCATCAGGGCCAGCAGGGGACGTGTTTCTGCAAAGTACAGCATCACTCCCGGCGGGCGCTTCTCCGTGCTCACAAGGCCCCGCCCCCGGCCTGCTGCCGCACCCACTCCGCCAGCAGTTCGGCGGAGATCAGCCGCCGCCCCCGGAGCTTCACCGACGGGAAGCCGCTTTGGTGGATCAGCCGGTACACCAGCGCCCGGGACACGCCCAGGGCCTCCGCCGCCTCCTCCACGCTGTAGGCCAGCTTTGGTACGCCGCCCGGCGTAGCGGGAACGGGAGCCTGGACCGGGGGCGGCGGCTGGGCCGGGGCCGCTGGCGGGCCGTAGAACCACCACGGGAGACCGGGAGGCAAAGCCGCCGTGTTATAGGGATTCCGCCCGGCGGGCCGTGTCGGAAGACCAAGTGAATTTATGTAATATTCCTGGCTCATGTCTAACTCCCCTTCCCTTTAGGATTTTGTTTGCGCACGGCTGCGACTGTTTCCGCCCATCGTATGGCATCGGCAATTATGCTGCTGAACGCAATGGATACTCTTTGCGGCAGGCCCGTCCGGCCTGTAAGCTGTTCCACCTCCACCAATTCCGCCATTGCCTCCATCAAGGCGAATTTTCCTTTCTCTAGGGTTTCCATTCTCTTGTTTCGGTCCTCTGTCAGCTTCTTTTGCTCCAGCTGCGTTCTGTCTGGAAAAGAAATGACCTCGCAATTTGGCTTTTCTGCCAGTTTCTCTGGCTCTTTCATTTGCTCACCTCCGTTCCGTGTCCAAGTTAGACACAAGCTCGCACGTTAGAATACTCTGCCTCTCCTACAAATTCATCCCCTTACAACGAGAAAATTGCAATAATGCGAAGTTATGTCAAAAAAATATCTACAGCATCTTCTGCGCTTAGGTTTAATGCAGCCACAATACGATGCATTTCTCCAACGGAAAATTCCAATGCGTTACTCTTCATTTTCCGCGAAAAAGTGCTCTTATTCATTTCGATTTCTGCAGCTAGCTTTTCCTGCGTAAAGCCTGCTTCAACAATTTTCCCACGCAACTTAGAAATGTTCAAGACAATGCCCCTCCTCGTATTTTCGCATTATTGCAAATCTTGTATTTAAGGTTATCACGTATCATCCCCTTTGTCAACAACTTTTCTCGCATTTATGAAAAACATATTGCATTTCTGCAACCAGCGTGTTAATATGCACATGGGGAGGAGATAAAATGACTACTGGTGAACGAATGAAAACCAGACGTAAAGAGCTGGGGATTCCTGTTGAATATATTGCAAGCTCCCTTGGTGTATCTGTGGCCACCATATACAGATATGAAAATGGAGATATTGAAAAAGTACCAGGTTCTGTATTGGAACCACTCTCCAGAATCCTACAAGTTTCACCTGCGTATTTAATGGGATGGGGAGACTATGTTTCTAATTTGGCAGGAGAAAACGTTATGGATTGCGGAGCGCTTCTTTCCAAAAAATTGAGTGAACTTGAAATATTAAAGAGGACAGGTGCGTCACCTGATGAAATTAAAAAAGCAGAAAATGAATGTCAAGAACTAGCTGCCCAAGGTGTGCAACTATCAAAATACGCAGCACTCTCAAAATATTTTAATCTTTTAAATAATGCCGGGCAAGAAGTTGCCGTAGAACGGATAAAGGAACTATCGGAAATACCAAAATACAAGAAATAGTTCTGAATATAAATATTAGGGCACGGAAAGAACCAAATTGAGGATTTGCGCAACACAAAATAATCAGGGGGAATCATGAAAACCTACACCATCATAGGCGGCGTCAACGGCGTCGGGAAAAGCAGCTTTACCGGCGTTCTCAAGAGCCGGACAACGGACCTTGGGGTCATTGTCGACGTGGACAAGATCACCGCTCAAATGGGCGGAAAGGCCCTGGAGGGCGGCAAGCGGGCAATCCGCATCATGGAGGACTGCATCCGGGACGGCGTGAGCTTCACCCAGGAAACCACCCTCTCCGGCCACCGCCCGAAGTCCGCCGCAAAGCGGGCAAAGGAGGCGGGCTATTATATCCGCCTTTACTACGTCGGCCTCGATACGGCGGAGGAGAGCAAACGGCGCATTGCGAACCGGGTGGCCCGGGGCGGGCATAACATCGGCGAAGAGGACGTAGAGCGGCGCTTTGCCGGTCGCTGGGAGGCACTGCGGGCCGTCCTGCCCTTCTGCGACGAGGCCGCTTTTTATGACAATGACAACGGTTTTGTTGAAGTGGCGGCGTATCGGAACGGTGAATTGATTCTGGAGGGGGAACACCGTCCCCGCTGGATCGTGGAGCTTGCCGGTTACCTGAAGGGGGAGGCCCCGGGGGCGGGAGAGTAGGCAAATCCGCAAGCGCTTGCGGATTTCATGCGACAGCGCTGTCGCACCAAATCCGACACCGCGGACGTTTTTCAAATCCGTCAGCGCTGACGAATTTAGGCAGTAACCGCAAATCCGCAACCGGTTGCGGATTTGAGCATAAAGAAACCGCCCAGGGGCGGCAACCCCTGGACGGCTTCGGAACTATAACCGGGACAGGCCCGATAATAGCGCCACAGAACAGCGTTATTATAACACCTGTCCTTGGTTCATTGCAACCATTTTTGAAAGGACAGGTAATTTTTTATGGCAAAAAAGGGAGCCAAAGGCGGCGGGACTATCCGAAAAAAGACCGTCACGCGAAACGGGAAGGAATACACCTATTGGGAAGCCCGTATTACCACGGGCCGGGACCCCGGCACGGGGAAGCAGGTCCAGCGATCTTTCACCGGCAAGACACAGAAAGAGGTCCGGGAGAAGCTGCAGGCCGCCGCCGTGGCCGTCAATGGCGGGACCTATGCGGATCTGTCCCGGCTCACCGTGGGGCAATGGCTGGATATCTGGACGCGGGATTATCTGGGCAATGTAAAGCCCACAACAGCCAATGCTTACAAAAGCTATATCAAGAACCATATCCGCCCTTCCCTGGGGGCCGTCCGCTTGACAGATCTGCACCCGCATACCGTTCAGAATTTTATAAACGGCCTGGGCGGCCTTGCGCCTTCTTCGGTTCACGTCCTGTACCGGGTCCTGCATATCGCCATGGGAAAGGCCGTGGACCTGAATTACATACCAAGGAATCCAGCCGCCCGCTGCGTGCTTCCAAAAGCGGAGCGAAAAGAGATCCATCCGCTCACCGACGAACAGGCCGCCGCGCTGATCCGGGCCGCTGGCGGCACGCGGATAGAGCATCTTGTGACACTGGCCCTGTTTACCGGCTTCCGCCTCTCTGAGCTCCTGGGCCTCACCTGGGACGCCGTGAACTTCGACAGGGGAACAATTGCGGTAGACAAGCAGCTCTCCGCCGACTTTACCAGGGGGCCGCTGTTCTCAACGCCAAAGAGCGGGAAGCCCCGGATTGTCATGCCCGCCGCCTCCGCCTTCCAGGTGCTGCGCAAGCAGAAGACGAAACAGGCAGAACAGCGGTTGAAGGCGGGGCCGCTCTGGGACAACCCCTGCGGCCTGATCTTCACTGATGAAGACGGCGGGCCGATGTCCCAGCAAACCGCAGAAAAAGAATTTTCCTCCATTCGGGCCGCCGTCGGGCTTGACGCCTTCCGCTTTCATGATCTCCGGCACACCTTCGCCGTGAACTCCATCCGGGCCGGGGACGATATCAAGACCATACAGGGCAACCTGGGCCACGCAACCGCCGCCTTTACGCTGGATGTCTACGGGCACGTTACGGAGACCATGAAGCAGGACAGCGCCGCCAGGATGGAAACGTTTATTAAGGGCGTTATGAAACTGTAAAGGGAAAATGTAAGGGAAAATTATATCAAGAACAGCCTGTGACCGTTGCTATTCAATGGTCACAGGCTGTCTTTTGCGTTTAGAATTTGTAAATGTTGCCCCGCTTATTCCAGCAGCCAGTCGTCCACTACGTCCCGGAGCCCCACCGGCGTCACGGCCCCCCGGGCCAGGGCCTCCGCCAGCTCCAGGACCCTTTGGCGGGAGGGACCGAGGTCCCTCACCGACGCCTCCTCCCCCTTCAGCTCGATCTGAACGCCATAGGACCCGGGGTCCGACGCCTCCTCCTCCAGCAGGTAATAGCGCGCCGGCAATGCCCGGCATCGGGCCTCTCCCACGAACAGCTTACGCAATCCGTCTCCTCCTTACTGGACCCGCCCTTTCCTCCCGGAAACGGCGGGTGTTTTCTGCTTCCAGCATAGCACGGCTGTCCTATGAACCATGTCGAATCCTGTCGGGGACCTACACTTCCGCCAGCAGCGCCTCCAGCTCCTCCCGGCTGAAAAGAAGGTTCAGCGCCTCCAGCATGCCGTTGGCGGTGAGGTGCTCGGGCAGGTCCAGGCGCTTTAAAAGGAGGCGGCGCTTCTCCGCGCTGCCCTCCCCGCCGCTGAGACCCAGAGCAAAGAGGTCCGCCTTGGTGATGGCCTCCCCCCGCTCCCGCGGGGCCTCGTTCTCAAAGGTGGCGCCGCAGCGGCGCAGGGCCTCCAGGAGGACGGCGGGGGACATGCCCTCCACGCCCAGCTTGCCCTCCTTGCCGCCCTTGCGCTTCCGGCGCTCCTTGCCCTTCACGTCGGGGATATAGGCCTGCTTCACCCGGTCCTTGGGCAGGGCCCCTTTCAGGTAATTCCGCAGCACGAAGCCCGCCCCGTCGCTGTCCGTCAGGATGATAAGCCCCCGCTTCTCCGCCAGGCGGCGGAGGAAGGTCAGCTTCTCCTTGTCGTTGAACACGGCAAAGCCCCCCAGGGTGACCACCGTGGCGTCCACCACCTGGGAAATCGTATTTTTGTCATAGCGGCCCTCCACCACGATGACTTCCTGAATGCGCTCCATTTCCTCAGCTCCTCCCGGCGGCCAACTGGACCAGCAGCAGTTTCAGCTCTCCCGCGCTGTCCACGCCCCGCTCGCTCTTCATCCGGCGGTCCAGCTCCTGGCACCGCCGCACCGCCCGGGCGCACCACTCCGACGTGGTCCGCCGAGCCGCGGAGACCAGAAGCTTTGCAGGGTAGTCGGACTTCATGCCCCAGAGCTCCATCAGCCAGTAGCGGTCCCGGCCGCCGTCCAAGGCCAGCCGGGCCGTCCAGATGCGGCGGAGCTGGCTTCCCAGGGCCGCCAGGATCATGATGGGCTCCGTCTGCATCTTCAAAAGGTCCCCCAGGATGGAGGCCGCCTGGTCGTAATGCCCCTGGAGCACCGCGTCGGACAGCTTGAACACCTCCGCCGACAGCACCGGGTCCGCCACGGCGTCGATGTCCGCCTGGGTAACCGTCCCCCCCTTGGCGTAGGCGGCGATTTTCTCGATCTCCGGCACCAGGCCCGTCATCAGCCCGCCGCAGGTGAAGACCAGGTACTCCGCCTCCGTCCGGCCGATCTCCTTCCCCAGGGCCTTGAAGCGCCGGGAGATCCAGGGCAGCAGGTCCGCGCTGGACGCCGCCGGGAACTCCACCGCCTCCACGTAAGTCTCCAGAGCCTTGCAGAGCTTTTTCATCGTCTTATTGGGCTTGTACTCCAGGGTATCGTAGACGAAGACGACGCAGCCATAGGGGGGCAGGTCCTCCAGCAGAGCGATGAGCTTCTCCCGCTGGTCCTCCCCCAGCTTGAAGAGGTCCCAATCCGTGACGGCGGTCAGCGTCCGCTCCGCCATCATCGGCATGGCCTCCACGGCCTCCGCCAAAGCCTGGGCCGTCAGGTCCTTCCCCTCCAGGGTGTGGACATTGAAGGTCTCAAAGCCCGGGGGCACCAGCTTCTTCCGCAGCTCCCCCAGGTAGTACTCCCGGAGGTAGCTCTCCTCCCCATAGAAGACGTAGGCGGGGCCGATGGTCCCGGCCGCCAGGTCCTCCTTCAGCTTTTGCAGGGCCGCCCCTTTCCGGGGGGCCTTTTTCTTCTCAGCCATAGCTGTCCTCCTGATTCCAGGCGAGATGAACGGTCCCGTGGAGGTCCGTCCGGTAGATGTCACAGCCCTGCCGGGCCAGGCGGAGCAGGGTCTCCTCCGTGGGGTGGCCGTAGGGGTTGGAGCCCACGCTGATACAGGCCGTCTCCGGCCGCAGGGTCTCCAGCAGGGCCTGGGATGTGGCGTATTTGGAGCCGTGGTGCCCCGCAACCAGCGCCTCAATATCCGGCAGCTCATAGGCCGCCAGCAGCGTCCCCTCCGTGGCGGCGTCCATGTCGCCGGTGATGAGGAGGTCGCTCTCCCCGGCGGAGGCCAGGATGGTCAGGCCCCGCTCATTGTCTCCAGCCTCTCCCAGGGGCGGGAAGATGGTCAGCACTCCCCTGCCGAAGTCCAGGCGTTCCTCTTCTGTGATAAAGCGGACCCGGACGCCGCATCCCTCCGCAGCGGAGAGGACCGCGTTTTGCAGTCCCTCGTCATCCTCCTCTTCGGGAACCAGCAGCGTGTCCACCTCCAGCCGGGCCAGCAGGCCCGTCACGCCGGAGACGTGGTCCTTGTCGTAGTGGGTGAGCAGCAGATAGTCCAGGCGCTCGCAGCCCATGGCGGCCAGCTGCCGGGCGGCGGTCTCCCCGGGATTTTTCCAGCTGTTGGCGCTGCCGCAGTCCACCAGGGCGAACACCCCGTCGGAGGACAGGACCACGCTCTGCCCCTGCCCCACGTCCAGTACCAGGGCGTCCAGGTCATTGCCGCACCGGGCCTCTCCCAGCCGGACGGTGAGGACCAGGGTCAGCGCCGCCAGGACGGAGGCCAGCAGGTACTTCCGCCGCCCCGCCCGCTTGGCAAGGTACGCGGCGGCGAAGAGCAGGTAGGCGTAAGCTATCCAGTATTTCAGATAGGGATTGGCGGTGTAAACCGCGTGGTACGGAATTTTTGAGAGAAGCCCGGCGGCAAGAAGGATATACTCCGCCGCCAGCCGGGCCGGGAGGGCCAGCAGCGCCCCCAGGGGCGGATAGAAAAAGCTGACGAACACCGACAGCAGCCCAAAGCTGAACGCCCATGTGGCCGCCCAGAGACACAGGGCGCTGCTCAGCGGGGCGATCAGCACCAGCGCGCCGAAGTAATAGGCCGCCAGCGGCACGGTGAACACCATGGCCCCCATGGAGGCGGAAAAGGCGACGGCTAGGAAGCGGAACACCTTTCCCCAGGTCTTCCCCCCCTTCTTTTCGCCAGTCAGCCCTTTGTAGAGCTTCGGCGTCAGCCAGAGGATGCCCGCCATGGCGGCAAAGGACAACTGCAAACTGACGGAGGCGGCGGCAAAGGGGTTTGCCAGCAGGATCAAAAGCAGGGCCGTCAGCAGGGACGTGGGCCCGTCGTTCTCCCGGCGGGCCAGAATCGCCAGCAGGGGCAGGGACAGCATGACGCAGGCCCGGAGCACCGAGGGGCTGCCGCCGGTGAGGGCGGCGTAAAACGCCAGCAGCGGAATGCCCAGCAGAGCCTGCAGCTTCCGGCTTTGCAGCAGGAGGCCGGCCAGGGCCATGAGGAAGCCGCAGTGCATGCCGGACACCGCCAGAATGTGGTTCAGCCCCGCCTCGCTGAGGGCCAGGTAGGCACCCTCGGACACCTCGCCCCGGTCTCCGGTGAGGATGGCCGTCAAAAATCCGGCGGCGTCCCCGGAAAAGAGGACCCGAATCCGCTCCGTCATGGCCCGGCCCACCCGGGCGGGAAGCCAGCGGAGGCCGTTCCCCCGCGTCACCTCTCCCACGGTGAGCGCTCCCCGGCCGTAGGCCAGGAGGAACACGCCCTTGGAGGTGAAGGTGGTGATGTCCTCGTCCCGGATGCGGGCGGCGTCGCTGAACCGGGCCTGTCCGGAAACGGTCTGCCCCGGGACCAGCTCCAGCAGCTCCTCCCCGGCGTAGAGCACCGCCTTGCCGGGGACGCCCTCCAGCCGGACCGTCACCCGGGCCCCGAAGTCCGTCTCGGAGGCGTAGCCGCAGAGGGTGGCGGTGAAGTCCCCCGTCTGTCCCGCCAGGGCTTGGGCAGGCCGCTGGACCTGGCGGGCGTAAAGCCAGCTCCAGCCCAATCCCAGGGACAGCGCCGCACAGAGAATCACGCCCCGCCGCCGCCACTCCCGGGGCAGGAGCACCGACAAAGAGCCCAGCGCCAGGGCCAGTCCGGCTCCAAGCAGGATCCAGCCGTCCCGGAGGAGATACTGGGCCAAAAACACACCCAGGGAAAACCCTCCGGCGAATACTGCCAGCCGCCTCATGCCGCGCCCTCCTCCCTCTCTTCCCCGATACCGAAAACTCCCGGAGGGGTGTCCCTCCGGGAGCCTGTTTTCTGCAATCAATGCGCCTCGTTATTCCGCCAGAATCAGGCGGCTTCCCGTCAGCGTGGGGCTGTCCGCCGTCAACTCCGGGACAAATTCCGTTTTCCCTTCCTCCCCCGCCGCCTGGGACACCAGATTGGAGAGGGTCTCCGCCTTCTCCGGCGTAGTGGCGGCGTAGATGCGGTCCACCCGGCTCACCAGGCGGCTCAGGTCCAGCCCGGACACGGTGTCGGGGCCCTCGGAAATAATCGCCTCCGGAACCTCCACGGACAGGAGGATGTCATAGCCCTCCAGCGCCGTGTTCAAATCGCTGAGGAGCAGGTCCAGGTTGTTGGCCAGGGGCACATCGGTGTTGTAGTTGATCTTGTTGATCTTGCCTACGGTGGGATACCCGAAGTCCGTCAGCAGCAGCTCGTCAAAGCCCAGCTCCGCAACTTCCTTCGCCAGGGCGCAGACATACTCCCGGGTGGAGGGCTTGGCGGGGTCCAGCCAGAGACTGTTGTTGCCGTCGTAGAAGATATAGCCGCCGGTGTTTTTCAGCCCCCGGCCCTCCACATCGGCGTTGGCGGCCTTGAAGTCCTGGAGGCAGGCCAGGCTGGCGATGGTGTACAGCTCCTCCTGGGCCGTGACGGCGGCCAGGGCGGCGGCGGTGTCCAGCTCCGTCTCCACCGCGCCGGAAACGGCGTTGTCCGCATTGAAATAAACGGTGCCGTTGGAGGTTTTCAGGCGGACGGCCACGGCGTTGGCTCCCGCGGGCTTCGCCGCCAGGGCCTGCTGCCAGAGGGCCTCCGTCAGCGCCTGGGCCGGGAGGGAAACGGCCGTCGTCTCCGCCGGCTTCGGAACCTCCGGCTCCTGGACCACCACGTCCACGTTTGGCTGCTCCTCCGGGTTCTCTCCCTCTCCGTCCGGCGGCGGAGCCTTCTCCTCCGTCTGCCAGGGCAGGCGGATCTGGCGGCTGCCGTCGGCGCCGTAAACGAGAAACTGCTGCAAATAGATGACGCTGGAGGCCACCGCGATCACCAGCACCAGCAAAATCGCCAGTAGAATTTTCCATCTGGGCCCCCGGCCCCGGTAGCTGCTGTAGCCTTTGGTTCCCGCCATGCGCGTCACCTCTTTTCCGGAGCGGCGCTCCCGTCGTTTTTATGTTCTTGGAAGCTCAGCCCTCCAGGGCCATCATCTTCTCCACCCGGCGGGCATGGCGTCCTCCCTCAAACTCCGTGGAGAGGAACACCTCCACCATCCGCTCGGCCATGTTGGGGCCGGTGAAGCCCGCGCCGATGGCCATCATGTTGGCGTCGTTGTGGCGGCGGGTCATCTCCGCCTGGAGACAGTCGGCGCAGTGGGCGCAGCGAATGCCCTTCACCTTGTTGGCGGCGATGGAGATGCCGATGCCGGTGGTGCAGATCACGATGCCCCGGTCGCATGTTCCCTCCGCCACGGCTTTGGCGGCGGCGGCGCCGAAGTCGGGGTAATCGCAGCTCTCCTTGGAGAAGCAGCCGAAATCCTCCACCTCGTGGCCCAGGCGCTCCAGAACCTTGATGACATGCTGTTTCAAATCGTAGCCGCCGTGGTCGCAGCCCAGCGCGATCTTCATGATAGTATTCCCCCGTGCGTTCAATTTTTGTGGCTTATATTGTACTCCAGATTTTTTAAAAAATCAAGCGGATTTTCGACCGCAAATGCGCGCGGCGGATTACATGAAACAGCAACGAAGCATCACCGGAAAATCTCCGCCAGTTGGGCGCTTTGACATATTTCAGGCAGGCCCTAATCTCAATCAGCCATATTCTCTGAGCAGACAATGCCGATCGGGGGTATCTCCTGACAGGGCGAGATATGCTTTTGCAGATACTCCTGCAAGATTACCAAAGGGCGGTATCCCTGTCGGTGGAGATCTTGAGAGATCACAAAGTCAAGCTCTCCCCGCTGAAGCAGCCGCCGCCTGGAATCCGTAATGTCATGACTGATCACATGGATTTCCCCCTGCCTTCCTGCATCCCTAATTGCTTCGACACAGCCAGTAACGCTGCGGTTTGCCATGTAAATGCCCCGCAGCGCCGAATCAGCCCGGAGGATCTCGGATACTTTTTGGTAGGTTAACGAGTAATCGTTGTAAGTTTTAACCATATGCCTTGATTCCTTTGGAAACCCGATTTCATTCAAGCGGGCACAAAACCCCTGAAGCCGGATGCGGTGCCCGCTGAACTCCGGGTTTCCCACGGTGATCAGCAGATGGTCCTCCGGACGCAGATATTTGCCCATCAGCTCCCCCGCTACCCGACCGCCGCGAAGCAGGTCCTGACCAACAAAGCTCAGCCGCTTACAGCCCGATATGTCCGAGTTGAACGTCACCACAGGGACGCCCTGAATATGTAAGGTATTTATTTTTTCAGCAATCGTCCTGTGGTCCTTGGCGCAGAGGGCCAGGCCGACGGCCTTTTTTGCCAGCAAACCGTCCATCCTTTCAATCACCTCATCCGGAAGGTTCGTCTCACATGCGTCGACCAGCACATCCACTAAATAAGGCCGCAGGTAATCCTGGGCATCCTCGATTCCCCGCATGATTTCACGGTAAAAGTAGCCGCGCTCGCTGGAAAGCAGAATTCCAATCTTGAGCGGCTCCCGGACAGGCATGGTTAGGCCCAGTGCCTTGGCCTGCTGTTCGGTAGGCGGAATATAATCCATCTCTTTCATAACCCGCACAACGCGTTCGTAGATATCTGGCCGGACGTGAGGACGCTGATTGAGCACCCGGTCCACTGTGCCGCGAGACACACCCGCCCGAAGTGCGATGGTATTAATGGTTGCTTTCTGCGCCATGGAATCAGCTCCTTGCGTTTGGTCTTTATTTTCAGTATAACAGGAACCTTATCGGAATTGCAATAGAAGTTTTGCTGGTTTGGCGGAGCTTGCTGATTTATACAAACAAAATGTGTGAATTGTGCTGTTTTGACGGTCTAATTCCCCGCCTTGTGCATAACCCACAATTTTTGTTCTCTTTATTCGTCAAACAGGTCACGAAAGATAAAAAAATTTCGGTTTGCGTACAAAGATTGCACACAGCTTCTGACAAGTTGGCACAATATTGACACAATTCAATTTTTGTTTTGCATTTAAAAAATTTTTCTCAATTTTCTGGATATTTTTTATGATGACAGTGTGAAATAAACGTGATATAAAGTAATTGTGCCATAAAGCACATAGTAGATAGACACAAACCGTTTCTTCTGAAGGCAATAAGGAGGAGAGAGATGTTCAACCAGGTAAAGTTGGGAATCGCGCCTATCGGGTGGACAAACGACGATATGCCCCAGCTGGGCGGTGAACTGACCTTTGAGCAAATGGTTTCCGAGGCGGCATTGGCGGGCTTTCAGGGCACGGAGGTGGGCGGCAAATTCCCCACGGACCCAGGGGAGCTGAACCGGGCGCTGGATTTGCGGGGTATCAAGATCGCTTCTCAGTGGTTTTCATCCTTCCTGTGCTCCACACCCTACGAGGAAAACGAGACGGCGTTTCGAAAACAGCTGGACTTTCTGGAGGCTGTGGGCGCCCGGAGGATTAACGTCTGTGAGCTGACTCGGAACCTTTTCGCAGAGAAATGCTCTATGTTCGGCAGCAACAAGCCCGTGGCGACGGATGAGGAGTGGATGTCACTCTGCACCGGCTTGAACAGACTGGGAAAGATCGCTGCGGACCGGGGATTCAAGTTGTGCTTCCATCATCACATGGCAACCCTGGTCCAGACCGTGGCGGAGACCAGGCGGCTGCTGGAAAACACGGACCCCCGGTACGTCTGGCTGTGCTTTGACACGGGTCATTTCACCTTCTCAAGGGAAGATGCCGCCGCCGCCGCAAGGGAATTCGGCCCCCGCATCGGCCATGTCCATCTCAAAGATATCCGCCCGGGAAAAATGGATCAGGCGTATCGTGAAGGGTTTCCCTTCCGCCGGGCGGTTTTGGAAGGCTGCTTCACCATCCCCGGCGACGGCTGTGTGGATTATCCCAGTGTATTCATGGCGCTGAACGATGCACATTACGAGGGCTGGTTCATTGTTGAAGCAGAGCAGGACCCCGCCAAGGCGAATCCCCTGGCCTGCGCACTCCAAGCGCGGGAGTATCTGCGGACAACAGCGGGTATTTAGAATCTGTATCTGTCGAACACCGCCCCGGCGGGCCTTTTTCCGTTGGAACTCCGTCACCTTTCCTTCAAATCTGCCCGGATTCCTGCGGGAAAGTTTCCCGCCCGGCGAGAAGATTCCTCGCCCAACCGGTAATAAATACAGGTTCTTAGAATCCATCTTCCCGGCTCTGTTCCCGTAAGCGCCGGGAAGCGGAAATAGGAGAAAAGGAGTGCGACATGGAACAAGAGTACATCGTGCAAATGGAAGACATTACGGTGCGGTTCCCCGGCGTGCTGGCATTGGACAAGGTGCGCTTCGACGCAAAGCCGGGGGAGGTTCACGTTCTTCTGGGCGAAAACGGCGCGGGGAAAAGCACCATCATGAAGGTGCTGGCCGGCGTCAACACGAACTACGAGGGGCGGATTATCTACAAGGGCGAGGAGATTACCGTCCGCAGCGTGGAGGAGCAGAGAGCGCGGGGAGTCAGCATCATCTTTCAGGAGATGAACCTGCTGAAAAACCTGACGGTGGCGGAGAATATGTTCCTGGGCCGCCAGCCGGTGACCAAAACCGGCTCTGTGGATTGGAAAGCCATGAATCGCCAGGCCAGGGAGCTGCTGGACTCCATTGACTCCAACATCTCGGAAAAGGCGATGGTCTCCACCCTGAGCGTGGGGCAGATGCAGATGGTGGAAATCGCCAAGGCTTTGTCCTTCAAGTGCGACATCATCATTATGGACGAACCCACCTCCGCCCTGACGGAAAAAGAGGTGGCGGCCCTTTTCCGGATCATTGACAAGCTGAAAAAAGAGGGCGTGGCCATTGTCTATATCTCTCACCGGCTGGAAGAAATCGCAAAGGTAGGAGACCGGCTGACCGTCTTCCGGGACGGCAAATACATCGACACGGTCAATGTAGCCGACGTTACCATTGACCAGATGGTGGCCATGATGGTAGGCCGAGAGATGACGGACTATTACCCTAAGGCAGACGTAGAACCGGGAGAAACTCTCCTGGAGGTACGTGACATCCGCAGGGGCAATGTGCTGAAGGGCGTGTCTTTCCATGCCAGGGCCGGGGAGATTACCGGGTTCTACGGCCTAATGGGCGCGGGGCGCACGGAGCTGATGCGGGTCATTTTCGGGGCGGACCCTTGTGACAGCGGGGAAATCCTGGTAAAGGGGAAGCCCGTGCAAATTCACAGCTGCCAGAAGGCCAAGTCCCTGGGACTCGCCCTTTTGACGGAGGACCGAAAGAGCCAGGGCCTGATCCTGAACTTTGACCTGAATCAGAACATTTCCCTGGCGAACATGGATCCCGCCATGACCGCCTTCGGATTCAGCCCGGCAAAGGAGACGAAGAATAACCAGCGCCTGGCGGATTCCATCAACGTCAAGACGCCATCTCTGGCCCAGAAGGCGAAGAACCTATCCGGCGGCAACCAGCAGAAGGTGGTCATCTGCAAATGGCTGAACACAGACTCCGACATCATCATTTTCGACGAGCCGACCCGGGGCATCGACGTGGGCGCGAAGGCCGAGATTTATAAAATTATGAACAGCCTGAAGGAACGCGGCAAAGCGGTGGTCATGGTTTCCTCGGAGCTGGCGGAGTGCATCGGCGTCTCCGACCGTATTTACGTCATGCACGAGGGAGAAATGACCGGCGTCATTGACGACCCCAAGGATTTTACCGAGGAACTGGTCGTAGGTTACGCCACCGGCGCGAAGAATATGAATCTAAGTAAGGGAGCGGAAGCGGGATGAAACTGAAGGAACGGAAAATTGATTTTTCCAACATGTCGGCATTGATTGTGTTAATCGTGCTTTGCATTGGACTCTCCATCGCGGAACCGGCCTTTTATTCCATCGGAAATCTCATCAACATTTTGCAGCAGGTGACTGTGTACGCCGTGCTGGCCTTGGGTGTGAACGTGGTCATTTTCACCGGCGGCATTGACATCTCCGTGGGTTCCATTGTGGCCTTCACCGGAATCGTCATGGGCAAGCTGATTGTAGAGTGCGGACTTCCCGATCCCGTGGGCATCTTGGCGGCCCTGCTCATCGGCGCGGCCTGCGGTACATTCAGCGGCGTCATGATCGCGAAGTTCAAGCTCCAGCCGATGATCGCCACCCTGGCAATGATGTCCATGGCCCGCGGCGCGGCCTACACCCTGGCCGACGGGCAGACCATCACGGGCTACTCCGACGGCTTCCGCTGGATCGGCGTGGCGAATATCCCCGGCACGAGAATTCCGGTCCAAATCGTTTTCATGCTCCTGCTTTACGTGCTTTTCTACTATGTGATGAAATACCGAAAGTTCGGGCGGTTCATTTACTCCATCGGCGGCAATGAGGAAGCCACCCGCCTTTCCGGCATCGACGTGGACAAATACAAAATCCTGGCCTATACCATCTCCGGCCTCTGCGCCGCCATTGCCTCCGTGATTCTGGTAGCGAAGCTGAACTCCGCTCAGTCTACCGCCGGATTGGACTATGAGATGGACGCCATCGCCTCATGCGTGATTGGCGGCACCTCCCTGCTGGGCGGCTACGGCTCCGTGTGGGGCACCCTGGTAGGCGCAATCATCATGTTCGTCATCCGCAACGGGCTGAATCTGCTGAACGTATCCTCCAACCTCCAGAAGCTGGTGCTGGGTGTTGTCATCCTTCTGGCGGTTCTGGCGGATTCCCTGCGGAATCGGAAAAAGTAATCCCCCTTGGTTTTTCACCCCCTATGTCACGATGTCAAAGAAGCCGGAACGGCTTCACAATAAATGAGAGGAGATTATCAACATGTTTACGTGCAAAAAAATCCTGGCTATCCTTCTGGCGGCGGTGTCTGTCCTCAGCCTGACCGCTTGCGGCGGCGGCAGCGGCAGCGGCAGCGACAGCAGTTCCGGCGGCGGCGAGAGCAAGACCCAGATCGCCTACATCGTCAAGGCCAAGTCCGACGCCTTCTGGACCAGCATGGAGGACGGCGCCATGGCTTATGCCAAGGAAGTGGGCGTCCAGGTGGACTTCCAGGCCCCCGAGAAGGAGACCGATGTGGAAAAACAGGTTCAGTTCATGGAAAACGCCGTCATCAAGGGTTACGATGCTATTATTCTCTCTGCGGCGGACTCCAATGCGCTGGCCCCCGCCATCAAAAAGGCCAATGACGCGAACATCCCCGTAATCCTGGTCAACGACACCATGGACCAGGGGGCGCTGGATGCCGCCGGGGCCCATGTTGAGACCTATGTCGGCATCGACCAGTATGAGGCCGCTTCCCTGGCGGGCGCTTACGCGGCTGCCAATATCTCCGACGGCCAGATCTGCTACCTTGAGGGCGTTCCCGGCGTGAAGGCCCTGGACGACCGGCTCAGCGGCTTCCAGGACCAGTGCCCGAATTTCACCACCGTGGCCTCCCAGACTGCCCGCTGCGACCGCAACGAGGGCTTTAACGTCATGCAGAACGTCCTCTCCTCCAATCCCAATGTAAATGTGGTCTGGGCTGTCAACGCCGAGATGGGACAGGGCGCCATCCAGGCCATTGAACAGGGCGGCTTCTCCGGGAAGGTGCAGGTCTTCGACTTCGACGCCGCCCCCGACGACATCAAGGCCATCAAGGACGGCACCCTCACGGGTTCCGTGGCCCAGTACCCCGACCTCCAGGCGAAAGCCGCCATTCAGGCCTGCCTGGATGTGCTGGACGGCAAGAGCCTGGATGCCCACACAAAGACGAAGGCCGCGCTGGTCACCGCTGACAACGTGGAGGATTACGAGGCGGGCAAGGAAATTGGCTGAACGGCCATAACATAAGGAGAGATTTATGAAATTTGCGAAATCTGCCTGCATTGAGCCCATGTACGGCGAGCTCCCCTTCCTGGAGCGTTTCCAGGCGGCCAAGGACGACGGCTTCGAGTTCGTGGAGTTCTGGAGCTGGACGGACAAGGATCTGGACGCGGTGAAGGCCGCGGCGGAGAAGGCCGGAATCGGCATCTCCGGCTTCAACGGCGACGCAGATTATTCCCTGATCGACCCCACCCATAAGGACAAATACCTGGATTTTCTCAAGCGGTCCGTGGAGGCCGCCCGGAAAATCGGCGCGAAGAGCGTCACCATTCACTCCAACGCCCTGGGCGACGGCGGCATAGTGGTCAACCACTATACGGAGCTCTCTGACACGGTGAAGCTGTGCTCCATGTACGGTGCCCTGCTGGAGTGCGCCAAAATTGCGGAGGGAAGCGGCATCACCATGAACCTGGAGCCTCTGAACATCACCACCGACCATGTGGGCAACTACCTGTCCACCACCCGCATGGCGGCGGAGATGACCCGGCTGATTGGTTCCCCTATGCTGAAGGTGCTCTATGATGTGTACCACATGCAGCTCAACGAGGGTTCCCTCTGCGACAACATCCGGGCCTATGGGGACCAGTTCGGCCACATCCACGTGGCCGACGCTCCAGGCCGGCATGAGCCGGGCACGGGAGAGATCAACTACGCCCGCGTCTTCCAGGCTCTGGAGGACTGCGGCTACACGGGCCGCGTGGGCTATGAGCTCTTTCCCAAGACCTCTACGGCGGAAGCCGTCAAAACCATCATGTCCTATTAGAGTAATCCCCTAAAAGCCGGGAAGAGCTCAGCGGGCCGGGCATCACATGGCTGTGTTGCCGCCTTTGAAGGGTACCAGCCTCAGCCCAGAGGAACCGGCCGGCTTCACGGGTAATGTGAAGCCGGCCTGCGTTCTCCGCCCCGCAATCCTCAGCTTCTTTTTTCGCATGATATCTGGGAATTGCTTCAAAAACACTTTGCCAATTAGAGGAGTTTTCAATATGCTGAAAGTAGGTATTATCGGAATCGGCGCCATGGGCACCGCGCACTTCCTCCGTCTGATGAACAAAATCAACAACGCCACGGTGGCCGCCGTCTCCGATATCAATGAGGAGCGGGCCCGGAACGCCATCGCCCCCTACCCCGGCGTGCGCTTCATTGCCGACCCTATTGCCCTGATCAACGACCCCGAAGTGGAGGCCGTGGTCATCGTCAGCGCCGACAGCACCCACGAGGAGTTCTGCTTGGAGGCCCTACGGCTGAAGAAGTTCATCTTCTGTGAAAAGCCCTTGTCCTCCTCCGCGGCAGGGGCCCGCAAGGTGGTGGACGCGGAGTTGGCGGGGGGAAAGCGTCTGATCCAACTGGGCTTCAACCGCCGCTTCGACCCCGCTTACGGGGAGCTGAAGGAGCTGGTGTCCTCCGGCAAGCTGGGCATGCCCCTGATGGCCCACTGCGCCCACCGCAACGCCACCTATCCCGAGGCCTTTGACGACGTGGTAGCCGTCACCGGTACCGCCATCCACGAAATCGACATCATGAGCTGGCTGGTGGGGGATTATTTCACCAAGGCCCAGGTCATTTTCCCCAAGACTTCCCGCCACGCCAAGAATCCCAACCTGCATGACCCGCAGATCGTCCTGCTGACGACTTCCTCCGGCATGGTTGTCAATTGCGAAATCTGGGTGAACTGCCAGTACGCCTATGACATCCGCTGCGAGGTCCTCTGCGAAGACGGAACCGCCACTCTGCCCCGCCATGCCCGCGTGGAAGTCTGCAACGCCAACAACAGGTCCTGCGGCATGACCTCCGATGGTTTGAATTTCTTCGCCGAGTCATACGACAGGGAATTTCAGGCCTGGGTAGACGCCTGCAGCGCGGATACCTACTGCGCCGCGGCGGCCTCCGCCTGGGACGGATACTGCGCAGCCGTTACGACGGACTCCTGCCTAAAATCCCAAAAGAGCGGCGGAATTGAGTCCGTGCCGCTGACGAACCGCCCGGACTTCTACTGCTGAGGTAGAACTGAGGCAGCCGGGTGGACGCCGCCATCCACCAGCACACCGCCATGGGCGAAGGAGCAGTGGACTTCAACGATCGCTTTGAGACCCTGCGGGAGATGGACTTTGCGGGCAAGCGGCTGAAACCCGGCGCGCTCAAGGCCGGCGGCGGCATTATTTGCGTCAGGTTTTCCGGCTCCCTGGAGAAGATGGACAAACAAGCCCCGGATCGCATTAAGTGTGAGTTCCTGAAAAAGTAAAGCAGGGAACTGTTTTACATACTTCTTTTCTCTGCGAAACGCCCAACCAGGATTCCTGGTTGGGCGTTTCGTGAATGGTAGTATTACAAGGCTCTCAGCCAAACAAATGTAGGAAAGATAGCGCTGAAATATCTGCGCAAAGCTGGTATCGTTCAGAATCTTATTAGCAATCAGTGTAACGTTGGTCGGCCCGAATGTTCCATAGGAAATCTTGTAGAAATTCGCGCTGTACTTGGCGGACACTCCCCTTTCGAGGCGCCGCCTTGACAAAGACAGCAGCCCTTTGCTATACTAGATCGATCAAAAAAACCGTGATTCCCCTGGTGGAGGCCCTGTTCATGAACGAGGAAAACCGTTTTCCCCGCAAGCGCGGCCGCTGGATCGCCGCCGCTGCCGCCGCCCTGCTGGCGGCGCTGTATTTGCTGTTCGCCTTCTCCGGCATTCCCTTCATTGCCAAGTGGCGGACGCTGTACATCGAAACCGCCATGGGCACCATGACCCATCAGTGGCTGGCCACGGCGTTTCTGCCGGACTTCGTCATTCAGGAGGCCATGAAGGACGTGGAGGCCCGCTTTCAGGACAATCTCATCGAGGCCAGCGACATCGCCCAGGGGGAGGAGGTCCCCCCTCCCCCTGCGGAGCCCGCCCAAACTCCAGAGGAGCGGGCCGTGGCGAACTTTGCCTCCCTGTTCCCGGAGGTAGACCTGGACACTCTGCCGGAGTCCGTCACCTGGGAGGACCTGCCCACCCTGGAAATGGAGAAGCTGGAGGGCGTGTACACCACCGCCGGAGACAGGGTGTGGGCCATCGACGTGCCCAATAAAATCCTCATCCTCACCGTCTCCGGGGAGGGGTATCAGGGCAAGCTGGCCATCGCCAAGGACAGCTCTCAGGTTGTCCTGGCGAAAAACACCCTCTCCGGCCGGGGACAGACGGTGACGGAGCTCTGCGAGGCCTACGGCGCGGTGCTGGGGGTCAATGCCAGCGGCTTTTACGACCCGGAGGGCAAGGGCCGGGGCAACGTGCCCATGGGCTTCGTCCTCTCCGGCGGGGAGTACTCCGGCCAGGCTCTCAAGGGCCGTTACCAGACCGCCGGGTTCGACTACGACGACAACTTCCGGGCGGGCCGGGGGCTGGACCTGGACGGGATGCGGGACGCCGTGCAGTTTTACCCTATTATCGTGCTGAACGGGGAGAAGAACATCGACGGTTCCTTCGGCATGGGCATCCAGCCCCGGACGGTCATCGGCCAGACGGCGGACAAAGCCACGCTCCTGCTGGTCATCGACGGCCGCCGGGTGGGCCACAGCCTGGGAACCACCGTGTCCGAGTGCGCGGACATCCTCCTGCGCTATGGCTGCTGGACCGCCATGAACATGGACGGCGGGTCCAGCTCCTCCATGACCTACAACGGGCGCAGCATCACGAAAAACAGCAGCGCCATGCCCCAGGGCCGCTACCTGCCCGACGCCTGGGTGGTGAAGGGCATCCCCTTTATAGATGTCTTAGATTGACCCGGTAGGCCCGCAGGGCCTCCTCGTCCGCCCCGGCGATGAGGTTTTCCAGATATCCCGCCAGCCGTTCCCGGTCCTCCGGCAGGTTCCCCCGGACGCGGACCAGGTTGGAGGCCCCGTCTGTCTCGAAGCGGGTGGGGATGTTCAGGCTCTCGATGAGGACCTTTAGTTCCCCCAGCTTTTCCAACTCGCTCTCCTCCCGCCAGTTCCCCGCCTGAATCTCCTGGTACAGCTTGGAGCTTGGGAAGACGGTCAGCATGGAGGAGCCGATTCGCTTGGGTTGGGTCTGATTGAAGACCTCCGCCGTCCGCAGGGCCCCTTCGGCCCCCCGGCCCGCGCCGGAGATACCCGCCAGGTAGAAGAAGGTGTAGGAGATTCCCGCCCCGTCCAGGCGGCCCGCCTGCTCCACGATGTCCCGGGCCTTATAGCCCTTGTTCATAAAAGCCAGAGCCTCGTCGTCCCCGGTCTCCACGCCGACGGTGAGTCCGTCGTAGCCCAGGGACCGGAGGCGGCGCAAATCCTCATCGCTTTTCAGCCCCACGTCCGTCACCCGGGCAAAGCAGCCAATGGTCTCCACGGTGGGAAGATACCGCCGGATGAGCTTCGCGATGTCCTCCAGCCGTTTGGCCTGGAGGACGAAAGGATTCGCCCCCACCAGGAACACCCGCCGGGGTCCCTCCGGCCTGGGGAGGCCCTGGAGCCGGGCGGAGAGCAGGACCATGGGGTCCGTGCCCCAGAGCTGGGCCTCTCCCAGGTCCGCTTCGATCTCCTCCAGGGGGGACATGCGGAAGCGGAAGGGCAGGTCCTCATACAGCGTGCAGAATTTGCAGGCGTGGTGGGTGCAGCCCGCCGTGGCCTGGAGCAGCAGCGCGTCCGCCTCGTAGGGCGGCCGCCAGATGGTTCCGTGAAAGTGCATGAACGCGTCTCCTCTCAAATTGGATTCTGCCGCTATGGTACTCCGAACTTTAGAGCGCCGCAAGTACGCAATTTTTTTGGTGCCGGTACCCTTTTTTGTACCAATGGAGGGAGTATGGACGGAAACAAGTTTCAGACCCCGGACATGATGTCCCGCTGCGTCCCCATGGCCAGCCTTCAGGCTGTCCTGGGGGGCAAGTGGAAGATCCTGATTCTCTGGTATGTGGCCTTCTACAAGGTCCAGCGCTTCGGCCAGCTGCTGCGCCGCCTGGACGGGATCACCCAGTCCTCCCTGACCAAGCAGCTCCGGGAGCTGGAGCGGGACGGGTTTCTGCACCGGGAAGTCTACGGGGAGGTTCCGCCCCGGGTGGAGTACTCCCTGACGGAGCTGGGGCGGAGCTTCCAGCCCATTCTGGACCAGATGCTCCAATGGAGCGCGGAGCGCCTCTGCCCGCCGGGTTACGTTTCCCCTTATCAGGGGCCGGACCAATGAAAAAGCGGCCCGCTGTCTTTTGACAGCGAGCCGCTTTTCTTGCCAAATTCAGGAAGCTGTTTGCAATCGGCTTAGCCGATGCCGCCCAGCATGGCGCCGGCCACCAGGGCGATGAAGCACATGACGATGAACAGGTAGCCCAGATACTCGAACCACTTGCCCACGGGCTTCTTGGCGCCGTGATTGATCTCCTCCAGGGCCTCCTTCCGGGGCAGGACCAGGAAGAACATGATGGCGGCGAGCCCAGCGCCCAGGGGGCAGATGTAGATGGAGACAATGTCCATCCACTGAGAGGTGTAGGGCTGAATCAGCAGGGCCACAATCACGCCGACGATGCCGATGACGGCCACGGCGGGGCCTCTCTTGAGCTTGAACTGCTCCTGCATGGTGGCCACGGGAGCCTCATACAGGTTGACGATGGAGCTCAGGCCCGCGAACAGGACGGCCACGTAGAAGATGATGCCGATGATCCGTCCGCCGGGCATGCCGTTGAGGATGTTGACCAGGTACACGAACATCAGGCCGGGGCCGGGGTTGATGTCGCCCATGGCGAAGCCGGACGCGCCGATGGCGGGGATGATCACGAAGGCGGCCAGCAGGGCGGCGATGGTGTCGAACAGGGCCACGCGCCGGGCGGAGGAGGGAATGTCCTCGTTCTTGGGCAGGTAAGAGCCGTAGATCACGGAGCCGTTGCCCGCCACGGACAGGGAGAAGAAGGCCTGACCGAAGGCATAGATCCACACCTGGGGATTCACCAGGCCCGCGGGGTCCAGGGTGAACAGGAACTTGTAGCCCTCGGAAGCGCCGGGCTGGAAGCCGACGTACACGGCCAGAATGACAAACAGGCCGAACAGCACGGGCATCATGATCTTGTTGGCGGCTTCGATGCCGTTGGCCACGCCCATGGCCATGATGACCAGCGCCACAGCCAGGCCGATGACCAGCCACACGCCGTTGCCGATTCCGAAGATGCCGTTGCTGAACATCATGCCGATGGCCTCGCCGAAGCTCTCCGCTCCGGGAGCGGCGGCGTCAAAGGCGGGCCCGATCTGGGACATGTCCTGTCCCATGGCGTACAGGCTGCCGGAGATGGACATGAAGGTGTACTTGAAGATCCAGCTCATGACCACGGTGTAGCCGATGGCCAGCATCATGGAGCCGATGATGGGGACCAGGCCGATGATCTGGCCCAGCTTTTTGTTGCCGTTCTTGGCCTCGGTGCAGTGGCCGAAGGCGTCGATGGGTCCCGCCTGGGCCCGGCGGCCCAGGGCGAACTCCTCCATCACGCCGGAGTTGCCCACCAGCAGGACGATGACGAAGTACGGCAGCAGGAAGGTCAGGCCGCCCCAGCGGGCCACCATGATGGGGAAGCGCCAGATGTTGCCCATGCCGACGGCGGAGCCGATGCAGGCCAGAATAAAGCCCCACTGGCTCTTAAACCCGTCGCGGGTTTGCAAGGTCTCATTGCTCATGTAAAAATTTCCTCCTCTTTCTCAACAGTTTCCACACACTCGCCGGAAAAAACACGGACGGCGCCCGCTGGAACACTTTAGTTTTCGCGGGCGCCGTCGATCGGCTTAACAGAACCTGCGCACTCTCCGCGCGGCGCAGCTACGCTGAATTATCTCTCTTACTTCTCCTCGTTGGCGTAGGGCTCGAGGAAGGCGTGGAAATGACGCATGGGCAGGTTGTGGCCCCAGACGATGCGCATGTTGGGGATGCTCTCCCGGTCCTCGTACAGGGCCTTGACGGCGGCGATGACATAATCCAGGTGCTCCTGGGTCAGCCGGTCGCGGTCAATGGCGAAGCGCACCACGTTGGCAAGCTCGGCCTGCTGCTCGGGGGTCTTCAGGTCGTACTCCATGGAGTAGTCGCCAAGCTCGCTGACGCGGATGCCGTAGCGGCGGATGAGCTCCAGGGAGAAGCCCTCGCCGGCGAAGGTGTCGTGGCCCCGCTTGCCGTCGAAGAACTCGTCCATGTTGATGTACACGGCATGGCCGCCGGCGGGCAGCACCACGCCCTTGACCCCGGCCTTGTAGAAGCCCTGAGCCAGGTACTCGCACTGCTTCACGCGGCCGTCCATGTAACGGAAGTCGCAGCTCTCATACAGGCCGCAGGCCAGCGCCATGATGTCGCGGCCGCTCATGCCGCCGTAGGAGTCGTTGCCGTAGCAGGAGATCTGCTTCACCTTCAGCAGCACGCCCACGTCGGTCTTGACGGTGCCGTCGGGGTTGAAGTCGGAGAACTTCTTCCAGAACAGGCCCTTGTCCCGGAAGGCCAGCATGCCGCCCATGTTGGCGTGGCCGTCTTTCTTGGCGGACATGGAGAAGCCGTCGCAGTAGGAGAACATCTCGGTGGCGATCTCGGCAATGGACTTGTTCTCATAGCCGGGCTCGTTCATCTTGATGAAGTAGCAGTTCTCCGCCCAGCGGGCCACGTCGAAGATCAGGGGGATGTCGTACTTGTGGGCCACCCGGTTGATCTCCTTGATGTTGGCCATGGAGACGGGGTGTCCGCAGATGGGGTTGTTGGTGATGCAGGTGAAGATCAGGGGCACGTTCTCGGGGCCGACGCCCTGGATCAGCTGCTCCAGCTTCTCAATGTCCATGTTGCCCTTGAACGGGTTCTTCTCGTAGCTTCCGCCCTCGGGAACCTGGTACAGCAGCTCCTTGTGATAGAGGTTGCGGGGGATGGAGCCCATCTGCTTGATGTTGCCCTCGGTGGTGTCGAAGTGGCCGTTGGAGGGGATGGTGAAGACCTTGCCGGGATGGCGCTGGGCCAGGATCTTCTTCACGATCTCCATCAGCACGGACTCGGCGGCCCGGCCCTGCTGGATGATAAAGCTGTTGGGACGCTCCATCTGCGCGGCGCCGCCGTTGAAGAGGCCGCCCTCGTACTCGCACAGGTACAGCTCGTTCATCATCTTCTCCACGTCCCGGCAGTCGGTGCGCACCAGGTCGATGGACTTCTTCCAGTTCTTCTCCCCGCCCCGCTCAAAGATGTCGCGGAAGGTGTCCAGCAGCACATAGTAGCCGGTGTTGCGGCCATAGGCCTCGTCGCCCAGGAACAGGGTGGCCCACTGCTGGTTCGTCATGGCGGTGGTGCCGGAGTCGGACAGCATGTCGACCGTCAGCATCCCGGAGGGGAAGGCGAACTCGTTGTAGTGAGTGGCCTTCAGGGCCCGCTCGCGCTGCTCGATGGTGACGGTGGGCAGGTCGCGAACCGCGAAGGTGAAGTGATGAGGAGCGGGAACGTCCAGGGGATAATTCGTCATGTTCTTGTCCATTTTGATCTACCTCCATAAAGTGTGGCTTTCGCCAGATGTTCAGGAGGTACCCCGGTCGTCGCCAGTCCGGCTTTCCCATGGCCGGACCGGGCGCCTAGCGGACAGTACCTGGTGTAAGGGACGGGGATCTGCGAACGCTCCTGGGAGGGGAGCATGGGGTGCGGACGCCGTCAAAAAACGGCGTTCATTTCTTGGCGTGAGACAATTTTATCAGCATTTCTAAAAAATGTCAACGCTATTTGGTCGTTTTGTATGAATCACCATTTTCTTGTCCAGTTTTTTATGGAAAAGATAAATAATTCTCCAGAGGTCAACCTTTCTCACAATAAGAAAAATTTTCTTTGACAGAAAAACATTCTAGTACTATAATACTAAAAAAGGAAGAAGCAGAAGGCTGTTCACCACACGGGAGAAAAGGAGGCCCCTATGCCGGACACCGCCAACGCCCTGCTGCGCCAGTATGTGAAGCTGACGGAATTTCTGGGCGCCGCCCTGGGCCCGGACTACGAAGTGGCCCTTCACGACCTGACGGATAAAAACCGTTCCATCATCGCCATAGCCAACGGCTACATCAGCGGCCGGGAGATCGGCGCGCCGCTGACCAACATGGCCCTGAGCGTATTGAAGGATGAGAGCTACGAGTGGCAGGACTACCGCCTGCATTACTCCGGCGTCTCCGCCGCCGGCAACGTCCTGCGCTCCAGCACCATGTTCATCAAGGAGGACGGGAAGCTCATCGGGATGCTCTGCATCAATTTTGACGACAGCCGCTTTCAGGCCCTCGCCCGGCAGGTCCTGACGCTGTGCCATCCGAACCAGTTCGTTCAGGTCCTGGACCAGCCGCCGGAGGACGGCCACGCCCCCCGGCCGGAGACCTTCCGCAACTCCACCGAGGCCGTAGCCCAGGACGCCATCGCCCACGAGCTGGAGCACCTGGGAGTCCCGGCGGAACGTCTGACCTCCGAGGAGCGGCTGCAGATCATCGCCGCCCTGGAGGAGAGCGGCATCTTCCTGCTCAAGGGAGCCGTGAAGGACGTGGCCGCGGGCTTGGGCTGCTCCCAGGCCAGCGTCTACCGCTACCTGTCCCAAATCAAGAAGTAGCGGCATGCTTCGGACATGCGCCCCGAACGCCGCAAGCGCGGCGGCCCCATGGACCCGGCGGAAGGCCGGTCCATGGGGCCGCTGTTTTGTGGGCGCTGTTTGTTTTTACCGGTCCTCCCGGAAGTAGGCCAGCCCCAGGCTGGCGGGGGGCTGCTTCTCCTTGTTGTTGCGCATGCTGGAGACGATGAGCACGATCACCGTCACCACGTAGGGCAGGATCTTATAAAGCTGGGTGGGGACGAAGGGCAGCACCAGCCGCAGATACAGGATCATCAGCGCGCCGAAGAGCACCGAGCCCCAGATGGCGGCCAGGGGCCTCCACATGCAGAAGATGACCAGGGCCACCGCCAGCCAGCCTACGCCGCTGAGGCCCTCGTGGTTCCACACGCACCCGGCGATGGTCATGATATACACCATGCCCCCCACGGCGGAGACGCCGCCGCCGATGACGGTGGCCAGGTACTTGTACCGCTCCACGGGGATGCCCGCCGCGTCCGCTGTGGCCGGGGACTCACCCACGGAGCGGAGGTACAGCCCCGCCCGGGTGCGGTTCAGGAAGACGAACATGCCCACGGCCAGAATCAGCCCCAGGTAGAAGAAGACGCTGTTGCCGAAGAGCACGCCGCCCACCACCGGGATCTTCTGGAGGAAGCCCGGGAAGGGGGAGTTCTGGAAAAAGCCCTTCAGGTGGTTGCCGATGGAAATATACCCGTTCTCCCGGACCCGCATGAACTCGCCCACAAACTGGCCCACGCCGGTGCCGAAGATGGACAGGGCCAGGCCGGTGACGTTCTGATTGGCCCGGAGGGTGATGGTGAGAAAGCTGAAAATCAGGGACGCCAGAGCCCCCGCCAGGAAGGCGCAGAGGATGCCGATGCCCACGGCCGCAAAGCCGCTGGCCCCGCCCGCCTTCTCGTAGTAGAACACGCCTCCCAGGCCCAGGGCGCCGCCCATGAACATGATGCCCTCCACGCCCAGGTTCAGGTTGCCGGATTTCTCCGTCAGGATTTCGCCCAGGGTGCCGAAGAGCAGCGGCGTCCCGTAGGTGATGGCGGCGATGATGAGGGCCAGGAACAGACTCAGAAAATTACTCATGCCGCGCCTCCTTCTTCCCCGCGCCGCGGAAAATCAGCTTGTAGTTGATGAAGAACTCACAGCCCAGCATGCAGAACAGCAGGATGCCGGTGATGATGTCCGAAATGGAGGTGGGCACCGCCATGCGGGTCTGGAGAGTCTCGGCCCCCTTGCTCAAAACCGCCAGCAGGCCGGAGATCCCCACCATGGCGAAGGCGTTCAGCTGGCTGAGCCAGGCCACGGTGATGGAGGTGAAGCCCACGCCGCCGGCCACGCCGTCATACAGGGTGTTGTTGGCCCCGGAGGCCACGATGAAGCCCACCAGGCCGCTGATGGCCCCAGAGAGGAACATGGTCCGCATCATCACCCGGCCCACGTTCATGCCCGCGTACCGGGCGGTGTTGATGCTGTCTCCGATGACGGCGATCTCATAGCCGTGTTTCGTATGGTTCATGTAGACGTGCATAAAGACCACCAGCACCAGCACGATGATCCAGCCGCAGTGGACCCCCAGCACCCGGGGGAGGCAGGCGGCGGAATCGAACTGGGGGATGATCTGAGAGCCCTTCCGGCCCTCCCAGGGCCCGCCCTGGAGCCAGCGGACCACGCCGAT
This sequence comes from Oscillospiraceae bacterium, assembly GCA_021769865.1. Classification (GTDB taxonomy): domain Bacteria; phylum Bacillota; class Clostridia; order Oscillospirales; family Oscillospiraceae; genus Oscillibacter. The sequence continues at coordinate 43,811 of JAETSB010000007.1, forward strand.
GACGATGTAGTTCATCATCAGGGTGAACAGAGTCTCGTTGGTGTTCCACTTGGCCTTGAAAAAGGCGGGGATCAGGGCCCAGACGCCTCCGGCCAGAGCGCCCGCCAGCCCCATCACCACCAGCAGCACGGGAGAGGGCAGGCGGTCTACCCAAAAGAGGGCGAAATAGGTGGCGGCAATGGCCCCGGCGGTGATCTGGCCCTCCGCGCCGATGTTCCAGAAGCGCATCTTGAAGCAGGGGGCGATAGCCAGGGCGCAGCCAAGCAATGGGACGGCGATCTTCACGGTCTGGCGGATGGCGCTCTTCTTTCCCAAGGCGCCGGAGATCATGGTGCCGTAAGCGGTGACGGGGTTGGCCCCCGCCAGGGCCATCACCAGGGCCCCCAGCAGCAGGGCGAAGAGGATGGAACCGGCCCGGATGCACCAGACCTTCCAGCCCTCCATGCCGTCCCGCTTCGCCAGGCGGATCAAGGGGGTTTTCTTTTCGTGACTCATGCCTCTGCCTCCTTTCCGCCCAGGCGGGTCATCAGCAGGCCGATCTGCTCCTTGGTGGCGGACCGGGCGTCCACCACGCCGCTGACCTGGCCGCCGCAGAGGACCAGAATCCGGTCGCACAGCTCCAGCAGCACGTCCAGGTCCTCGCCCACGTAGATGACGGCCACGCCCTTCATCTTCTGCTCCGTCAGCAGGTTATAGATGGTGTACGAGGTGTTGATGTCGAGCCCGCGGACCGCGTAGGCGGTCATGAGCACCGAGGGGGCGCTGGCGATTTCCCGGCCCACCAGCACCTTCTGCACGTTGCCGCCGGACATGCGGCGGACGGGGAAATCCGTGCTGGGAGTGACCACCTCCAGCTCCTTCCACACCCGCAGGGCCAGCTCGTTGGGGTCCTTCCGGTTGAGGAAGACGCCCGGCCCCTTCTTCCAGGAGCGGAGCATCATGTTCCCCGTCATGCCCATGGACCCCACGAGGCCCATGCCCAGCCGGTCCTCGGGCACAAAGGCCATAGCCACCCCGGCCTTCTTGATCTGCATGGGGGTCTTACCCACCAGATTCGAGGGTTCCCTTCCCTCGGGGGTGTAGGCGATCTCCCCGGCGGCGACGGGGCAGAGACCGGAAATGGCCTCCAGCAGCTCCTTCTGGCCGGACCCGGCGATGCCGGCCACGCCCAGAATCTCGCCGCCCATGGCGGTGAAGCTGACGCCGTCCAGCTTTTTGACCCCCTCCCCGTCCAGAACGGTGAGACCCTTGACGGTCAGCCGCTCCACGGGCTTGTCGTATTGGGGCCGGTCGATGTTCAGGGTAACCGCGTGGCCCACCATCATGTCCGTCAGGGCCTGGGGGTTCGTCTCGGAGGTGTTCACGGTGCCGATGTACTTGCCCTTGCGGAGGACGGCCACCTTGTCGGAGAGGGCCATGACCTCGTGGAGCTTGTGGGTGATGATGACGATGGCTTTGCCGTCGGCCTTCATGGCCCGGAGGACGTCGAAGAGCTTGTCGGTCTCCTGGGGGGTGAGGACGGCGGTGGGCTCGTCCAGGATCAGAATCTCGGCCCCCCGGTAGAGGACCTTGACGATCTCCACCGTCTGCTTTTGGGAGACGGACATGTCGTAGATCTTCTGGCCGGGGTCAATGTCGAAGCCGTACCGTTGGCAGATGTCCCGGACCTTGGCCTCGGCGGCCTTGATGTCCAGCTTCCCCGGCTCCTCCAGACCCAGGACGATGTTCTCCGCGGCGGTGAACACGTCCACCAGCTTGTAGTGCTGGTGGATCATGCCGATGCCGTAGGCGAAGGCGTCCTTGGGGGAGCGGATGGAGACGGGCTCGCCGTTCACGAAGATCTGGCCCTCGTCGGGGAAGTAGATGCCGGAGAGCATGTTCATCAGGGTGGTTTTCCCGCTGCCGTTCTCCCCCAGAAGGGACAAAATCTCTCCCCGGTTCAGCTTCAGGTCAATGCCGTCGTTGGCCACCACCTCGCCGAAGCGCTTGGTAATGCCCTGAAGCTCAATGGCGCATACACTGTGTTCCAAATTCGATCATCCTTTCTAAGAGGTCCCGGCGGGAAACATGCTGAACCGGGCGGAGTCGGGATGGAGTGGAAAAAAGAGGGGCCCCCGCAGGGGCCCCTATGGAGTTCGTTTGTTGAACCCGGGATCAGAACGCGGAGTTCAGCCACTCGATGCCGTCGATGGACAGGGCGAAGTAGGGAGCGGACTGGAAGTAGGACTCGTGGAAGGCGCCGTCGAACACGGCCTCCTCGGAGTCGGGTGCGAAGTCGCCGTCGGTGTCCAGGGCGAAGGCGCTCTCCAGGGCCTTGCCGTCGATGGTGAAGGTGCTGGTGTCAAAGACCTGGAGCTTGCCGGAGCGGATCTGCTCCTCCACCTCCGCCAGCTTCTCGGCGGTGCCGGGGGCGGCGATGGCCTCGTTCAGGTCCGTCATGACCACGGCGTCCATGTCCATGCCGTGGCACCAATCCTGGTCGAAGCTCTCGCCGTTGGCCACGGACTCGATGGCGTACTCGAAGTAGGGCGCCCAGTTGATCCGGGTGCCGATGAGGGACGCCTCGGGGGCAACGGAGATCATGTCGTTGTTATAGCCCGTGTGGAACACGCCCTTGGACTGGGCGGTGGTGGCGGGGGTGGTGTTGTCAGAGTGCTGGGAGATCATGACGCAGCCCATGTCGGCCAGGGCGGAAGCGGCGTTGGCCTCCTCCGTGGCGTCGGACCAGGAGCCCACGAACTGGACCTTCATGGTGACGCTGGGGCAGACGCTCCGGGCGCCCAGGAAGTAGCTGGTAAAGCCGGAGATGACCTCCGCGAAGGAGAAGGCGCCTACGTAGCCGATGACAGCCTGATCGGCGGTGATCTCGCCGTCGTCGATCATCTGCTGGAGCTTCATGCCCGCCACGACGCCGGCGAGGTAGCGGCCCTCGTAAATGTTGGCGAAGGCGTTGTGGGTGTTCTCCAGGCCGTCGCCCCAGGAGGCCTGGTTCGTGCAGGAGATGAACTCAATGTCGGGATAGTCGGGAGCCACCTTCAGCATGAAGGGCTCGAAGCCGAAGGAGTTGTTGATGATGAGGTCGCAGCCCTCGTCCGCCAGCTCGATGTTGGCGTCCTCGCAGCCGGAGTCCTCGCCGATGTTCCACTTAGGGACCCATTCCACGTTGATGCCCTTGGCGGCCAGGGCCTCCGTGGCGGCCTCCTTGCCGCGGATAAAGTTGTAGGTGTAGCCCTGGTCGTTCTCGTCGCCGATGCAGATCAGGCCCACCTTGACGGTCTTGGCCTCGGGCTCGGCGGGCTCGCTGCCGGAATCGGCCGGCTGGGAGTCGGCGGGCTGGCTGTCGTCGGCGGGCTGGCTCTCGCCGGAGCCGCCTCCGCAGGCGGCCAGGCTCAGGGCCAGAATCATAGACAGCAGCAATGCAAGAAACTTCTTCATTCCAATTTTCCTCCTTAATAAAAATCTGTACGGAAGGGAACGGGGACGACATCCTACCCCGTTTAGCATCATTATACAGGAAACGGGCGGAAAGTTCAATGTGCATTTTCATCTTTTTGGAAATTTCCAGAAAAATGTTGAAAGTTCCCGCCGGTTTCCCCAAACCTGCCCAAGGCGCAAAGGCCGCGCGGGAAAACCGTCTCCCGATTTTCTTTGACAAACCGGCGGGAATGTGGGATACTTGAAAAACGGGAAAACCCAAATCACACAGGGCCCAGTGCCCTTGGAGCGACAGGAGTGGACCATGGATCAACTGAGAAAAAAGAAGGGCTTCATCTGCGATATGGACGGCGTGATCTATCACGGCAATCAGCTTTTGCCCGGCGTCAAGAAATTCGTCGACTGGCTGGCGGAGGAAAAGAAAAACTTTCTGTTCCTGACGAACTCCAGCCAGTACACCCCCAAGGAGCTCCAGCAGAAGCTGGCCCGGATGGGGCTGGACGTGGACGAGTCCCATTTTTACACCAGCGCCCTGGCGACGGCCCACTTCCTGGACAGCCAGGCCCCGGGGTGCAGCGCCTACGTGGTGGGCGAGCACGGGATTACCAACGCCCTGTACGACAAGGGCATCACCTACAACGACGTGAACCCGGACTATGTGGTGGTGGGGGAATCCTCCGCCTATAACCTGGAGCAGATCACCAAGGCCATCCGTCTGGTGAACGCCGGGGCGAAGCTCATCGGCACAAACCCGGACCTGACCGCCCCGGCGGAGGCGGGCATCGTCCCCGCCTGCCGGGCCCTCATCGCCCCCATCGAGCTGGCCACGGGGAAGAGCGCCTACTTCGTGGGCAAGCCCAACCCCCTGATGATGCGCACCGGTCTGCGGATGCTGGGCGTCCACTCCGAGAACGCCGTGATGGTGGGAGACCGGATGGACACGGATGTCATCGCCGGTATCGAGACGGGCCTGGACACCGTGCTGGTGCTCTCCGGCGTGTCCACCCGGGAAACCTGTGAGGAGTACCCCTACCGGCCCAAGTTCATTTTGAAGGGCGTGGGAGAAATTCCCGGGAAATAAACCATAACCCCCCTGCGGAGGTTTTAAGGGTCCCCGGTGAAGACCGGGGACCCCTTTTTACACCAATTTCTCAAAATAGAAGAATGTCCCGTCCTCCCCATTCCGCCGCATACAGGCGGAGAGCATCTTGAAGGACGCCTGATTTTCTCGGTAGCACTTGGCGAACACTCGGCCCAGGTGGAGCTTGTACAAGCCCCACTCCGCCGCCGCCGTGAACGCCTCCACGCCGTAGCCGTTCCCGGCGTAAGCCTTGTCGATCCGGCACCCCAGTTCCGCGCCGCCCCGGCAGTCGAAGTTGTACAGCACCGCCTCGCCGATGAGCTTTCCGTCCAGACGCACGGCGAAATTCACCGCCAGATGGTTCTCAAAGTCCCGCTTGGCAACGTTATAGAAGCTCCGCTCCTCCACCGGGCCCCCCAGGCCCGCCACGTCGTCATAGCCCCACCAGCGGTTCCGCTCCTGGTCCAGCACCAGGGCGTTGTAGGCGGGAATGTCCTTCTCCGTCAGGGCGGAGAGGGTCAGGCGGGCCGTCCGCACCGTGGGGATTTCCGTGATGTGGCGCATCAGCTCGTTCATGGGCTCGAAGCGGTACTTGGGGGCCAGCTTGGCGGGGCCGTACTGGAGCTTGGAGGTCCGGAGGCCCTTGTCCGCCGCGTCATCCTCCCGGTCGATCCACTGGCAGTTCCCCCCAAAGGCCAGGGCAAACGCCTGGACAAAGGCGGGGTACACGCCGGTGTAAGAGTACAGCGCCTTCTCAATATGGATGATGAGGGTGTCCCCGCAGCGCTCCGCCAGGGCCAGGGCGATGAGCTTGTCCCCGTCGAACATCCCTCCGGCCACGAACCAGGGCTTCCCCGCCAGCTTCAGCATCTTCTTCGCCAGCTTCAGCTCGTCCAGGGCTTTGGCGTTGTCCCCCTTGGGGAACTCCGCCTCGTAATCCCGCCAGAACCGCTCCACGGCGTCCATATTCTCCGCCGTCAGCGGCCGAACCTCCGCCTCCGGCCACTGGGCCCGGAACTTTTTGATGTGGTTCCGCTGGCCGGAGTAGCGGCGGCCGGTGAAGTACTGGAGATCCTCCCGGTAATACACATAGTCCCGCCAAGTGCGGATGTCGCTGACCCGGACGTAGGGGTAGCGGCTCAGCACCTTTCCCGCCAGGTGCTCCGGCACCATGGAGATCACCGGCAGCTGCCCCGCCTCCAGACAGTACGCCTCAATGGCCCGCAGGGCCGCGTCCACGTCCCCCTCCGGTCCCGGGACCGGGTAGTCGAAGTTCCAGCCATTGGCGTCCCGGTTTCGGACCACCAGGCAGCCCGCAATCTCCGCCCAGGCGGGGTGGAGCACCTTCTTCCACATGAGCTTGGTGCCCAGGGAGTACTCGCACAGGCCGTAATTACAATCCTTGTAGTAGCGGCGGAGCTTGGCGCCGTCCTGCTTGGTCACTGGTTTAAATTGTTGCATAAGTCCCATCCTTAGTTTTGTTTTGTAATAATTGTATCAAAAACCATGTTACGTCAAAGCGTGAAATGGACAGTTTTCCTTCTAGTAAAAACATTTTGTAAATTTTTTTTGTATTTTTTCTTGACGAATGGATTTCCGTATAGTATATTTGTTAATAATTACCGATAAGAGGAGGTATTTTTGTGGAAAATGAGAGAGGTTCATGGGGAAGCAACTTAGGCTTCCTGATGGCTGCCATCGGCTCCGCCGTGGGCCTGGGCAACATCTGGGGCTTCCCCTACAAAATGGGCAAGTCCGGCGGTTTCGCGTTCCTGGTCATCTACGTGCTGCTGGCCATCTTCGTGGGCTTCAGCATCATGATGAGCGAGCTGGCCATGGGCCGGAAAACCGGCAAGGGCACCATCGGCGCCTACCACGCCCTGTCCGCCCGCTTCAAGTGGGTGGGCTGGCTGGCGGTGTTCTCCCCCTTCGTCATCCTGAGCTTCTATACGGTTCTGGGCGGCTACTGCATCGAGTACATGTCTCTGAACCTCAGCAACCTGGCCTTCGGCGGGGCAGAGGTCAAGGCCGGCGCGGACCTGTTCGGTTCCATGCTGACCAATCCCTTCGGCTGCGTCATGTTCACCTTCCTGTTCATGATCATCTGCTACCTCATCAACCGGGGCGGCATCTCCGGCGGCATTGAGAAGTTCAACAACGTGGGCATGCCCGCCCTGTTCGTGATGCTGGTCATCATCATCATCCGCTCCGTTACCCTGCCCGGCGCGGCGGAGGGCTTGAAGTTCATGTTCCTCCCCGGCTACGCGGTGGAGGCGGGCTTCATTGAGAAGTCTCCCCGCCTCATCTCCGTTCTGGCTACCGCCGGCGGGCAGATGTTCTTCTCCCTGTCCCTGGCCATGGGCATCACCATCACCTACGGCTCCTATATGAAAAAGGAGCAGAACATTGTGAAGAACTCCCTGGTGGTGGTCTTCGCGGACACGCTGGTGGCCATCATGGCGGGCATCGCCGTCATTCCCGCCGCCGTGGCCACCTATGGCCCCAGCGCCACCCTCAGCGGCCCTAAGCTGCTGTTCATCACCCTTCAGGACGTGTTCCAGGCCATGGGCTCCATCGGCCCCCTGTTCGGCGTGATCTTCTACCTGTTCGTGCTGGTAGCCGCTATTTCCTCCGCCATCGCCCTGATCGAGGTGGTTGTCACCTTCCTGCTGGACCACGCGGAGAGCAAGGGCAAGCAGGGCAACCGGCCCAAGGTGGTGTTCTGGGTGTGCGTGGCGGTCATGCTTGAGGCGACTCTGGTGGCCGTGGACGGCCTGGGCAGCAACGGCATCTGGGTCCCCTTCCAGAAAATGATTGGCATCGGCCCCTGGAACGACTGCTGGCTGGACTTCATGGACGCCTTCTCCGAGGGTCTCGCCATGCCCGCCGGCGCGCTGATCATGAGCATCATGATCGGCTGGGAGCTCCGGACCAAGCCCATCACCGACGAGATCCACCACGGCGCGGAGCAGATCCATTGGCTCAACGCCTTCATGAACATCTGCCTGAAGTTCATTGTCCCCGTGGCCATGGCCTTCATTCTGGGCGGCCAGATCGGCGACTTCTTCACCATGGACGCCGGGACCCAGGGCGAGAGCGTCTACTATATCGGCTATGTCATCGGCGCGGTCATCCTGCTGGTCTCCTGGCTGGTGGCCCTCAACTCTCCCAAGCGGAAGGAGCCGCTGTAAGTTCAGTCTTCCCGGGGAAAATCCATTTTAGCCTTAAGCGGGCGGAGCTTCGGCTCCGCCCGTTTTTTTGCCGGGCTCTCCCTACTATATACCAGATTCGCCAAAAAAAGCAAGGCTTTTCTTGACCGGGCCGTTTCGCTCTGCTATGATGGTCCAAAGAATTTTACAGGAGGGATTCTCATGACCGAACAGGAAAAGCGCCTGGCCGGGAAGCTCTACTATCCGGCGGACCCGGAATTGACGGAGGCCCGGATGCGGGCCAAGCGGCTCTGTTACCGCCTCAACACCCTGGCCCCCGACGACTTCCAGGGACGGGACGCCACGATCCGGGAGCTCTTCGGCCACGCCGGAAAGGATGCCTGGGTGGAGTCCAATTTCCGCTGTGACTACGGGACGCAGATCTCCGTGGGAGACTATTTCTACGCCAACTACGACTGCGTTTTTCTGGACGTCGCCCCCATCACCATTGGAAACCGGGTCTACGTCGCCCCCCGGGTCTGCATCTACACGGTGAACCACCCCATGGTCCCCGAGGTGCGGAACACGGACCTGGAATATGGCCGCCCCGTCACCATTGAGGACAACGTGTGGATCGGCGGCAACGTGGTCATCCTCCCTGGAGTCACCATCGGGGAGGGGGCGGTCGTCGCTGCCGGGTCCGTGGTCACCCGGGACATCCCGCCTCGGGCGGTGGCCGGGGGAAATCCCTGCCGTGTCATCCGCTCCCTGACGGAGGCGGACCGGGAGAAGTGGGAGGCCGCCCTTCGGGAGTACCGGGAACGCTGAGCGCCCCAAGCCGCCCTGACCGGGCGGCTTTCTCAGTGGAGCGGCTTCCCGTTCAGCGCCGCCGCCGTCAGCTTGTCCCCCTGGTAGCGGAGCTTGAGGGAGAAAAAGGGCGCGTCTTCCTCCAAGAGGCGGAGGAAGATCTTGTCTCCCTCCCACAGGGGCAGGGAGAGGAGGTCCGCCTTTTTAATCCAGGCCAGCTCCCCCTCATCGCAGGGGTGGGGCGTCCCCGTCCAGGCGGAGGCGGTGAAGAGGTGCATGTACTCCGTGGGGGCCTGGTCGGAGACAAAGGTCACCAATCCCCGATAGCGATATTCCGTCAGCGTCAAGCCCGTCTCCTCGAAGCACTCCCGGAGCACACAGTCCTCGGGGCTTTCCCCGTCCTGGAACTTGCCTCCCACGCCGATCCACTTCCCCTGGTTCACGTCGTGGTCCTTCTTCACCCGGTGGAGCATCAGATACTCGTCTCCCCGCTCCAGATAGCACAGGGTGGAATACAGCATGCGCGTCTCTCTCCTTCCCGCGGCGGACGCCGCTTAAACTTTATTATACCTTCCCTGGCCGGAAAAGAAAAGGCTTTACATTTCGGAACAAATGTTCTATAATAATTTCATCATTCTGCCGGGAGAGGAGGTCTTCCATGCGGTCCAGACAAATTAGCTGCTGCTTCACCGGGCACCGCCCCGAGAAGCTGCCCTGGCGCTACCATGAGACGGACCCCCGCTGTCTGTCCCTGAAACGGCGGATCGCCGACGCGGCGGAGGCCGCCTATGAGGAGGGCTACCGCCACTTCCTCTGCGGCATGGCCCTGGGCTGCGATCTCTATTTCTGCGAGGCTGTCCTGGCCCTCCGGGAGACACACCCGGACATCACCGTGGAGGCCGCCATCCCCTGCCCCACCCAGCCAGACGCCTGGCCTCCGGACCAGCGGGAGCGGTACAGGCGCCTGGTGGCGGCTTGCGATTTCGAGACCCTGGTCTCCGTCAAATACACGCCCTCCTGCATGCTGCGGCGGGACCGCTACATGGTGGACCACGCCTCCCTGCTCATCGCCGCCTTTGACGGCACCCCCGGCGGCACCCAATATACCATGCAGTACGCCATGAGCCGCGGGCTCTCCATTGCGGACCTGCCCCTGCTGCTGGAGGAGCCCTGAATTTTTCAGGGCTCTTTTCGCATATTCCGCCGCTTTCCGCAAAACCTAACGCCGGAAATTTTTCGGTTTGGGAGGCGGCTCGATGTTTGCAAAGCGCACCGACCTGGCCCTGGAGGCCCGGGAGCTCTGGCAGGAATCCGCAGAGAAAACCACCCGACTCTCCGGCGTCAAGGCCACAAAGTCCCGGGAGGAGGGCTACCCGGTGACCCGGGTGGAAATCCTGGACCAGCGGGGGGAGGAGGCCCTGGGAAAGCCCCGGGGTAATTACCTCACCATTGACCTCACCAGCTTCTGGCAGCGGAAGGCGGACTTTTTCGAGCGGGCCGTCCGGGCGGTGGGAACCCAGCTGAAGGCCATGCTCCCGGCGGAGGGCCCCGCCCTGGTGGTGGGTCTGGGGAACGCCGCCATGACCCCGGACGCCGTGGGCCCCCTGGCGGCGGACAGCGTGCTGGTCACCCGGCACCTCATCGCCGCCATGCCGAAACACTTCGCCGGGTTCCGGCCTGTGGCGGTGTTCCGGGCGGGGGTGCTGGGCACCACCGGCGTGGAGTCCGCCGAGGCCGTCCGGGGACTGGTGGAGCAGGTGAAGCCCTCCCTGGTCATCGCCATCGACGCCCTGGCCGCCCGGCGGGTGGGGCGGATGTGCGCCACGATCCAACTCTCGGACACGGGCATCGTCCCCGGCTCCGGCGTGGGGAATCACCGGGCGGCCCTGAACCGGGAGACCCTGGGGGTCCCGGTGTTCGCCATCGGCGTGCCCACGGTGGTGGAGGCGGCTACCCTGGCGGCGGACCTGCTGGAGGAGGCGGGCATCCCGGAGCTGGACGAAACCCGCCTCCGCCACGGAAAGGCCCCCCTGACGGTGACCACCCGGGACGTGGACCAGCAGGTCCGGGAGCTGAGCAAGGTGGTGGGCTACGGCGTGAACTGGGCCTTGCAGGACTTGGAGATCGAGGAAATCAACGCCTTATTAGCCTAACACAATAACGTTTCGTATTTTAAACCGCAAAAAAATCCCCGGCGGATCTCCTCCGCCGGGGATGCTCGTTTTATTCAGGCAGGTGCTCCAGCGCGCTGCGGGCGGCGGCCTGTTCCGCCTCCTTCTTGCTGTGGCCGGAACCGGACCCGATGGGCGCGCCGTTCAGCAGCACCTCCGCCGCGAAGGTCTTGGCATGGTCCGGGCCCCGCTCACCCACCATGCGGTAGATCAGCACCTGGTCCGCCTGGCGCTGGACCAGCTCCTGGAGGGCCGTCTTGTAGTCCCGGCGGCGCTCCTCCACCACCTCTTCCCGCTCCGCGTCCAGCAGAACCCGGTGAATCAGCGCCGAGGCGGCGGCAATGCCCCCGTCCAGGTAGACCGCGGCGAACACCGCCTCCGTGGCATCCGCCAGAATGGAGGTCCGGGTCCGGCCGCCGCCGGACTCCTCTCCCCGGCCCAGGCGCAGATAGGCCCCCAGGTTCAGCTTCTTGGCCACCTCGTAGAGGCTCTGCTCACAGACCAGGGCCGCCCGGATGCGGGTCAGATCCCCCTCCGGCAGGTCCGGGTGGTGGGCGAAGAGGAACTCCGCCGTCACGAAGCCCAGCACGGAGTCTCCCAGGAACTCCAGCCGCTCATTGCTGGACAGATGCTCCACCCGGTGCTCGTTGGCGTAGGAGCTGTGGCACAGGGCCTCCTCCAGCAGCGCGTGATTCTGGAAGGTGTAATTCAGTTTTTTCTCCAGTTCCTGCATGACGGTCCTCTCTGAAAGGGCGCCCCGTAGAAACACGGGGCGGGCGCTTACTTATTCAGCTTGCCGGCCAGGTAGTTCACCGCGTCGCCCACGGTCTTGAGGGAGGAGAGCTCCTCTTCCTCGATCTCGCCGACCTCGAATTCCTCTTCCATGGCCATGACCAGCTCCACCAGGTCCACGGAGTCCGCCCCCAGGTCCCCCTCAAAAGCGGTGTCCATGCCGATCTCCTCCGGCTCCTTGGCGAACTGCTCCGCCACCAGCTCCCGCAGGATCTTCAAAATCTCTTCGTTTGACATTGCCGTTTCACTCCTTCACAGACTTGCTCTATTAGAGGCTTTTCATGAAGCCTATCATACGGCAATTGCCGCTGTGCTGTCAAGGGGCATCCGGCAAATTTTGCCTATCCGTCCCGACTTTCATCAATTCGATGTTCTCCTGCACGTCCGCGATGAAGCCGCTGGCGGCGTACTCCTCCGCCCGGAGGATGGCGTTGCGGACGGCCCGGGCGTCGGAGGAGCCGTGGGCCTTGATGACGGGCTTGGAGATCCCCAGGAAGGGAGTCCCTCCCACCTCGCTGGGGTCCAGCAGCTTTTTCATCTCCGCCAGGTCCCCCTTGACCAGCCCCGCGGCGATCTTGTTCTTCCCGCTGGAGAGGAAGACCTTCTTCAATTCCTTCAGCAGGAACTTGGCGGTGCCCTCCAGGGATTTCAGCATCACGTTCCCGGTGAAGCCGTCGGCCACCAGCACGTCCGCCCCGCCCAGCATGGCGTCGCTCGCCTCCAGGTTGCCCACAAAGTTCAGCCGCCCGGCCTCCGCCGCCTCCGTCAGCAGGGCGTGGGTCTCCTGGCGGAGCTTGTCGCCCTTCTCCGACTCCGCGCCGATGTTCAGCAGGGCCACCCGGGGCCGCTCCACTCCCAAAACCCGCCTGGCGTAGTAATTCCCCAGGTAGGCGAACTGGAGCAGGTACTCCGGTGTGCACTCGGCGTTGGCCCCGCAGTCGCACAGGAGCATCTTTCCCTCCGCCGTGGGGAGCACCGGCCCCATGGCCGCCCGGCGGATGCCCCGGATGCGCTTCACTACCAGAGTCGCCCCGGCGAGCAATGCCCCGGTGGACCCGGCGGAGACGAAGGCGTCCCCCTCCCCGCTTTTCAGCAGGTTCAAGCCCACCGTCAGGGAGGAGTCCTTTTTCCGCTTGAAGGCGGTGGCGGGGTCGTCGGCGATCTCCACCACCTCCGACGCATCCCGGAGCTCCACCCCGGAGGGGAGGTTTTTCTCCCCGCACTGCTCCACGGCCTTCAGGATGTCGGCCATGCGGCCCACCAGCAGCACGTTGGTCCCAACCTGCTTATGGGCCTCCAGAGCTCCCTGGACCAGGGCCAGAGGGGCGTTGTCTCCGCCCATGGCGTCCACGATGATCTTCATGCTTGACCCTCCCTTTTGTTAATCTCTGTTTATTCCAGCACCGTCTCCCGCAGGCTGTCTATGATCTTTAAAGACCTCTGGCTGAGCTCCGCGTTCTTGTTCCGCTTCCCCCGGACCCGATGCGTAAGGGGCGGCATGATGCCGAAGTTGATGTTCATGGGCTGGAAGACCGTGACGGACGGATTGGAGATGTACAGTCCCAGCGCGCCAATCGCGGTCTCCTGGGGGAAGTCCACGGGGGACAGTCCCCGGAGGCGGCGGGCCGTCTCCACGCCCACCAGGAAGCCGCTGGCGGCGGACTCCACGTAGCCCTCCACGCCGGTCATCTGCCCGGCGAAGGAGATGCGGGGCTCCGCCTTGAGGCGGTAATAGCGGTCCAGCAGCCGGGGGGAGTTCAAAAACGTGTTTCGGTGCATGACCCCGTAGCGGAGGAACTCCGCGTCGTGGAGGGCGGGGATCATGGAGAACACCCGCCGCTGCTCCGGGAAACGGAGGTGGGTTTGGAAGCCCACCAGGTTATAGACGCTGCCCTCCTGGTTGTCCCGCCGCAGCTGGACCACGGCGTAGGGCTCCTTCCCCGTCCGGGGGTCCGTCAGGCCCCGGGGTTTCAGCGGGCCGTAGCAGAGGGTCTCCCGGCCCCGCCGGGCCATGACCTCCACGGGCATACAGCCCTCGAAGACCTTCTTGTCCTCGAAGCCGTGGACCTCCGCCTCCTGGGCGGTGGTCAGGGCTTGCCAGAAGGCGCCGTACTCCTCCTCGGTCATGGGGCAGTTCACGTAGTCGGCGGTGCCCCGGTCGTAGCGGGAGCCCATCCAGGCCCTCTCCATGTCGATGCTCTCGGCGGAGACCAGCGGGGCCGCCGCGTCGTAGAAGTGGAGGGCGGTGTCCTCGCCCAGCATGGCTTGGAGGCGCTCCGCCAGGGCGTCGGAGGTCAGGGGGCCGGAAGCTACCACCACTTCGCCAACCGGGAGGTCGGTGACCTCGCCGGGGACCACGGTGACGTTGGGGTGGCTTTGCACCCGTTCCGTCACCAGGCGGGCAAAGCCGTGGCGGTCTACCGCCAGGGCCCCTCCGGCCTCCACGCGGGTTAAGTCGGCGCAGGAGAGGATCAGGGAGTCCAGGCGGCGGAGCTCCTCCTTTAAAAGGCCCACGGCATTTTCCAGCTGGTCGCTCCGCAGGGAGTTGGAGCAGCAGAGCTCCGCGAAGTATTCCGTCTCATGGGCGGGGGTCTTTTTTTCTGGCTTCATCTCCCGAAGAGTCACGCTTATGCCTCGTTTGGCAAGCTGCCAGGCGCATTCGCTGCCGGCTAGGCCGGCGCCGATCACGGTTACGTTCATCAGATTCACCTCCTGGGTGGGGAGTCAACAGCCATGAAGATGGCTGGTCCTTTGCACCCCCCATTTTCTCTTTTCCTTCCAGAAGGAAAAGAGAAAACGGGCCGTGCACGGTCCAAAAGAGAAAAGGAAGTATGGGCCCTTCGGGCCAGCTTTTTTCCTCTATCTCTCCTCAGAGCGCCCCAACAGATAGTCCGTGGACACTCCAAACAAATCTGCCATTTTCATCAGACCGGGAACATCAGGGTAATGCTTTGCTCCCTCGTAATACTGGTATGCCCGGAGACCGATTTCTAAATATTCGGCCATTTCTTTTTGCGTTTTCTTATGCTCTTGGCGCAACGACTTTACCCGCTGTGCAAAAATTTTCATGGCAAACCTCTTGACTTGCTGTCAAAGTTCGTATATAATAAATACGAACTTTGAGGGCAACTTTTTCAAAAAGTATAGGAGGCAACCCTATGTCACCCTTAATGCAAACCATCTGCGACGAGCTCCGCGCGTACGGCCTGGAGCGCTACATAGACGGCTTTGAGCGGGATACTTATGCCACGGAGCTTGCCCGGCTCTATGGCGCGCTTTCCGCCGCCTTGCCGGAGTCCTGCCATCCGCTCTTTCAAGAGTACATCCTGACGCTGAACGCCCGCGCCCGCATGGAGACGGAAGCCATGTTTCAGGCCGCCTTTGCCGCCTCAAAAGAGCTTTCTTAGCCCTCCGGCGTCTCCGCCTCCCCGGCGGGTTTCTTGGCGGCAGGTTTTTTCGCGGTGGTCTTTTTTGCGGCTGTGGTCTTCTTGGCGGAGGCCGCCTTCGTGGTTTTCGCCGCCGTCTTCTTGGCGGAGGCCGCTTTTGTGGTCTTGGCTGTGGTTTTTTTCGCGGCGGTCTTTTCCTCCGCGGGCTGCTCTTCTGTTGCGACGGGCTCCGCGTCCCCCCCCTTCTTGGCGGCGAAGCGGGGATAGCCCCGCTTGTCCTCCGGCAGGAAGTTGGAGCACTCCGGGTTGATGCAGAAGGGCTTCTTGGCCCCCCGGCCCGCCTTCTTGAACATGGTGTGACCGCACACCGGGCAGTCGTCCTGCACCGGCACGTCCCAGGTCATGAAGTCGCACTTCTCCGCCTCCACCTTGCTGGTGGAGTGCTCGCAGCAGTAATAGGTATACTGCTTGCCGTTTTTCTTGCTCTTGCCCGTGCGCTTCATCAGCCGCCCGCCGCACTTGGGGCAGCGGCCCGGCATCTCCACCACCAGCGGCATGGTGAAATTGCACTCCGGGAAGCCCGGGCAGGCCAGGAAGCGGCCGAAGCGGCCGGACTTCACCACCAGGTTCCGCCCGCACTCGGGGCAGACCTCCGTGGAGACCTCGTCGGGCACCTTGATGCGCACGCCCTCCAGGTCCTGCTCCGCCTGTTTGAGGCTTTTGTCGAAGTCCCCGTAGAAGTCCCGCAAAACCCCCTTCCAGGGGATACTGCCCCCCTCCACGGAGTCCAGCTTTTCCTCCATGTGGGCGGTGAATTTCAGGTCGGCGATGTCGGTGAATTTGTCCTTCATCAGCTCTGTCACCACCCGGCCCAGGTTGGTGATTTTTAAATACTTGCCCTCTTTTTCCACATAGTCCCGGTCCAGAATGGTGGACACGGTGGGAGCGTATGTGGAGGGCCGCCCGATGCCCTGCTCCTCCATAGCCCGGATGAGGGACGCGTCTGTGTACCGGGCGGGGGGCTGGGTGAAGTGCTGGCTGGGGGCGAAGCCCTTCAGCTCCAGGCCGTCCCCCTCCCGGAGCTCCGGCAGGGGAGAGTTCTTTTCTTCCTTCTCCTCGTCCCTGCCCTCTTCGTAGACGGCGGTATAACCGGCGAATTTCAGGCTGGAGGAGCTGGCCCGGAAGTCGTGCCCCCCCGCCCCGATCTCCACGGCCACACTGTCATAGACGGCGTTGGACATCTGGCAGGCCACAAAGCGGCTCCAGATCAGGCGGTAGAGGCGGTACTGCTCCCCGGTCAGGTCCGCTTTCAGGTCCTCCGGGGTCCAGCGGACGTTGCTGGGGCGGATGGCCTCGTGGGCGTCCTGGGCGCCCGCCTTGGCCTTGTAGCGGTTGGTTTTGGCGTAGGCGTCCCCGTAGCGGCCCAGGATGAACTCCTTGGCCTCCGACAGGGCCTCCTCGCTGAGGCGCAGGGAGTCGGTACGCATATAGGTGATGAGGCCCACGGTGCCCTCACCGGCGATGTCCACGCCCTCGTAGAGCTGCTGGGCGATGGCCATGGTGCGCCGGGGGGTCATGCTGAGCTTCCGGGAGGCCTCCTGCTGCATGGTGGAGGTGGTGAAGGGGGGCGAGGGGCTCCTTTGCTTGTCGGTGCGCTTCACGCTCTTCACCGAGAAGGCGGCGTTTTCCGTCTCCCGGACCACCTGGTCCACCTCGGCCTGGCTCCTGAGGTCCGCCTTCTTTCCGTCCTTCCCGTGGTAGCGGGCGGCGAAGGGCTTGTGACCGGCCAGGAGGTTGGCGTCCAGGGTCCAGTACTCCTCCGGCTGGAAGGCCTCGATCTCCCGCTCCCGGTCGTCCACCATCCGGGTGGCCACGGACTGGACCCGCCCGGCGGAGAGGCCCCGGCGGACCTTTTTCCACAGCAGGGGGCTCAGCTCATAGCCCACCAGCCGGTCCAGGATGCGCCGGGCCTGCTGGGCGTCCACCAGGTTCTGGTCGATGGCCCGGGGGGACCGGATGCTCTCCTGGACCACTTTCTTCGTGATCTCGTTGAAGGTCACCCGCTTTGTCTTCTCGTCCGGCAGGTCCAAAAGGTGCTTGAGGTGCCAGGAGATGGCCTCCCCCTCCCGGTCCGGGTCGGTGGCGAGAAAGACGGTGTCCGCCGCCTTGGCGGATTTTTTCAGGTCCTTGATGATATCTTCTTTACCCTTGATGGGCTGATAGACCGGCTCAAAATCCTGCTCCGGGTCCACGCCCAGCTTGCTCTTGGGCAGGTCCCGCAAATGGCCCATGCAGGCCTTGACGGTGTACTCCTTCCCCAGATACTTTCCGATGGTCTTGGCCTTCGCCGGGGATTCCACGATGACCAAATACTGCTTTGCCATAGTTACCTCCGTTATTTCCCGCCTTTGCGGGAGGGGAAATGATATGCGCGTTATTCCGCCAGCGTCACAAGCCGGGTGTACCGCTTGCCGTCGTGCTGATGTACCATGCCGTCAATTTCCAGCATGGTCAGGGCCGACGAGACCCGCCGGGCGGGAATGCCGGTGGTTTCGATCAGGTCGTCCACCTGAATAGGGTCCTCCGGCTCCAGAGCCCGCAGAAGGGCCATCTGGTCGTCCGTCAGGCCCTCCTGGCTCACGGTCCGAAGGGAGGGCGCCGTCTCCGGCTCCGGGGCGGCCTCCGGCTTTTGCCGGGGCTCCGGCGCGGCCCGCCGCCGGGTGGGCAGGGGCGTCCACGCCGGGATGTTTTTCGCCGGGCGCAGCTTTTCCGGGAAACGCTCCTGGAAGTCCCGCAGGATGTCCCAGCCCTCCGCCGCCAGGCCCGCGCCGTCCCGAATCAGGCGGTTGCAGCCCACGCTGACGGGTGCGCCGATGGGCCCGGGCACGGCGTACACCTCCCGGCCCTGCTCCAGGGCCAGGCGGGCGGTGATCAGCGCGCCGCTGTGCTCCGGGGCCTCCACCACCAGGGCCGCCACGCTGAGGCCGGACATGATCCGGTTCCGGACGGGGAAGTGATGCTTCTCCGGCTCCGAGCCCGGCGGGTACTCCGACAGCAGGACCCCGGCGGCGGCCACGTCGGCGTACAGGTCCCCGTTCTCCGGGGGATAGATGACGTCCAGGCCGCTGCCCGTCACGCCCACGACGGTTCCTCCCGCCCGAAGGGCGCCCCGGGCCGCGGCGGAATCCACGCCCCGGGCCAGGCCCGTCACCACCACCGCGCCGGAGGCTGCCAGCTCCTGGCCCAGCCGCTCCGCGCAGGCGATACCGTAAGGCGTGCACTTCCGGGTGCCCACCACGGCGATGGCCGCCTCCTCGTCGATCACGGGCATGCGGCCCTTGACATAGAGCACCAGAGGCGGGTCGAAAATGTTCCGCAGACGCTGGGGATACTCCGCGTCCTGAATGGTCAGGATCCGCTGTCCCAGCCTCTGGCAGTCCGCCAGAATACGGTCCGCGGCGGAGAGGTCCCGGTTCAGGGCCAGCTCCGCCCTGGCCGGGGTCACGCCCTCCGCCAGAAGCAATTCCTCCCGGTCGGCGAAGAACAGATCCTCCGGCGAACCGAAGTGCCGCAGAAGCGCCAGCCGCTCGGGGCCTTTCAGCCCCGGAAGCTCCGCCAGCCACACCCAGTATTTCAGCATGTCCCGCCCCTCCTCATATCCAAGGTTTTCTATACTATATTAAATAGAATCAAAATGCAAGCGTCATTTTTTAAAATTCTCCCCGGGCCGCCTCCCACAGCAGCACGGCGGCCGCCGAAGCGGCGTTCAGGGACTCGCACCGGGGGTCCATGGGAATGCGGACCGTCCGGTCACAGGCCGTCAGTACCTCCGCCGAGAGGCCCCGGCCCTCGCTGCCCACCGCCATAGCGCAGCGGCGGAGGTCTACCTCCCGCACGTCCGCGGTGTCGTCCCGCAGGGCCGCACCGTAGAGGGGCAGGCCCGCCTCCCTCAAAAAGGCTGTCAGCTCCGGCAGGGTACAGCGGTAAATGGCGGAGCGGAAATGAACTCCCATCCCCGCCCGGAGGGTTTTCGGATTGTAGAGGTCGGCACAGCCGGGGAGCAGGACCACCGTGGTTCCGAAGGCGTCCGCCGTCCGGAGGATGGTCCCCACATTGCCCGGGTCCTGGACGCCGTCCAGCACCAGGAACCGGCCATCCGGCTCCAGCCGCTCCGGCCGGCGGCAATCCGGGAGGCGGCAGGAGAACACCGCCCCCTGGGGGGTCTCCATGGGGCTGACGGAGCGCATGACGCTCTCGCTGACCTTCGCCAGCCGGGGAACGCGCCCCTCCAGCTCTGGGGGCAGCTCCACACCCTCGGTATACAGCAGCGCCTGGACCGGCGCGCCCCACAGCGCCGCCTCCCGGAGGAGCTTCGGGCTGTCGCACAAAAATTCTCCCGTTTCCTCGCGATAGGAACGGGAGGAAGTCAGCTTCCGCAGATGGACGCAGAGGGAATTCGTCTTACTGGTAATCATTTCCATAACAGTCCGCCTCTCCCTCTGCGATTGTCGGCATACTGACGGAAATAGCCGTCCGCCGCCGCGGCAAAATGTTGATTCTTCCTTATCATAAAGGTATCCGCCCGGCTTGTCAAGCGGCCGGGCGGTCTTTTTAGCTGTTTAACGCGTTTTAGACCAGGCAGACCGGACCTCGCCGCAGAGATACAGGGACCCCAGAGCGCAGGTCACGCCGTCCTTTCCCGCCGCCGCCAGGGCGGCCTCCAGCCCCGTTTCCACAGAGGCGCAGGGCCGGGCTTCCACCCCCCGCTCCGTCAAAAGGGCGCACAGCGCCGCCGGGTCCATGGCCCGGGGGCTGTCGGGCCGGAGGACAAACACCCGCTCCGCCAGAGGGGCCAGCAGGTCCAGCATCTCCCCGGCGTCCTTGTCCGCCAGAATGCCCAGGAGGAAGGTCAACTTTCTCCCGGGGAACAAGGTCTGCAAACTCTCCGCCGCGGCCCGCATTCCGTGGGCGTTGTGGGCGCCGTCCAGGAGAAAGACGGGGTCTCTCCCCAGGACCTCAAACCGCCCCGGCCAGCGGACCTCCGCCAGGCCCCGGCGAAGGGCCTCGTCCGGGATACACCAGCCTTTTTTCCGCAGGGCCTCCAGGGCCGTCAGGGCCAGGGCGGCGTTCTCCGCCTGATAGGCCCCCGCCAAGGGAATCGCCAGTCCCTCCCAAGGGGCGAAGTCGAAGGCCGCGCCCTCCAGGCTCAGCAGCCGGACCGTCAGGCGGCTGAGGTCCAGCTCGGTCAGGGACGCCCCCCGCTCCCGGCAGGTCCGGCGGAACACCTCGTCCGCCTCGGGACAGCCTCCCCGGCTCACCACGCTGCCGCCGGGCTTGATGATCCCCGCCTTGGCGGCGGCAATGTCCCGAAGGGTGGGGCCCAGGATGGCGGCGTGATCCATGCCCATGGCGGTCAGCACCGCCAGCTCCGGGGTCCCGATGACATTGGAGGCGTCCAGCGCTCCGCCCAGGCCGGTCTCCAGGACTACCACGTCACAGCGCCGCTCCAGGAAGTACAGAAAAGCGGCGGCGGTGATGAGCTCAAACTCCGTGGGGTGCTCCGGCATTGCTTCGGCGGCGGGGCGGACCCGATCCATCACCGCGCCAAGGTCTTCGTCAGAAATCTCCTCCCCGTTGACCCGGATGCGCTCGTGGAAGCGCTCCAGATGGGGGGAGGTATTCAGCCCCACCCGGTACCCCGCCGCCTCCAGCACGGAGGCCAGGCACGCGCAGACGCTGCCCTTGCCGTTGGTGCCCGCCACGTGGATGAATTTCAGCTCCCGCTGGGGATTCCCCAGACGGCGGAACAGCTCCCGGATGCGGTCCAGACCCGGGGCGTGGGCCTCCCAGCCGTAAGAGTGAATGTAGGCTACGGCCTCTTCTCCCGTCATGCCGCCGCCTCCTTACAAGGTGGAAAGGCCGCTCCGCTTCCGCAGAACCTTCACCAGCGGCAGGGCCAGGGAGGCCATGACCACGGCGTTGATCATGCCCACAATGAGCCGCCAGACCAGGTCCCCGAAGATCAGGGCGGGGGTGTAGTAGCCCAGCAGCACGCTGTCCAGCCAGTTTACCAGGGTGTTCCCTACAGTGGTGCAAATGGCCGCCGCGATGCAGACGGCATAGCACAAAATCCGCCGCTCCTCCAGCCGCCGTCCCCGGCGCGCCGCCAGCGCGAGGGCCCCCAGGCCCACCACCAGCCCCCGGAGAGCCGGGGGGATCAGGTACAGCACGGTCGTATACGTAACGCCGTAGGTCAGGAGCTGCTTGAAAAACTCGCCCACCATGGCTACGATCACCGCGTCCACCGGGCCGAAGAGCAGCGCGGCGACGACCACCGGCAACGAGCCGAAGGAGATCCGCACGTTTCCCACCTGCACCGCCGCGTACAGCGACAAAGGCAGGTACATGGCCGCCAGCAGGGCGGCGTAGCACATCCGCTTCACATTCATTTTGGGCATAAGAAAACCTCCTCTGAATTGCGGCAGTATGCCGCACAGAGGAAGCCCGTTCCCTGATGCGGCAGCGGGATGCGGGACACGCACTGCGGGAAAGGATTCCCCTTCGTCCGGAAAGCAACTCCCCGTCTCTCCGGCACTTTGACACGCGCGTCCCTACTCTGCCTGTTGTTCTCCCGGCCCTTGCCGGGGATGAGCTTTATCATATACCAGCTTCCAACAAAATGCAAGCCCCCTGGACAAATTCCATGAAAATCCAAAAAGAGGCCCCGGATCTCTCCGGGGTCTCTTCCAGCCGCTTTCCAGATTTACTTCCCGGCGGTCTCCGCCGCCTTGGCCTCCGCGGCGGCCTTGGCCTTTTCGGCCTGGGCCTTCTTGATGGCCTTGTACTTCTCCTTCTCCTCAGCGGTAGCCACGGGAAGAATGGCGTCTCTCGGGCAGACCTTGGTGCAGAGCTTGCAGCCCACGCACTTGTCGTAGTCGATGACCGCCACGCCGTTTACCACATGGATGGCGTCCTTTTTGCACTCCTTTTCGCACAGGCCGCAGCCGATGCAGGACTTGGAGCAGACGCTCATGGCAGCCTTACCCTTGTCCTGATTGGCGCAGCCCACGTGGACCTTCTTGGACACGGGGACGGAGACGATCAGGTGCCGGGGGCAGGCGTTGGCGCAGGCCATGCAGGCGGTGCACTTGTCCGGGTCCACCACGGCAGTGCCGTTGGGGCCGATGGACATGGCGCCGAACTGGCAGGCCGCCACGCAGGAACCAAAGCCCAGGCAGCCGAAGGCGCACTCCAGGGGTCCGCCGGCCACCTTGGTAGCGGAGATGCAGTCCTTCACGCCCACGTAGTCATACCGTTTTTTCGCGTTCACGCCGCCGGTGCAGCGGACGAAGGCCACCTGCCGCTCGCCGGTGGGGGCCGCCTGGCCCATGATCTCGGCGATGGCGGCGGCGTTCTCCGCCCCCGCGGGGGCGCAGGCGTTGACGGGGGCCTCCCCCGCCAGGATGGCGGCGGCGCAGCCGCCGCAGCCGGGATAGCCGCAGCCGCCGCAGTTGGCGCCGGCCAGATGGCTTAAAATCGCTTCCTCACGGGGGTCCTTCTTCACCTCGAAAATTTTGGAGGCCACAGCCAGGACCAGGCCGAACACCGCGCCCAGGATGCCCAGGACGGCGACGGCAGCAATTATGTTCATCATATCTCAGCCGCCCCCCTTACCAAATCTTCAATCCGGAGAAGCCCATGAACGCCAGGGCCATGAGACCGGCCGTCACCAGAGCCACGGGGAAGCCCTCGAAGCACTTGGGATACTCGGCGAAGACCAGACGCTCCCGGATGCTGGCGAAGAGCACGATGGCCACCAGGAAGCCGATGCCGCCGGTGATGCCGTAGACCACGGACTCGATGAAGTTGTAGCTCTCCTGGATGTTCAGCAGGGCCACGCCCAGCACCGCGCAGTTGGTGGTGATCAGGGGCAGGTACACGCCCAGGGCCGTATACAGGGAGGGCATGGACTTCTGGAGGAACATCTCGATGAACTGGACCAGCGCCGCGATGACCAGGATGAAGGCCACGGTCTGCATGTACATCAGGTCGAACTTCACCAGGATGAACTGGTTGACAACCCAGGTGATGGCGGAGGCCAGACCCATGACGAAGGTCACGGCGATGCCCATGCCCACGGCGGTGTCCACCTTCTTGGACACGCCCAGGAAGGGGCAGATCCCTAAGAACTGGGAGAAGATAAAGTTATTCGCTAAGATAGCGCCCAGCGTAATCGCCAGGAGATTCGAAATTTGATCCATTTACTTGCCCTCCTTAGACTTGGACAGCGCCCACTGCATGGCGGCGATCAGGCAGCCCAGCACCAGGAAGCCGCCCACCGGCAGCGTCAGGATGCCCACGGGGAACTGCTCGGGGATGATGCGGAAGCCGGCCAGCGTGCCCGCGCCCAGCAGCTCCCGGATGAAGCACATCACCAGCAGCACGGCGGTGTAGCCCAGACCCTGGCAGATGCCGTCCACAAAGGAGGCTCCCACGCCGTTCTTGTAGGAGAAGGACTCCGCCCGGCCCAGGATGATGCAGTTCACCACGATCAGCGGGATGAACACGCCCAGGGACTCGGCGATGGCCGGGACAAAGGCTTGCAGCAGCAAATCCACGCAGGTGACGAAGCCCGCGATGACCACGATGAACATGGCGATGCGGATCTTGTCGGGGACGATCTTCCGGATGGCGGAGATGACGACGTTGGATGCCGTCAGGATGATGAGCACGGACACGCCCATGCCCAGGCCGTTCATGATGGAGGTGGTGATAGCCATGGTGGAGCACATGCCCAGCACCTGGACCAGAACGGGGTTTTGGGTGATCAAGCCCTCTTTTAACTGTTTTCCGAAATTCATATTTCAGCTCCCCCTTTCTCAGCCCAGCACGCCGGCCACGGCCAGCGCGGCGTTGACACCGTTGGTCACGCCCCGGGTGGAAACCGTGGCGCCGGAGATGGCGTCCACGTTGGCCCCGACGGTCAAGGTGCCGTCGGCGGCGCTCTTGCCCTCGAACTGGCTCAGCACGCCGACGCCGGCAGCGGTGGGCATGTTGGTCATGACCTTGGAGCCGATGCCGGAGGTCTCGGAGTTCTTGACGATGGAGACGCCCGTGACGGTTCCCTCGGCGTCCACGCCCACCATCATTTCGATCTTGCCCTGGGAGCCGCTGGCCACCACCTTGATGGCGTGGCCCGCGCTCTGGCCATTCACCTGGGCCTCATACACGGAGTCCAGCGTGACGCTTCCGGCGGCAGCCACCATCTCGTCGGTGAGATCCAGCTTGTCGGAGAAGGTGGTGTTGTCCGGGTCGGCCACCACGGCCTTCATGGCGATTTCGGTCTTTTCCTTGTTGATGGCTTCAATCTTTTCCGCCGTAATGGCATTGACGCCGCCCAGGCACGCCGCCACGATCACGCAGGTGACCAGCAGCGTCACCGTCAGTTTGATAATGTACGCGGGGTCCATCTGGACCTTTTCCTTATTCGCAGTGCTCATTTCGCCGCTCCCTCCTTCTTCACAACGCCGAAGCGCACGGGCTTGGTGTACTTGTCAATGAAGGGCACGAACAGGTTCATCACCATGATGGAATAGCACACGCCCTCGTTGTAGGAGCCGAAGTAGCGGATCAGCACGGTGAAGAGGCCGCAGCCCACGCCGAAGATCAGCTGGCCCTTCTTGGTGACGGGGGAGGTGGCGTAGTCCGTAGCCATGAAGAACGCGCCCAGCATGAGGCCGCCGCCGAAGATGCTGTAGAGCATCCAGTCCAGGCTGCTCCCGGCCTTGGGGAACAGGAAGGTGAGGACGGCCACGGTGCCGATGTAGGCCACAGGGGTCTGCCAGTTGATGACCTTCCGCCAGATGAGGTACACGCCGCCGATGATCAGCATCAGGGCGGAGACCTCGCCCAGGGAGCCGCCGATCTGGCCCAGGAACATCTCCTTCACGCCGTATGTACTCGTGAGGTTCCCGAAGCTCTCCGCCAGGGCGGCGGGGTCGGTGCCCTTCATGTAGCTCAGGGGGGTGGCGGCGGTGACAACGTCCACGTTGGAGCCGAAGAGGGCCGCCTTGCCTGCGGCGGGGTCCACCCAGCTGGTCATGGACCCGGCGTAGCTGGCCAGCAGCACGGCCCGGCCCGCCAGGGCGGGGTTCACGAAGTTCTTGCCGATGCCGCCGAAGAGCTGCTTGACAATGATGATGGCGAACGCGTCGCCGATGAGGATCATCCAATAGGGGATCTGCACGGGGCTGACGAAGGCCAGCAGCATGCCGGTGACCACGGAGGAGAGGTCCTGAATGGACTGGGGCTTCTTCATCAGCTTGCGGTACAGCCACTCGAAGAAGACGCACCCGGCCACGGAGACCAGGGTCAGGGTCAGGGCCCGGAGGCCGAAGTTGAAGCAGGCGTACGCCAGGGCGGGCAGCATGGCGATGATGACGTCCTTCATGATGCCCTGGGTGGTCTCGCTGCCGCGGATATGGGGCGAGGAGGTGGCGATCAGCTTGAGATTCTTATAGTCCGTCATTTGTTGACAACCTCCTTTTGCGCCTCTTCGGCGGCTTTCTTGGCCTCGGCGGCGGCCTTGGCCTTGGCCGCGGCGTCCTTCACCAGCTGCTTGCCGGTTTTGAACATGTGGGTCAGGTGCAGCCGGGCCGGGCAGGTGTAGGCGCAGGCGCCGCACTCCATGCAGTCCATGATGTGGGCGTCGTTCAGCTCGTCGACCAGGCCCTTGGAGGCGTACTGATACAGGAACAGGGGCTCTAAGTGCATGGGGCAGGCGGCGACGCACTTGCCGCAGCGGATGCACTGGGGATGCTCGACGGTCTGCTCTTCCTTCTCGCAGAAGGCCAGCATGCAGCCGGTGCCCTTGGCCACGGGAATGTCGGCGGTGTACTGGGCCATGCCCATCATGGGGCCGCCGGCGATGAGCTTATAGGTGCCGTCCTTCAGCCCGCCGCAGAAGTCGAACAGGAGGGACACGGGGGTGCCGATGGGGCACTCCACGTTCTTGGGCTCCACCACGCCGGAGCCGGAGACCGTGACCACCTTTTTCACCACGGGCATGCCCGTTGTAATGGCCTTGTAGATGGCGCAGGTGGTGTTGATATTGAAGACCGCGCAGCCGATGTTGCTGGGCAGCCCGCCCGGGGGCACCTGCTTGCCGGTGATGGCCTGACAGAGCTGTTTCTCACCGCCCTGGGGGTAACGGCAGCGGAGACCCTCCACCACCACGGGGGCGTGCTTCTCGGCGATGGTTTTGTTCAGCTGGTCGATGCCGTTCTGCTTGTTGACCTCCACGCCGATGACGACCTTTTCCACGCCGAACATCTTGGCGAGGTAGGTGGCGCCGCCGATGATCTCCTCGGAGCGCTCCAGCATGGCCCGGTGGTCGCCGGTGATGTAGGGTTCGCACTCCGCGCCGTTGATGATGACGGTATCCACTTTTCCGATGCCGCCGGAGATCTTCACATGGGTGGGGAACGTCGCGCCGCCCATACCGACGATGCCGGCGTTTTTCACGATCTCCACCATCTCGTCCACGCTCAGGGCGTCCGGGTTCGCGGGGGCCTGGACCTCCTCGCTGACCTCGTCCTGCATGTCGTTATCGATGATAACGGACATGATGTTCCCGCCCATGGAATAGGGCCGGGGCTCCACCGCCTTGACGGTGCCGGAGACGCTGGAGTGAATGGGGGCCCCGAGACCGCGGAGCTCGCCGATCTTCTGACCCACCTTCACATGGTCGCCGGCCTTCACCAGGGGGGTGCATGGCGCGCCGAAGTGCTGGGACATGGGGATGACCACCTGAGCCGGGGCAGGCAGCTGCTCGATGGCCTTTTCATTGGTCGCGGCTTTCATGTCGTGGGGATGAACGCCGCCAAAGAACGCTTGTGCCATTATTTCACCTCATTTTTTACTGCTGACAGCGGCCCGGGCGCGGACGGAAAAGCCGTCCACTGTCGGGACCGGCTGACGTGCCTGGACAGACTATCACATACTTCCTCACATTGTACACCCTTCTTATAAAAATGTCCAGTCTGTGAACGGCTTTTTTTCTGGGAATTTTGCCGTTTCTTGCGAAACCTTTACGGCCCCGGGGACTTCCCGGCCCTGGGAAAAAGAGGGCCTCGCCCCTCCGTTTTCCAGAGGGACGGGGCGTAATCGTTTACTTGAAAATTGCCGCCCTCAGGGGGCCAGCACCAGCTCCGCCAGCCGCTCCGCCGGGTCCAGGACGGGTAGACTTGTCCGCCTTTGCAGGGCCTCCTTCACATAGGGGAAGTGGGTGCAGCCCAGCACCACCGCCTCCGCGCCGTTCTGCTCGAAGAAGCGCAGCAGCGTCTCCAGGCCGCAGTCCTCCACCAGCGCCTCCGGCGGCGTTCCCGCCTCCACCCCCAGGACCAGCCGCAGGTTCGCCGCGCCGAACACCAAAACCTCCGGAGCGGCGTTCACCATGGCCCGCTCCACCCCGGCGGCTCCCTGGCAGTTGGCGGCCAGGACTCCCACCCGGCGGTGGCTCCGGGCGATCTCCCCATAGACGTCCATCGGCGTCCGGACGCGAAGGCCCCGGGCCGCCCCCAAGGCATGGGCGTCGATGGTGGCGCTGAGGGAGTTGCAGTAGAGCAGGACCCGGTCCATGCCCCGGGCTTTGATCCGGTCCAAAATGGCCCCCACGGCCTCCTCCCGGGCGGACTGGGAACCCACCTGAAAGGCGGTCTGCTCCTCCGGGGTCCGGGAGACGGGGAAGCCGACTCCCTCTGCTCCCCTGCTCTTTAAAAGGTCCACGCCCATCCGGGTGTCCACCGGGGTCCCGGCGATGACGGCAATGTTCATAATCGTGATCCTCCGCTTCCAGTCGTTTTCTGTCGGTTGTCTTTGTTCTGTTATAGTTTATCACAGCTCCGCCGCCGGTTCAAGCGCTCCCTTTTTGTCCTACCCGCCCGGCCTCGTCCATATAGTGTAGGACGGGGGTGTTGTTTTGAAAAAGGGAAGCACCATGTTCTACGGCGCTCTGCTGCTCACCGGGGCCAATCTGGCCCTCCGGCTTGCGGGCATGAGCTTTCAGGTCTACCTCTCCGGCCGGATCGGCGCCGCCGGGGTGGGCCTTTTGCAGCTGATCCTCTCCGTGCGGATGCTGGCCTTTACCCTGGGCTCCGCCGGGGCCCGGACCTGTTCCCTCTACCTCTCCGCGGAGGCCCTGGGCCGGCGGCGGAGCGTCCGCCCCGCCCTGCGGGGCTGCGTCCGGTACTGCCTCCTCTTCGCCCTGCCCACGGCGGCGGGGCTCTGGATCTTCGCCCCTCAGATCGCCGGGGGCTGGATGGGGGACGCCGCAGGGGAGGCGGCCCTCCGGGCCTTCGCCCTCTTCCTGCCCGTCAGCTGCTTAAACGGCGTGATGACGGGCCTCTTCACCGCCGCCGGGCGGCTGCGGACCCTGGTGGCGGTGGAGTTTTTGGAGCAGGGCTGCGCCATCGCCGTCACCTTTGTCCTCCTGTCCCGCTGGGCGGGCGGGGACACGGCCCGGGCCTGCCTGTCGGTGGCCCTGGGGTCCTCCGCCGCCGGAGCGCTGTCCCTGGGGGCCCTGTGGGTCCTCCGGCGGGAGGGGTCCCCCCTGGGCCGGGAGGACCGGCCCCCCTGGCGGCGGGTCTTTGGCCTGTCCCTGCCGGTGGGGCTGGCGGACGACCTCCGGGCGGGGCTGAACACGGTGGAAAACCTCATCATTCCCCGCCGCCTGGCCCTCTACGCCGGGACGGTCAACGCCATGGCGGACTACGGCGTCCTCCACGGCATGGTTTTCCCCGTCCTGATGTTCCCCACGGCCATCCTGGCCTCCCTGGCGGACCTGCTGGTGGCGGAGTTCTCCCGCTGCGCCGGGCATCCGGGCCGGGTCCGGGTCCGGTATCTCGCCCGGCAGGGCCTCCGGGTCTCCTGGCTCTTCGGCCTCTGCGCCGGAGGGGCCGTCTTCGCCGCCGCCCGGCCCCTGGGGGAGCTGCTCTACCGCAGCGAGGCCGCCGGGGCCTGTCTCCGGCTCTACGCCCCCCTGGTCCCCGTCCTCTACCTGGACATCGTGGTGGACGCCATGTGCAAGGGCCTGGGCCAGCAGAGTGCCAACGCCCGGTACAACCTGCTGACAAACCTGCTGGACGTGGCCCTCCTCTGGCTGCTGCTGCCCCGGTTCGGCATGGGGGGCTATTATTTCAGCTTCGCCGCCTCCCACCTGGTGAACTTCGCCCTGAGCCTCCGGCGGCTGGGGAAATCGGCGGGCCTCCGGTTCTCCCCCGGCCCGGCGGTGAGGTCCGCCCTCTGCGCCGCCGCTGCGGCCCTGCCCGTGTTCCTCCTCCGGCCCCAGCCGGGGGCGGCAGGGGCGCTGGTCCCCATGGGGTGCTACCTATTGGCGCTGGGGGCCCTGTGGCTGCTGTTCCGGGTGGTGGGCTGGAAGGACATTCTGTGGCTCCGGGGGCTCCTGGGGGCCGGGAACAAGACCGGCGATTGAATTTCTCCAAAACTCCTGTTATAATGGGGAACATCCACACATTTTATTGGGAAAGGAGCTTCCGCCATGGCCTTCCGCAAGCCCTGGGTCTCCCCCCTGTTCCCCTTCTCCTGGCGGGACCTGGCCCTCACCGCCGCCATCTTCTCCTGCGCCGTGGCCCTCTGCTTCTTCCTCCAGAACGCCGGCGTCATCGAGGGCTTCGCCCCGCCGGTCTTTGTGCTGGCGGTGCTGCTGGTCTCCCGGCTCACCACCGGCTACCTCTTCGGCCTCATCGCCGCGGTGCTGGGCATGGTCTGCGTCAACTTCGTGTTCACCTATCCCTACTGGGCCTTCAACCTGAGCCTCTCCGGCTATCCCCTCACCTTTTTCACGCTGCTGACGGTCTCCCTCATCACCTGCACCCTCACCGCCCAGGCCAAGCGCCAGGCCAACCTCCTGGCGGAAAGCGAGCGGGAGAAGATGCGGGCCAATCTCCTCCGCTCCGTCTCCCACGACATCCGCACGCCCCTGACCTCCATCGTGGGGTCCACCTCCGCCGTGCTGGAGAACCCCGGCCTCTCGGGCCGGGAGCAGCGGGAGCTGCTGGAAAACGCCCGGGAGGAGGCCCAGTGGCTGATCCGGGTGGTGGAAAACCTGCTCTCCATTACCCGCATGGGGGACGCTCAGGACCGCATCGCCAAGGAGCCCGAGCCCGCCGAGGAGGTCCTGGGGGCCGCGGCCCAGAAGTTCCGTCGCCGCTTTCCCCAGGTGAACGTCACCGTCTCCGCCCCCGAGGAGCTGCTGATGGTCCCCATGGACCCTATCCTCATCGAGCAGGTGCTGGCCAATCTCCTGGAAAACGCCGCCGTCCACGGCAGGGCCGCCAACATCGCCCTGCTCCTGGAAGCGGAGGAGGACTTCGCCCGGATCACCGTCCGGGACGACGGCACCGGCATCCCCAAGGGAGACTTGGACGGCCTCTTCGACGGCCGCCTCAAGTCCCGCCGCCCGCCGGACGGGGACGGGAAGCGGAACATGGGCCTGGGCCTCTCCGTCTGCCGGGCCATCGTCCTGGCCCATGGGGGGACCATTTCCGCCAAAAATCTGCCCCGGGGCGCGGAGCTGTCCTTCCGTCTGCCCACGGCCTGTCAGGAGGTACCCGTATGAACATTCGAGAAAAGATCCTGGTGATTGAGGACGAGAAGAGCATCGCCCAGTTCATCGCCGCCGTGCTGGACGGCCAGGGGTATGAGACCATCCAGGCCCGCACCGGGGCGGAGGGGCTGTCCATGATCTCCTCCCACTGCCCGGACCTGGTGATCCTGGACCTGGGCCTCCCCGACATGGACGGACTGGACATCCTCCGCCAGCTGCGGGGCTGGTCCAGCCTGCCGGTGGTGGTGGTCTCCGCCCGCTCCCACGAGCGGGACAAGGTGACGGCCCTGGACCAGGGGGCCGACGACTACCTGACCAAGCCCTTCGGCACCGGGGAGCTGCTGGCCCGGGTCCGCACCGCCATCCGCCACACCCGCACCGCCAGCGGCAACGACGAGATCGCCCAGAAGGGCACCTATACCGTGGGGGACCTGGTTATCGACTACAACAAGCATCAGGTCCTCGTCCGGGGAGAGAACGTGAAGCTGACTCTCAGCGAGTTCCGCATCGTGGCCCTCCTGGGCAAGCACGCCGGAAAGGTGCTGACCTACGACACCATCATCAAGGAGCTCTGGGGCCCCCGGGCGGGGAGCGGCAATCAGATCCTCCGGGTCAACATGGCCAACATCCGCCGGAAGATCGAGCGGAACCCCGCCGAGCCGGAGTATCTCTTCACGGAGGTGGGCGTGGGCTACCGGCTGGCGGAGGGGGAGTGACGGGGGCTTCATCAGGGTGTCAAATTTTCAGCCGAATTTTTTACAGTCTCTTCCAAATTCCCCCAATCCCTTGCCGCTGCTGGCGTTGAGCCGGGGCGCCCATGCCGGGGGCGGAAATTTTTTGGGGATTGTAGCAAAAAACACTTGCGCCCCCTATATCTTGTGTGTTATGCTTGGCCTACTGCCAAAGTATTGTGGTAATTACGAGCGTGATTACTACGAAGCGTATAATTTCTGCTAGGGGGATACAAATGAAAGTCATCAAGAGGAACGGCACCGAGGTCTCGTTCGACATCACCAAAATTCTATCGGCCATCACCCGGGCCAACGAGAGCATCGACGCGGAAAAGCGCATGACCTCCACCCAGGTCCGGCGGATCGCGGAATCCGTGGAGCTGGCGTGTCAGGAGCTGGGCCGTTCCCCTTCCGTGGAGGAGATTCAAGACCTGGTGGAGTACCAGATCATGGCCCACGGGGCCTTTGAGGTAGCCAAGAACTACGTCACCTACCGCTACACCCGCTCCCTGGTCCGCCGCAGCAACACCACGGACGACCGCATCCTCAGCCTCATTGAGTGCTGCAACGAGGAGGCCAAGCAGGAAAACTCCAACAAGAACCCGGTGGTGAACTCCACCCAGCGGGACTACATGGCCGGCGAGGTCTCCCGGGACCTCAGCGAGCGGCTGCTGCTGCCCAAGGACATCGTGGAGGCCCACCAGGAGGGCATCATCCACTTCCACGACTCCGACTACTTTGCCCAGCACATGCACAACTGCGACCTGGTGAACCTGGAGGACATGCTGCAAAACGGCACCGTCATCACCGGGACCCTGATTGAGCGGCCCCACAGCTTCGCCACCGCCTGCAACATCGCCACCCAGATCGTGGCCCAGGTGGCCTCCAACCAGTATGGCGGCCAGTCCATCTCCCTGGCCCACCTGGCCCCCTTCGTGGACGTGAGCCGGAAAAAGCTCCGGGGCGTGGTGGAGAAGGAAATGCGGGAGATCGGCGTCATCCTGG
Source organism: Oscillospiraceae bacterium (assembly GCA_021769865.1). Taxonomy (GTDB): domain Bacteria; phylum Bacillota; class Clostridia; order Oscillospirales; family Oscillospiraceae; genus Oscillibacter. Next base: position 75,993 of record JAETSB010000007.1, read on the forward strand.
ACGAGGACAGTCTCTCCAAGCTGGTGGAAACCCGCCTCCGGGAGGAGGTCCGGGGCGGCGTGCAGACCATCCAGTACCAAGTGCTGACCCTGCTGACCACCAACGGGCAGGCCCCCTTCGTCACGGTCTTCATGTACCTGGGCGAGGCCAAGAACGAGCAGGAGCGGAAGGACCTGGCCCTTATCATTGAGGAGACCCTGGAGCAGCGCTACGAGGGCGTGAAGAACGAGGACGGCGTGTGGATCACCCCCGCCTTCCCCAAGCTCATCTACGTGCTGGAGGAGGACAACATCCACGAGGACTCCCCCTACTGGTACCTCACCAAGCTGGCGGCGAAATGCACCGCCAAGCGGATGGTGCCCGACTATATCTCCGAGAAGAAGATGCTGGAGCTGAAGGTGGACAAGAACGGCGAGGGCCACTGCTACACCTGCATGGGCTGCCGCAGCTTCCTGACGCCCTACGTGGACCCGGAGACCGGGAAGCCCAAGTACTACGGCCGCTTCAACCAGGGCGTGGTCACCATCAACCTCCCGGACGTGGCCCTGAGCTCCGGCGGGAACATCGAAAAATTCTGGGAGATCTTCGACGAGCGGCTGGAGCTGTGCCACCGGGCCCTGATGTGCCGCCACGAGCGGCTGCTGGGGACCCCCTCCGACGTGGCCCCCATCCTGTGGCAGTACGGCGCCTGCGCCCGGCTCAAGAAGGGCGAGCCCATCGACAAGCTCCTCTACGGCGGCTACTCCACCATCTCCCTGGGCTACGCGGGGCTTTACGAGTGCGTGAAGTACATGACCGGCAAGAGCCACACGGACCCCTCCGCCACTCCCTTCGCCCTGGAGATCATGGAGACCATGAACGCCGCCTGCCGGAAGTGGAAGGCGGAGCACAACATTGATTTCAGCCTCTACGGCACCCCCCTGGAGTCCACCACCTACAAGTTCGCCAAGTGCCTCCAGCGCCGCTTCGGCATCATCGAGGGGATCAACGACAAGGGCTATATCACAAACTCCTACCATGTCCATGTGACGGAGAACATCAACGCCTTCGACAAGCTGAAGTTCGAGGCCCAGTTCCAGCACCTCTCCCCCGGCGGCGCCATCAGCTACGTGGAGGTGCCGGACATGCAGAACAACCTGGAGGCGGTGCTCCAGGTGATGAAGTTCATCTATGACAACATCATCTACGCCGAGCTGAACACCAAGAGCGACTACTGCCAGGTCTGCGGCTGGGACGGAGAGATCCAGATTGTCAAGGAGAACGGCAAGCTGGTGTGGAAGTGCCCCAAGTGCGGCAACACGGACCAGGACAAGATGAACGTGGCCCGGCGGACCTGCGGCTACATCGGGACCCAGTACTGGAACCAGGGCCGGACCGAAGAGATCCGGGACCGGGTGCTGCATCTGTAAGGGGCCGGCATGTATTACGGCGAGATCAAGGACTGCGACATCGCCAACGGCGAGGGCGTCCGGGTGAGCCTGTTCGTCTCCGGCTGCACCAACCACTGCGAGCACTGCTTCCAGCCCCAGACCTGGGCCTTTGACTACGGCCGGCCCTTTACGGAGGAGACGGAGGACCAGATTCTCTCCCTCCTCTCCCCCAGCTATATCAACGGTCTGACCCTCCTGGGAGGCGAACCCTTCGAGCCGGAGAACCAGCGGGCGCTCCTCCCCTTCCTCCGGCGGGTGCGGGCCGCCTATCCGAAAAAGAACATCTGGGCCTTCAGCGGCTTCACCTACGAGGAGCTCCTCACCGAGGGCAGCCATCCCCGCTGCGAGGCCACGGACGAGATCCTGTCCCTCTTGGACGTGCTGGTGGACGGCCGCTTCGTGGAGGCGCTGAAGGACATCTCCCTCCGCTTCCGGGGCAGCTCCAACCAGCGCCTCATCGACCTGAACGCCACCCGGCGGACCGGAGAGCTCGTTCTCCTGCCGGACCGGCGATCAAATCAACAGACTTGAAAGGCGGCGAAAGCCGCTTTTCCAATGGAGGTTTTCACGATGGTGACTATGGCGCAGCGCCTGGAGGCGCTCCGCACGGAGCGGGGCCTCAGCCGCCCCGCCCTCTCCGCCGCCCTGGGCTTTCCCAAGACGGCCATGGAGAAGTTCGAGACCGGGCGTCAGACGCCCACCCAGGACCAGCAGCGGAAGCTGGCGGACTACTTTTCCGTCACCCTCCCCTATCTCCGGGGCGAGAGCGACGACCCCGTCGAAGGGGACAGCTGGCTGGCCGGCGGCCTGCCGGAGGAGGAGCCCATTCCTCCCCGGGCCCCGGCGGCCCCGCCTGTTCAGAAGAAGCCCCGCCCGGCGGCGGTGCAGGAGGACGGCGCGGTGTTCGGCGCGCTGCTGAAAAGCCCCTCCTTCCAGGCCCTGATGCGGGACGCGGCCCTGGAGGTCCTCCGCTCCCCCGAGGGGCAGGAACTTCTGTCTAAGGCCGTCCGGCGGGAGCTGGGGCGGAGATAACAAAAGAAAGGCGGCGGACGCCAGCGTCCGCCGCCTTTTTCTCTTGTAAAGCCCCTTTACAGGTTCGCGAACACGTCCACCTGGTTCTGGAGCTCGCCGACGATCTCCTGGTTCGTGTCCATGCCGGAGGCGATGCCCGCCATGTCGCTCACCAGGGCCCGGGTGCTGTCCGCTACGCCGGTAACGCTGGAAACCGCCCCCTCCACCGCACCAGAAATGCTGGAGATGGAGGCGGAAACGTCCTCCATGGCCTGCCGGAGGCGGTCCGCCTGGCCGTTGAAGGAGGCCATGGCCCCCTCGATGTAAGCGGCGTCGTCCCGATACTGCTGTCCGGATTGGACGGACTGCTCCAGTTGAGTCTGGAGGGCCCTGCCCAGGTATCTCGCCAGCTCCTGCGCGCTGCCGGAGAGGTAGTCCACCGCGCCGGTAACCTCGCCGCTGACCTCCTGAATATGGCTGGCGGTCTCCGCGCAGGAGTCCGCCAGCCGGCGGATCTCCCGGGCCACTACGGCGAAGCCCTTCCCCGCTTCCCCGGCCCGGGTGGCTTCCACGGAGGCGTTGATGGCGATGAGGTCCGTGGACGAGGAAATGGAGAGGATGTCCTTTGTCAAAATCCCGATGCGGTCCACGCTTTGGCTCTTTTTGATGGCCTGATCCAATGTGAGCAGGATCTCCCTTGTCCGAGCCTGAACCGCCTTCATCTCCGCCTGGGCGGACTGCTCCATCTTCTCCGCCCGGCCCCGCATCTCCACGGAATAGGCGGTAATGGCCGCGCACTCCTCCGCCATGCGGACGGCGTCCTCCTGGGTGCCAGAGGCGCTGGCGGTGATGGCGGCGGTGTTCCCGGCGATCTCCTCCAGGGCGGCAGAGAGCTGCTCCGTCAGGCCGGAGAGGTCCCGGGCGCTGCCGCTGGAGGTCCGGGTCCGCTTCCGGACCTCCCCTACCACGCCACTGATGCGCTGGGAGCTTTCCTGGAGCGTGCCCATGGCTCCCTGGATGGGGGCCATGACGTATTTCCGGATGATCCGCAGGGCCGCCCACACCAGGAGCACCCCCGCGATCAGAGTCCCGGCGCTGACCGCCAGGGAAACGACATACACCCGGAAAAGCCGCCCCCGGGCCGCCTCCGCCTGGGCGGACACGGAGTCGGAGAGGGCATTGATGCCCGCCTCCGCCGCCCCGCTCCGGGCGGCCACGTCCCCGTTGGCCAGGGCGTAGGCCTCCTGGGTCTTGCTGTCGGCGCTGGCGCAGACCAGGCCCACCAGCGCGTGCTGAAAGGCGTCGTAGTCCGCCAGCAGGGCCTGGTAGACTGTCCCGTCGTCCTGGGAGACAAAGGGCTCGTAGTCCGCCAGCTTCCCGTCCAGCTCCGCCTCCTCCGCCTTGATCTCCTGCACCAGGCGGATCATGGTGGCGTGGTCCGCCGCCACGATATGGCTGAGGGCCAGGCGGTGAATATCCATGATGGACCGCCGGATGTCCTCCAGCTTTGCCTCGCTGACCATGTACTCGTCCACGATAATCCCGGCGTTGGCGTGGACATTGTGGATGCTGAACACCGCCAGGACATTGGATAGCAGCGTCACCAGCCCCAGCAGGACGATGGGCAGGATCAGGCGCTGCTGCAGCTTTCCTCTCATAGGTCTTCCCTCCGAAACGTCATTGAAATCCCGGCGGCTACCGGGCCGTCACGCCCTCCACCAAATGGTCCAGCTGGGCCTGGAGGTCCGCGCCGGAGGGATTCCCCCGGGCCATGTTCCCGGCGAACTCCGCCACCGGGTCCCAGAACTTGCCGCCCACCCGCTGAAGCTGGGAGAACTCCGACTGGGCCAGCAGCGCCGCGATGGCGGGGGCCGCCTGGACCTCCGGGGATTCCGCGGCGCTGGCGTTGGCGGGGCCCTGGCCCCGAAGCTGGAAGCGGAGGCGCTGGTTCTCCTCGCTGGTAATCCACTCCGCCAAACGGGCCGCCCACTCCGGATGTTTCGAGTAGGCGTTCACGCCGATGAGCTTGCAGCCGGAGAAAGAGGCCATCTGGACCTGCTGGTCCTTGCAGGTGTAGGTAGGCAGCTTGGCGGCCCCGGCGTCCTCGCCCCAGGCCTCCTGAATAGCCACGGCGTTCCACACGCCGCTGACCCCGGCGATGACGGAGCCGTCCCGGACGCCCGCCAGGAACCCCTCGTCCGTCCGGCTGGCGAAGCCGGGGCTGGCGGCAATGTCCAGCATAGCCCGGGCCACGTCCACGCCGGCGATGGGGCCTTCGGCGCTGTTCCAGGTGCAGTGGTTGGTGAGGCCGTCCTCGTTCAGCTCCACCTCCAGGCCGGTGTTTCCGAAGAAGGCGTAGACGTACCAGGCGGAGGTCCAGTCCATCGCCACCAGCCGCCCGCTCTCCGCCGCGATTTCCAGCATCCGGTCCAGGGTCCGGACGTCCTCCTCCGAGAAGTACGCCCGATTGTAATAGAGGAAATAGCCGTTGTCCGCCGTCAGGGGATAGGCGTAGGGCACGCCGGCCACGCTGGCCGCCTCCACGGCGGCGGAGAGGTTCGCGGCCCGGATGGCGCCGGGGTCCTCAATGGGGTCCAGCCCCCCGGCGGCGGCCAGGGCGGCCACCTGATCGTCGGCAAAGGCGAAGACGTCCGCCCCGCCCTCCAGGTCCCCCAGCAGCGCATCCTTGCAGTGGGACTCGCTCTCGGGCTGGAAGGTAATGCGGAAGTCCGCCTCCCCGGCGTAGCGGGACTGAAAGGAGGCGAAGATCTCCTGAAGCAGGGTCTCGTCCTCCGCCGCGCCCCAGACGGTCAGATCCACAGTCTCTCTTCCCGGGGCGGCGCTCTCCGGCGGCGCCTGGTCCTTGCAGGCGGGGAGGAGCAGCAGCGCTCCCAGGGACAGGAGCAGAAACACATACTTCTTCATAGCGTCAGGCCCTTCCGGTGGATTTCAGCGGCCATGCGCCGGGAGGCGAGGCCGGGTTCAGAGAGTCGGTTTGCGTCTGCGATGTATGCGGCGCTATTATAACATTTTTTTCTTGCGCTGGCAAGACGTTCTCTTCCCTCAAACGCCCTTTATTTCCCCGGGAGGAGGCAGCCGCGCGGGGGAAAAAGGAAAGCTGGCAAGCTCTTGATCCGGGCGGTTTCCGGCCTCGAGCTTGCCAGCTTATCTGTGGTATGAAATCTCCGCAAGGGTCCGGCCTTTTTCCCGTTCCGGGCGCTCATCAGAGCTCCGTAAACACCGTGTGCCGGCGGCGGTAGGCGTCGTTGTCCTTCTGCCGGAGCTCGTTCTCCACCTGGGCCAGCTGGCGTTCCAGGGCCTCCCTCCTCGTCCCGCCGGCCTCCCGGCTGAGCTTGGCTTCCAGCTTTTCCTTTTTCTCCTTCAGCCTCTTGATCTCCCGGTCCACCGCGTCGGTACTGCCAACGCATTTCTCCTCCTTACCGCTCTTGTCCGGCGGGGCGGCCTTCCCCGGGGTCTTTGGCTCCTCGTCCTTCTTCGGGTCCTCCGCTTCGGGAGCTCCCGCCGCCTCGGGGGACGCGGGGGCGTCCTCCGCCGCCTCAGGGTCGTCGAAATAGATCTTGGGACTGCCGTCCTCATCCTTCCCCAGCCAATAGCGGCCATAGGACTCCCGCTTCTTCTCCCCCTCCGGGACGTACTCGTCTTTGACGGGCTTCAGGGACCCGGGCGCGGCCGGAGACGCAGGGCGGGCCTCCCGCATCCGTTTCGCCTCCCGGACAGCCGGGGATGCGGCGGGGCGGGGTACGCTGCTAGAAATTGGGATCATGAAGACCCCTCCTTTCAAATGTGGTCAGGTCCAGTTTAGCGTCCCCATTCCCGAATGCAAGTCTTTTGCTCTGAACAGCCGCCTGGCTGTCTTGAGATGTTCAGCAACACGTCCAGGCGGAAGCGTTCCCCGGTCTTCTCATACGCCGCCGCCCCGCCGTACTTCTCCGCCGCGGCCCGGATGTTCCGCAGCCCCGTCCCGGGCTCCGGCGGCGGGCCGGGAGCGCAGCTGTTCTCAAACTCCAGGCGGTAGAAGTCTCCCTGCCGCTCTCCCCGGACCCGGAGGAAGGGCTCCCCCTCCGCTTCCCCGCAGGCCCGGAGGGCGTTGTCCAGGGCGTTGGCGAAGATGACGCAGAGGTCGAAGCCGTCCAGCTCCCCGTCCTCCGGCAGGCGGAGGGAGATCTCCGCCGGAATGCCCCTCGCCTCCGCCAGGGCCAGCTTCTCCCCCAGCAGCGCGTCCACCGCCGGGTCTCCCGTCCGGCAAGGCGGGGCCAGGGCGGCGGAGGCCGCCTCCAATTTTTCCAGGTAGCCCCGGGCTTCCTCCGTCCGCCCGGCGGCGAGGAGGCCGTCCAAAACGGAGAGGTGGTTTTGAAGGTCGTGGCGGAAGGAGCGGGTCTTCTCATAGCGGGCCTGGGTCTCGGCCACATAGGTCCGCTGGGCCTGGACCGACTGGCTGAGGGAAGCCAGCTCCGCCTGGGCCCGGATGCCCCGGCACGCCCGGCGATAGGCGTACAGCGTGCACAGCAGCGCCGCCAGCCCCAGGGTCTGGAGGGCCAGCAGGGCCATGTGCCGCCCCAGCGGCTCTGAGGAGAGAGACACGCGGCTGTAGGCCGTCTCCAGGATATAGAGCTCCGCCGCCAGAAAGAACAGGCCGGGCAGGGGCAGCAGCCCCAGAGCGGGCTGCTCCTCCCCCAGCGGGAGGAGGCGCAGAACCAGCCCATAGCACAGGGCGCACAGGGCGATGGACGCCAGGACCGCCAGGACAACCAGGGCATACAGGGGCAGGCCCCTGGACACATGGGGGAACCATACGGCCTCTACGGAGTTCACCATGCCCGCGGCCATCTGGAAGATATATACCGCCAGCAGCGCCGCCGTACAGGAGGGGACGGGCCGGTTTCTCAGAGCCAGGCGGCTCATGGCGTACAGGGCCATCAGCGCCGCCGCCATGGCCGCCGGCGCGCCCCACCCGGCGGTGCTGAAGACGGCCTCAATGCCGCACAGCAGCAGGAGGTAGAGGGCAAACTGCCACGCCCGGCCCCTCCGCCCCGTCAGGCGGCAGAGAAAGGTCATGTGCAGGAGTCCCTGGGCAGCAAGGCTGAGGCCGTTCAGACAGATCGTGAACCAGTCCATCTCATCCCCCCCGCTCCCGCATGCGGCGCAGCAGCGCCTGGGTCAGCTCTCCCTCCCGGAGGCGGGAGACCGGGACCGCCCCGCCGCCGCTCAGCCGCACCTGCCCGCCGCCGCAGCCTCGCACATGGTCCAGGTTCACCAGATAGCTCCGGTGACAGCGGAAGAAGCCGCTTCCCAGCCGCCGGTCCAGGTCCGCCAGCTTGTCGTAGTAGTCCAGAACGCCGCCGTCCTCCCGGTGGAGGTAGACCTTCCGCCCCATCACCTCGCAGTAGACGATTTCGTCCAGGGGGACCACCTCCCGGGCGGTCCCCCGCTGAACCAGCAGCGTCCGGGCCTGCCGCCGGTCCAGGTCCTCCAGGGCCCGCTCCAGAGTCCGGCGGAGCCGTTCCGGGGACGCCGGCTTCACCAGGTAGTCGAAGGCCCGGACCTCAAAGGCGTCGAAGACCCGCTCCCGCAGCACCGTCAGGAACACCACCAAACACCCGTCCCCCCGGCGGCGGAGGGCCTTTGCCGTCTCCAGGCCGTCGGGCGGGTCCATCTGAACGTCCAGGAACACCAGGTCGAACCGCTCCCCAGCCTCCAGCAGGGCCTGTCCGCTGGAGAAGCGGGCGAGTCGGAAGTCCCGGCAGCCCAATTCCGCCAGGCACTCCGAAATTTGGGCGGAGAGCCGGTCCAGCATATACGGTTCGTCGTCGCAGACCGCGAAGTGAAGCATTCGAAATCACCACCTTACAGCGTAGCAAACATCCGGCGGCGGGACAAGCCCGCCGCTCTGAAATGCCGGATTTTCGCACTGAACGGTCAGGCCGCCGTCCATGGAGGCCCCTGCCGCACGTTTTGAAGCAGGAGGCTTCCATACAGAAATAGTATACCACCCAGTCCCCGGGAAGAAAAGGGTCCTCCCGCCCGACCGGCGCAAACGGTGGAGGGCCGTTCCCTCCGCCGTTCGCGCCTCAGCGCCCGAAGAACAGCCTCACCGCCAGCGCCGCTGCCGCGAAGCCCGTCAGGTCCGCCGCCAGGGCGGCGGGGACGGTGTGCCGGGTCTTCGTGATCCCGGCGGAGCCGAAGTAGACGGCGATGGTGTAGAAGGTGGTCTCCGTGCTGCCCAGCATCACCGCCGCCACCCGGCCCACATAGCTGTCCGGCCCATGGGAGGCCATCAAATCGCTGGCCACCGCCAGGGCCCCGTTCCCGGACACCGGCCGGACCAGCATCAGCGGCGCGGTCTCCGGCGGAATGCCCAGCAGATCCAGCGCCGGGGCGCAGAGCCCGGACAGCCACTCCATGGCCCCGGAGGCCCGGAACATGCTCACCGCCGTCAGCAGCCCCACCAGGGCCGGGACGATGCGCAGCAGCACCGACAGCCCCTCCTCCGCCCCATGGGTCAGGGCTGCGTACACGTCCACCCGCTTCCCTAAACCGTACACCGCCACCCCCGCCAGCAGCACGGGGATTACCAGCGAGCTGAGGTTCATCGCCCCGCCCTCCCATGGGACAGCAGCCAGGCCGCCAGCAGCCCCGCCGTCACCGATAAAACCGACGCCAGCCACACCGCCGGGAGAATGTCAAAGGGCGTCTCACACCCGGCGGCGGCCCGGACCGAGGCGATGGTGGCCGGGATCAGCTGGATGGACGCGGTGTTCAGCACCACCAGGCGGCACAGCTCGTCGCTGGCCACGCCGCCGCAGCCCTTCGCCATCCTCCTGGCGGCCCGGATGCCCAGGGGGGTCGCCGCGTTGCCCAGGCCCAGGAGGTTCGCCGACACGTTGGCGGACACCGCCGCCAGGGTCTCCGGGTCCTTGCAGGCGTTGGGCAAGAGCCTTCGCAGAACGGGCCGGAACAGCCGCGCCAGCCCCGCCGAGAGGCCGCAGGCGTTCATAATTTCCATGACCCCGCTCCACAGGCAGAGCACGCCCGCCATGGCCAGGCTCAGCTCGATAGCGGACCGGGCTCCCTCCAGCGCCGCGTTCGCCACCGCGTCCAGGTTCCCGGAGACGAGGCCAAAGACCAGCGACAGCGTCACCATTCCTGTCCAGACCCATGCCATTTCCATAATTTCCCTCCAATTTTTTACTTTTTCCACCAAATTATGAATATCTTCTTAATTTTTTCCAGGGAAGAATTGACAAACTCGACCGTTGTGTGATAAGGTTACACCACCTGTTGGAAGATACCGCGGACATAGGGAAAGGAGGAGAGCTGTGAAATCAACTGGAATCGTAAGAAAGGTGGATGAGTTGGGCAGGATCGTGCTTCCCATCGAGATGCGGCGCACCCTGGACATTGCCGAGCGCGACGCATTGGAAATCTATGTGGAAGGCTCGTCCGTTATACTCAAAAAGTATAAGCCCAGCTGTATTTTCTGCGACGCCACCAAGGACATTACGCTCTTCAAAGGCAAAAGCGTCTGTCCCAGATGCATGAAGGAGCTGTCCCGTGTAAACGCCTCCTGAGGCGTTGCCCTTTGCAGCGGACTAGGGCCGTGGCACGAACTCGGCCCGCCCCATCGGGTATGCGCCAGGCGGGGAAAACCAAAGCGAACACCTAACGCATAGCAATACAACAGGGACTTTCTCCCCGCCGTGGTGGAAGACGGCGGGGAGGAGTCCTCGTTAAACGGCGTAAAAAAACGACGCGGAAGCTGCCAGCGGCAGTCCCGCGTCTTTCGTTTGCCTCAAATATCCAACGGCCGCTCCTCCCGGCCCGAGAGGGTCAGCAGCACGGAGCGCGCAAACCCCGCCGCCCGGGCCAGCTCCGCCGCCTGGGCGTAGCCGTGCACAATGGCCCTCGCGCTGTGGGCGTCGGCGGTGAGGATGACGCCTCCCCCCATGGCCCGCCACTCCCGCAGGAGGAACAGGGCCGGATAGGGGACGCTCCGGTAGCCCCGGGACATGGCCCCGGTGTTGATCTCCAGCAGCGTTTCCGCCGGATCCGCGGCGTGGAGGGCCCCCAGGGCGGCGGCCCGGTAGCGGGGGTCCCCTTCGTCAAAGAAGCCGCCGTCCTCGTTGAACTTGGTGATCAGGTCGATGTGGCCCAAAATTGTGGGCTTCCTCGCCGCCATCCGGCCCACCGCGTCATAGTAAGCCTCTGCCATGGCGTAAGCGTCGCCGCGAAACGCCTCCGCCTGACAGGCTACCAACAGATCCGCGTTCCAGTCGACGGTGTAAAACCGGCCGTCAGGCCCCTTCAGGCGGTGGGCGCTGCCGATCCAGTAGTCGAAGCCCTCCGCCGTCACGTCGGTGCAGTTGTCCAGCTCGACGCCCAGCAGCACGTCCATCCGCCCAGCGTACGCCTCCCGGAGCCGCAGGACCTCCGTCCGGTAGGCCGTCATATCCACTGGGAGGACCTGGCCCTCGTCCTCCGGCATGGGGGTGTGGCTGTGGCCCGAGGCCCCGAAGGAGACCACCCCGGCCTCGAAAGCCGCCCGGGCCATCGACTCCAGGGTGTCCTTCCCGTCGCACATCGTGGAGTGGGTGTGGACGGAGCAAACGTTGTTCATTGCATCCGCTCCTGCTTCACCTTGTGGTCCACCACATGGCGCTTTTCCAGCTCCCGGGTGACGTCCTCCACCGAAATGCCCATCTGGACCATCAGCACCATCACGTGGTAGCAGAGGTCGGCAATCTCGTAGACCGTCTCCTCCTTGTCCTCCTTCCGCCCAGCGATGATGACCTCGGTGCACTCCTCCCCCACCTTCTTGAGGATCTTGTCCAAACCCTTCTCGAAGAGGTAGGTGGTGTAACTGCCCTCCTGGGGGCTGGTCTTCCGCCCGGCGATGAGCCGGTAGAGGCCCTCGTAGCTGAACTGCTTCAGCTCGTCGGAGAGGTACAGCTGCTGGAAAAAGCAGCTCTCCGCCCCGGTGTGGCAGGCGGGGCCGTCCTTCACCACCTCCACCACCAGGGCGTCGGCGTCGCAGTCGGCGGTAATGGACACCACATGCTGGCGGTTCCCGCTGCTCTCCCCCTTCCGCCAGAGCTCCCGGCGGCTCCGGCTCCAGAAGCAGGTCCGCCGCTCGTCGATGGTAATGGCCAGGCTCTCGGCGTTCATGTAGGCCAGGGTCAGGACCTCCTTGGTGTAGTGGTCCTGAACAATGGCGGGGATCAGGCCCCGCTCGTCAAATTTCAGCTCCATCTCAGGCTTCCTCCCGCTCCGCGATGTGGAACCGGCAGTCCTGGGCCCCGTTCAGGATGGTCCCCGCCGGGTCCACGTCGAAGCTCCGGTCCGGCCACAGCTCCCGGAGGATGTGCAGCACGCTCTGCCGGGAACATTCGCACAGCAGGCTGGAATTGATGTACCCCTGGGTGTGGAGGGAGCAGGTGCACTGGCGGAAGATCAGCCAAAACTCCTTCCCCGGCCGCACAATTTCCGTATCCAGTCCGCCCATTTCCCCCAGGGCCCGGAAAAACGCGTCGATGTCTCCGCCGCTCCGCTCCTGTACGCCCCGGTAAAAATCCAGCATCCCCATCTCAAGACAGTTCTTCGCGCAGCTGTGAAGCAGGGTCCCCCGCTCCTCCTCGGGCAGAGCCGACAGGCCCTCCTCGAAGCCCGTAAACCACCAGCGAATCTCGTTATCCATCTGTACGCTCCTTTCTCAAAGCCGTATCTCCACGCCCCTGCCGCGGAGAAACCGTTTCAGGTCCTTGATGTCCACCTGCCTGGTATGGAAAATGGAGGCGGCCAGCCCCGCGTCCACGCCGGGGTGGGTGAAGAGCTCCGCGAAGTGCTCCATGTTCCCTGCCCCGCCGCTGGCCACGATGGGTACCGTCACCCGCGCCGCCAGGGCGTCCAGCATCTCCAGGTCAAAGCCGCCCTTCACGCCGTCGGTGTCGATGGAGTTCAGCACGATCTCCCCCGCGCCGTCCCCCACGCCCCGGACCGCCCACTCCATGGCGTCGATGCCGGTGTCCTCCCGGCCCCCCTTGGCGAAGAGGCGGAACCGCCCCTCCACCCGCTTCACGTCCATGCTGAGGACCACGCACTGGTCCCCGTAGCGCTTCGCCGCCGCGGCGATGATGGACGGGTCCGCGATGGCCCCGGAGTTGATGCTGACCTTGTCCGCGCCGCATTTCAGCACCCGGTCAAAGTCCTCCAGCGTCCGGATGCCGCCCCCCACGGTGAGGGGAATGAAGATCTCGGAGGCCACCTGGCGGAGGATGTCCGTGAACAGCCCCCGGCCCTCGGCGGAGGCGGTGATGTCATAGAACACCAGCTCGTCGGCCCCGGAGTCGTTGTAGAACCGGGCCAGCTCCACCGGGTCCGCCATGTCCCGGAGCCCCTCGAAATTGGTCCCCTTCACCACCCGGCCGTCCCGCACGTCCAGGCAGGGGATGATGCGCTTGGCTAACACGTCCCCACCTCCTGAATGACGGTCCGGAGGTCCAGCCGCCCGTCGTACAAGGCCCTGCCCAGGATGGCGGCCCGAACCCCCATGCGCTCCAGCCGCCGCAGCTCCTCCAGGGAGCTCACGCCGCCGGAGGCGGTGATCTCCAGGCCCTCGATTTGTGCCAGCTCCTCGTAGAGCTCCAGGTTCGTCCCCTGGCCCGCGCCGTCCCGGCTGATGTCGGTGTAGATGACGGTTTTCACCCCCGCGTCCCGGAGACGGCGGCAGAAGTCCACTCCCTTTTCCCGGGAGAGCTCCTTCCAGCCGTTGACGGCCACATAGCCGTCCCGGGCATCCACGCCCACGGCGATCCGCTCCCCATACTTCCGGGCCATGCGGGCGGTAAAGTCGAAGTCCTTCACGGCGATGGTGCCCAAAATGCACCGGCTCACCCCCAGGTCCAGATACCGGCAAATGCGCTCCTCCGTGCGGACGCCGCCGCCCACTTCGATGTACAGCCCGCCCTGGCGGGCAATGGCGGCGATGCTGTCAAAGTTCGCCGTGGTGCCGTCCCGGGCCCCGTCCAGGTCCACTACATGGAGATACCGGGCCCCGGCGTCCAGGAATGCCCGGGCCTGGGCGCAGGGGTCCGCGCCGTAGACGGTCTCCCGGTCGTAGTCCCCCTGGTAAAGGCGGACCACCTGCCCGCCCCGGAGGTCAATGGCTGGGAAAATCTGCATGATACCGCCCCCTTTACTCGTGGACCTTGCAGGTCAGCTCTTCCACGTCCAGGCGGAAGACGCAGACGCCGTTCAAAGCGGCCTCTCCGATCTCCCACTGGTCCCTGCCGTCGATGCGGCCCAGCATGGCATTCAGGCCCGCCCGCTTCTCCGCCGGCGTTTCCAGGAACGTCACCGGGCCGCCGCCCATGACGCACTGAAAGCGGGAGGTATCGTCGCAGGCCCTGGGGCCCGTGACCCACTCGTGGCCGCAGTCCATCTCAAAGGAGGCCCAGCCGCTTTCGCGGAGGAGGCCGATCTTCCTCCCCTCCTTCGCGCTGTGAAAATAGAAGGCGTAACGCCCGTCCTTCTCGGTAACGCCGAAGTCCATGGGGACGACATAGGCCCGTCCCTCATCGCACAGCCCCAGGCGGCAGCAGTCACAAGAAGCGATGATTTCCCGAATCCTCACAGAGTCCGTGACCTCCCGGTCCTTTCTTCTCATCACGGTGTTCCCTCCTTACAATTCCGCGAAGGCCCGCAGCAGCCGCAGCCCCGCGTCCCCGGACTTCTCCGGGTGGAACTGGGTCCCCCAGACGTTTCCCCGCCGCACCGCGCCGGTGACGGCAACGTTTCCATACCGGGAAACCCCCAGGGTGCTCTCCCGGCAGCTGCGGGCGTAGAAGCTGTGGACATAGTAAACATATTCGCCATCTTGGAAATATTTGAACAGCGGGTCGTCTTTTACAATTTCCAGGCTGTTCCAGCCCATGTGGGGGATTTTCAGCGCCTTGTCCGCCAGGTCCTCCCCCAAAAAGGCTACCTCGCCGGGGATCAGGCCCAGGCCCGGGTGCTCGCCGTACTCAAAGCCCCGGTCAAAGAGAAGCTGCATCCCCAGGCAGATGCCAAGCAGGGGCTTGCGCTCCGCCTCCTCCAGCAGGACAGGGACCAGGCCCGTCTCGTCCAGCTTGGCCCGGGCGTCGCCGAAGGCCCCTACGCCGGGGAGGATGATCCGGTCCGCCGCCCGGAGGCACTCCGCCTCGCCGGTGACCTCCGTCTCCAGGCCCAGACAGCGGAGGCTGGAGCGCAGGGAAAACAGATTCCCCACGCCGTAATCCACAATGGCGGTCATCACAGCACCCCTTTCGTGCTGGGAACCTCGTTCAAATGCTTGGGGTCCAAGGACGCCGCCTCCTTCAGCGCCCGGCCCGCGCCCTTGAAGACCGCCTCCAGAATGTGGTGGGTATTCTCCCCCGCCAGCTGGCGGATGTGAAGGGACCCGGGACAGTTCCGCACGAAGCCCAGCCAGAACTCTTTGGCCAGCTCCGTGTCGAAGTCCCCCACCTTGGCGGCGGGCAGGTCCACCGCCCAGCCCAAATAGTCCCGCCCCGAGAGGTCCACGGCGCACAGGACCAGGGTCTCGTCCATGGGCAGCAGGAACTGCCCGTAGCGCACAATGCCCCGCTTGTCCCCCAGGGCCTCCCGAAACGCCTGGCCCAGGCAGATGCCGACGTCCTCCACAGAGTGGTGGTAATCCACCTGGGTATCCCCATGGCAGGCCACGGAGAGGTCAAAGTCCCCGTGCCGGGCGAAGAGCTCCAGCATGTGGTCCAGAAAGCCGCAGCCGGTGGAGATCTCCGCCCGGCCGGTCCCGTCCAGGTTCAAAGAGATCTTGATTTGGGTCTCCCGGGTGTCCCGTTGAATGCTCGCGGTGCGCATAGGCGTTCCCTCCTTACGTCCCGGCCAGCAGCCGGTCGATCTGCTCTGTCAGCGCCTCCATCTGCTCCTTGGACCCAATGGTGATCCGGCAAAGGTCCCGGATCCGGTCCTTGTCGAACCAGCGGACCAGAATGCCGTTTTCCTTCAGCCTCCGGTACAGCTCCCCGCCGGGGACGCGGTTCGATTTGGCGAAGATGAAATTGGCGGAGGAGGGCAGGACGGTAAAGCCCCGGGCCTCCAGCGCCTCCATGGTCCAGGCCCGGGTGTCCCGAACGGCCCGGCAGCAGGACTGGAAGTACTCCTCGTCCTCCACGGCGGCGGCCCCCGCCAGCAGGGAGAGGCGGTTGACGTTGTAGGGGTTGAAGCTGTACTTCACCCGGTTCAAATCCGCAATCAGTTCCGCAGAGCCCAGGGCGAAGCCGACGCGGCCCCCGGCCAGGGAGCGGCTCTTGGACATGGTCTGGGTCACCAGCAGGTTCTCATACTCCCGGACCAGAGGGACGCAGCTCTCCGCCCCGAAGTCCACATAGGCCTCGTCCACGACGACCACCCGGTCCCGGTTCGTTTCCAGCAGCCGCCGGATCTCCGGGACGGGAACCGTCATGCCCGTGGGGGCGTTGGGGTTGGCGATGACCACGGTGCCGGGGAAGTCCAGGTAGTCCTCCACGTTCAGGGAGAAGTCCTCCCGCAGGGGGACCCGCCGGGCCTCCAGGCCGAACAGGGCCGTCTGGGCCTCGTAGAAGCCGTAGGTGATATCGGCAAAGGCCGCGCCCCTTCCCTCCCCGCAGAAGGCCCGGAAGGCGAAGGCCAAAATCTCGTCGGAGCCGTTGCCGGAAATCACGTTCTCCGGGCGCAGGCCGCAGCGCTTGGCAATGGCGGCGTTCAGGGCGGCGCAGGTGGGGTCGGAGTAGAGGCAGAGCTTCTCCGCCTCCGCCCGGCTGAGGGCCTCCAGCACCTTCGGAGAGGGTGGGAAGGGGCTCTCGTTGGTGTTCAGCTTAATGTATTTCTGATCCCGGGGCTGCTCGCCGGGGGTGTAGGGGTCCAGGCGTTTCGCCTCGGAAGACAAAAACCGGCTCATAAAACCACCGCTTTCATTCAGATTCTTTCCGGCTCAGGGCCGAACGGGCGTGGCCCTCCAGCCCTTCCCGCCGGGCGAAGTCCGCAATGCGGCCGGAACAGCCGTTCAGCGCCGCCCGGTCATAGCACAGGAAGCTGGAGCGCTTCATGAAGTCGTCCACCCCCAGGGGGCTGGAGAACCGGGCAGTGCCGGAGGTGGGCAGGGTGTGGTTGGGCCCGGCAAAGTAGTCCCCCAGGGCCTCCGGGGTAAACCGGCCCAGGAAGATACTCCCGGCGTTTTTGATACGGGGCAGCAGGGCGAAGGGGTCCTCCACGCAGAGCTCCAGGTGCTCCGGCGCGATGCGGTTCACCGCCTCCACCGCCTTGTCCAGGCTGTTCGTGACGATGATCTTCCCGTTGTCCTCTATGGACCGCCGGGCAATCTCCCTCCGGGGCAGGGTCTCCAACTGGGTCTCTGCCTCCGCCCGGACGGCCTCCGCCAATTCCCGGCTGTCCGTCACCAGCACGGCGGAGGACAGCGGGTCGTGCTCCGCCTGGCTCAGGAGGTCCGCCGCCACCCACCCGGGGTTCGATGTTCCGTCCGCCAGCACCAGAATCTCGCTGGGCCCGGCAATCATGTCGATGGCCACCTGGCCGAAAACCTTTCGTTTCGCGGTGGCCACGAAGATCCCGCCGGGGCCCACGATCTTGTCCACCCGGGGCACGGTCTCCGTTCCGTAGGCCAGGGCCGCCACGGCCTGGGCCCCACCGATCTTGAACACGTCCGTCACCTCCGCCAGCTCCGCCGCCATCAGGGCCTCGGGGCTGACGCTGCCATCTTTCCGGGGAGGCGTCACCAGGACAATATCCTGCACCCCGGCAATCTGCGCCGGGATGGCGTTCATCAAAATGGTGGAGGGGAACGCCTCCGGGCTCCGGGGCACGCAGATGCCCACCTTTTCAATGGGCGTCCACCGCTGGCCCATGACCACGCCGGGGCGGTCCGCCAGAAGAAAGCCGTTGTGCCGCTGGCGTTCGTGGAACCGCCGGATGTTTTCCGCCGCCTCCCGCAGGGTCTCCAGAAAATACGGGTCCACCGCTTCCCTGGCGGCGTCAAACTCCGCCGCGCTCACCCACAGGTCCCCCAGCTCCGCGCCGTCGAAGCGCCGGGTGTAGTCCCGGAGGGCGTCGTCGCCCCGTTCCCGGACCTCCCGGATGACCTCGTCCACAGCGGCGCTCACGTCCTCCTCCGCCTGAATGTCCCGGTTTAAAAACTCCTCCGGCGAGAGGCTGTCAAAATCCAATATCCGCATCATGCCCCCGTCACCTCCGTCAGCTTGCCCAGCAGGGCGTCGATCTCCCGGCGCTTGAACTGAAAGCTGGCCCGGTTGGCCACAAACCGGGCGGAGATGGGCATGAACTCCGTCAGCACCTTCAAATGGTTCTCCCGCAGAGTGGTCCCGGTCTCCACGATGTCCACGATCACGTCGGACAGGCCCAGAAGCGGGGCCAGCTCGATGGACCCGTTCAGCTTGATGATGTCGATGTCCCGGCCCTGGGCGGCGTAGTAGTTCTTTGCGATGTTCACGAACTTCGTCGCCACCCGGAGCGTCCGGTCGGGATCGTCGGCAAAGTCCTCGGGCCCCGCTACGCACATGCGGCACTTCCCCAGGCCCGTGTCCAGCAGCTCGTACACGTCGGCCCCGGATTCCTCCAGGATGTCCTTGCCCACGATGCCGATGTCCGCCGCGCCGTGCTCCACGTAAATGGCCACGTCGCTGGGCTTTACCAGGAAGTAGCGGATACCGGCGGCGGGGTTCTCCACCACCAGCTTCCGGCTCTCGTTGTAGTCCTCCGGACAGCCGTAGCCCACGCCGGCCAGGAGGTTGTACACCTTGTCCCCCAGGCGGCCCTTGGGCAGGGCCACGTTCAGCATGGT
Source organism: Oscillospiraceae bacterium (assembly GCA_021769865.1). GTDB lineage: Bacteria > Bacillota > Clostridia > Oscillospirales > Oscillospiraceae > Oscillibacter. The sequence goes on from JAETSB010000007.1 coordinate 94,323, forward strand.
CTTCTCCCCCGCCTCGGGGGCGGCGTCGCTCAGGCGGTCCAGCTCGTCCAGGTAGAGGGCGAAGCCCACGGCCTTCGCACCGGGGCGGAACCGCTCCGCCAGAGGGTCGTACCGCCCGCCCTTGAGCACCGCCCGGGGCAGGCCCGCAAGATACCCCTGGAGCACCAGGCCGTTGTAATACTCCATGTCGTTCACCAGGGACAGGTCCAGCCGCAGCTTTTGCCCCTGGGCCTCCAGGGCGGCGCACAGGGTCCGCAGCTCCTCCAGCGCCGCCCCCATGGCGGCGTTCAGGGCGATGGGCTCCGCCTGAGCCAGCACCGCCTCCCAGTCTCCCGCCAGGGCGTCCAGGCGGCAGAGGGCGTCGGTCCCCTGTTTGGAAAGGCCCGCCTCCTCCGCCGCGGCCTGGAGCTCATGGCGGTTCCGGTCCCGGATGCAGCCCAGCAGCCGGGGCCGGGCGGCCTCCGGCGCGCCCACGGCGTCCAGCAGCCCCGCCACAAAGCCCATATGGCTGGCCTCCAGCACGAAGTCCCGGCCCGTCAGGGCCAGGCTCTGCCCAGCCAGGGACACCGCCTGAACGGTGACTTCGTCGTCCACCTCGCCGATGCACTCCAGGCCCATCTGGCTGATCTCCTGGAAGGTGTGGCTCTCCTGGCTGGGGCGGTAGACGTTCTCGGAGTAGTAGAACCGCCCGCAGCCCCCCTCCTCCACCTGGGCGTTCTTGGCGATGGAGAGGGTCACGTCCGGCTTCAGCGCCAGCAGCCGCCCGTCCAGGTCTGTGAAGGTGATCACCTGGTCGCTGGCTAAAAAGCGGCGGTTCTGCTGGTAGAGGCCGTACTCCTCAAAGCGGCCCATGCGGTACTGCCGAAAGCCCGCCTGCTCATACAGCAGGCGCAGACGGAGGGACAGCCGCTCCTGGGGCCGCAGAATGTTCAAATCCAATTCCATGGGAGTTCCTCCTTGCGGGGCCGCGCCCCGGTGATGGATCACAGTATACTCCGATTTTTTAATATGGTAAAGCGCTAATTCGGTAGTATGATAAATTCTCTCTTTTCCACAAAGCTGCTGGCACTTCTAATTTAAATTTCGATTATTTTTGCGACGACATGTGCGTCACAAAAATACCTTGACTCCAGCCGCCTTGGGCGGCGTCACCAGTCCGCAGACTGGTGGTGGGGGATTCTCAAGGGGGAGCCTGCTCCCCTTGAATTTCTCAGACCATTTTTTCGGGCTTTACGGTCTCGTCGAACTCCTCCGCCGTCAGCAGGCCCAGAGAGAGGACGGCCTCTTTCAGGGTCGTGCCGTCGTGGAGGGCCTTCTTGGCGCACTCCGCCGCCCTCTCATAGCCGATCTTCGGCGTCAGGCAGGTCACCAGCATCAAGGAGTCGTTCAGGTTTTTCTCAATCTTCTCCACGTTGGGGGTGATGCCCTCTACGCAGTGGACCCGGAAGGAGTCGCACACATCCGCCAGCAGGCGGGCGGAGAGCTGGAAATTGTAGGCGGAGACGGGCAGGAAGACGTTCAGCTGGAAGTTCCCCTGGCTGGCGGCGAAGCCGATGGCGGCGTCGTTACCCATCACCTGCACGGCAACCATGGTGACGGCCTCGCACTGGGTGGGGTTCACCTTTCCGGGCATGATGCTGCTGCCGGGCTCGTTCTCCGGGATGTGGAGCTCTCCCATGCCGCAGCGGGGACCGCTGGCCTGCCAGCGGATGTCGTTGGCGATCTTCATCAAATTCGCCGCCAGGGCCTTCAACGCCCCGTGGGCAAAGACCAGGGCGTCCTTGGACGTCAGGGCGTGGAACTTGTTCCCGTCCGGCCGGAAGGGAAAGCCCGTCAGGGCCCGAAGCTCCTTGCAGACCATCTCGTCGTAACCCTTGGGGGCGTTCAGCCCGGTGCCCACGGCGGTGCCGCCGATGGCAAGGCGGCTCAATTCCTCCAGGGCGGAGCGGAGCATCCGACAGGGGGCCTCCACCAGCTCCCGCCAGCCGGAGACCTCCTGGGCGAAGCGCAGGGGCGTGGCGTCCTGGAGGTGAGTCCGGCCGATGCGGATGAGGTCCGGATAGGCCGCCTCCAGCTTGCCGAAGGCCCCCGCCAGCCGCTCCGCCGCCGGAAGGACCTCGCCCGCGACGGACAGCGCCGCCGCGATGTGGAGGGCCGAGGGGTAGGTGTCGTTGGAGGATTGGGAGGCGTTGACGTGGTCGTTGGGGTGAAGGGACACGCCCCGGTCCGCCGCCAGGTGCGCGATGACCTCGTTGACGTTCATGTTCGTCTGGGTGCCGCTGCCCGTCTGCCAGACTACCAGGGGGAACTCCTCGTCCCGCTTCCCCGCCCGGATCTCCTCACAGGCGGCGGCGATGGCGGCGGCCTGCTCCGCCGTCAGCTTGCCCGCGGCGGCGTTGGCCCGGGCGCAGGCTTCCTTTAAGTACGCGAAGGCCGTGATGATCTCCTTGGGCTGGCGCTGGCCGCCGATTTTGAAATTCTCCAGGCTCCGCTGGGTCTGGGCGCCCCAGTGGCGCTCCGCCGGGACGGCAATCTCCCCCATGGTGTCGTGCTCGATGCGGGTGGCAGTATTCATGGCGCTTCCCCTTTTCGTTTTTATGGCGTTTATTATAACCGCAGAGGCGGGCAAAAGCAAGCCCGCCGAACAGACTTTCGGCGGGCAATTGTCACTGCGCCAGCAGGACCAGGTTTCGGTCCGTGATGAAGTTGGGCACGCTGTACACCACCGCGATGGCGTCCATGCCGTTTTCCGCCGCATATTTCGAGGCGGCGTAGCGGTAATACCGGGGGTCCAGCAGGTGGATCTCCTGAAAGCTCCGGGCCAGGAAGGGGGCCAGGGCGTCGGAATAGGAGTCCCGGATCACCAGCAGCTTTCCTTCCCCCTCCGGGTTTTCAATGACGCAGAGGGGCTGGTTGCCCCCCAGGAAGGCGGAATATTTGTCCTTCTCTCCCAGGTAGTCATCGTCATACAGGCTTGCAGCCTCCGGCTTGCCGGAGCGCCAGCTTGTCACCCGGAAGTTGTCCTCCACCCAGAACTCAATGCTGTCCGGCTCCAGCCAGTGAACGCCGGACTGGGAATACAGCGTCCCCTGGAACCCGTTGGAAACCGGGAAGTCCCACGCTTTGATCTCCTCCGGCTCCGGGACCTCCTCCTCCCGGCCCAGGGCCTCCATCAGGGCGGCATAGCCGTAATAGGCCCCCAGGGTGGTCCAGTGGTGGTCCGTGCGGTAGAAAACATCCTCCCCGGCGTGTTCCCGGAGGACTGTCAGGAAATCAATGGGCTCCACGCCCTCCAGCTCCGCCGCCCGGGCGATAAAGGCCGCCTGGTCCCAGCTCTCCGCCCCCCTGGGCAGGTCCTCCCGCCGGATCTCCGCTGCCGAGGGGATGAGGCCTAGATACACGGGGCAATCCGTCTTCCCCGCCAGCCGGGCCACATAGCTCAGGTTTTTCTCCTCCAGGCCGTCCTTCGGGGGTTCCACCTTGGCGATCAGGGCGTCGCCGCAGAGGTACACCCCGTTGAACTCCCGCTTGCCCAAAAGCTGCTCCGTCCGGGCCTTGAGACCCGACCACTGGTCCCGGAGGGGAAACTGGTCGGCGAAGTACTCCTCCACCTCCTCCGTGAAGCTCCCGTCCTTCAAATCCTCCCAGGAGAATTCCGGGAACCGGGCCAGGGTCCGGTTCTCCACGTCGGAGCGGTCCCGGTCCGGCAAAAGGACATGCCACGCCAGCAGTCCCCCCAGAAAGAGGCAGAAAAAGGCCGACAAAAAGCGGCTGTATCGCGTTGTCATCTTGCCGCCTCCTTAAAACCGGAAATACAAAAAGGGATTGTAGCTGCCGTCCACCAGGTAGGCGGTGGAGAGGACCAGCCCCAGGGCCATCAGCACCGGGGCCAGGACCTTCCGTCCCCGTTCGGGGAGCTTTTTCCATAGGTCCAGGGCCAGGGTGGTGGACCCCACGGCCAGCAGAAGCAGGATCACGGCCCAGCTCCTAAGGCGGTAGCCGTCCGGGGCGGACCAGAGCGGCCCCCCGCCGAAGCACACTTTAAGATACCGCCCGCAGACCCCCAGGTCCTCCATGGCGAAGACGCCCCAGCCCACAAAGACCACCGCCAGCGTGTAAGCCCGCTTCACAAAAACCGGCGTCCGGGTGAGGAGGTCTTTGAAGACGAACCGTTCCAGAATCAGCCACAGGGCGAAGTACAGGCCCCAGAGGATGAAATTCCAGCTGGCCCCGTGCCAGAAACCGGTGCAGAACCAGACGATCACCAGATTCCGCGCCGTCCGGGCGCTTCCGCCCCGGCTGCCCCCCAGGGGGAAGTACAGATACTCCCGGAACCAGGAGGTCAAAGACATGTGCCACCGCCGCCAGAACTCCCCCACGGAGGTGGAGAGGTAGGGGTGGTCAAAGTTCTCGTCAAAGCGGAACCCCAGGATGCGCCCCAGGCCGATGGCCATGTCGGAATAGCCGGAGAAGTCGAAGTAGATCTGAAAGCCGAAGGCGAAGAGCCCCGTCCAGCCTCCGGCCACCGTCAGGGCCCCGGCGGCCTGGGAGTCCAGGCAGCTCTCCCACAGGGCCCCGGCGGCGTTGGCCAGCAGCACCTTCTTGGCAAGGCCCACCGTGAACCGGCAGGCCCCCGACCCAAAATCCTGAGACATGACGGTCCGCTTTGCCAGCTCCGCCGCCACGGTCTTGTACTTCACGATGGGCCCGGCGATCAGCTGGGGGAACAACGTGACGTAGGCCCCGAAGTCAATGACGTTCCGCTGGACCGGCGCGTCCCGGCGGTAGACGTCGATGGTGTAGCTCATGGTCTGGAAGGTGAAGAAGGAGATGCCCAGGGGCAGAGGCAGGCCCAGCCGGGGCAGGTCCACCCCGGGCAGCAGGGACAGGTTTGCCGCCAGGAAATCCCAGTACTTGAAAAAGCCCAGCAGCAGCAGGTTGAACACCACCGACTGCCCCACGAACCACCGGGCCAGCCGGTCCCGCTCCCGGTACTTCTCCACCAGAAGGCCGTGGGTGTAGTCGATGAAGATGGACAGGAACATGATCCCCACATACACCGGCTCGCCCCAGCCGTAGAAAAAAAGGCTGACCAGCAGCAGCACAAAATTACGCCGCCGAAGCGGCGTAATGAAATAGAGTGCCAGCGTCAGCGGCAGGTATCCAAATAGAAAGGTCAGGCTGCTGAAAACCATGGGCCGCTCTCCTCACGAAAATTGCTGGTTGAACTGCTCCTCCAGGCTCTCCTGGAACTCCCCCGAGGCGATGAGCGCGGCATACGTCCCCCCCTGGCGCAGCACCTGGGCCTTTTCCCAGGCGGCCTGGGTCTCGGGATACCAGGCTCCGCCCTCCACCTGGGCGTCGATGCGGGCCTGGAGGATGGCGGCGGCGTTTTCCGCGTCCTCCTCCGTCTCGCCCTGGAACAGCACAATCTCGTTCACGTCGGAGCTCATGGCCGGCACCTTGACAATCAACTGTTTCGCGGGAACTTCGGAGAGGCCGGGGTAATACTCCTCCAGCAGCTCTCCCTCCACGTCCGTCATATAGTCCTCGTCCCAGCCGCACTCCCACGCCATTCCGGCGTACAGGGTGTTCAGCGCCACATCCGAGTCCTCCGCCCTGCCTTCTTCCTGCCGCCCACCGCAGCCGGCGGCCAACAGCAGCAGCGCCGCCAACACCAGTACCGCTCTCTTTTTCATCCCGTTTTCCTCCCGCTCCCAGGGGCGGCCCCGCCGCCAGGAAAAATCTCGTTTCTATTCCTTGCTTTTATACCGTATCCGCGCTATAATTTCAACATCAAATCTGTAACATTCCGTAACAGTTCATCCCTGCGGTTGTTACTTTCTGGAGGTCGACCATGTACAGTTTCCGCAACGACTACAGCGAGGGCGCCCACCCCAAGGTGCTGAAAGCCCTCACCGAGACCAACTTTGAACAGACCCGGGGCTACGGCCTGGACCCCCGCTGCGAAAAGGCCCGGGCGCTCATCCGCACCCTCTGCGCCGCCCCGGGGGCGGACGTCCACTTTCTGGTGGGGGGCACCCAGACAAACCTGCTGGTCATCGAGGCCATGCTGAAGCCCTACGAGGCGGTCATCGCCGCTCACACGGGCCACGTCAACGTCCACGAGACCGGGGCCATCGAGGGCACAGGCCACAAGGTCATCGCCGTCCCCAGCCCCGACGGGAAACTCACCCCCGCCATGATCGAGTCCGTGCCCGAGCTCCACAGCGACGAGCACCAGGTGAAGCCCGCCATGGTCTACGTCTCCAACACCACGGAGATCGGCACCGTCTACTCCAAGGCGGAGCTGACGGCCCTCCGGGCGTGCTGCTTAAAGCACGGCCTCCTCCTCTTCCTGGACGGAGCCCGGCTGGGGCCCGCCCTGGCCTGCGGGGACCTGACCCTGCCGGACTACGCGGCCCTCACCGACGCGTTCTACATCGGCGGCACCAAAAACGGCGCCCTCTTCGGCGAGGCCCTGGTCTTCGCCCAGCCCCGGCCGGACTTCCGCTGGCACATGAAGCGCCGGGGCGGCATGCTGGCCAAGGGCCGCCTCCTGGGGGTCCAGTTCCAGGCCCTGCTGGAGGACGAGACCTATCTGGACGCCGCCCGCCACGCCAACAAGCTGGCCCTCCGCCTCCGGGACGGCGTAGCCGCCGCAGGCTTCTCCCTGCCGGTGGAGTCCCCCTCCAACCAGCAGTTCCCCGTGCTGCCCAACGAGGTCGTCGCCAAGCTCCAGGCCATGGGCTATGAGTTTGAGGTGGACCACGCCGTGGACAGCGGGCACACCTGCATCCGCCTGGTCGCCAGCTGGGCAACGCCGGAGCAGGCCGTGGAGGACTTCCTCCGGGACCTGGCCTCCTGCGGGAAGCAGTAATCTCCGCTTTTGCCGCCCCCTCCGGCATGTCCGGAGGGGGCGTTTCTCGCGCTTACTGAATATGCTCCTCGGGGAAATTGTCCAGCACTCGGAAGCCCATCTCCTCGCGGGTCGCCAGGGGATACTTGTAGATGGAATCCGGGTCCTGGATGGGGCAGATCCGCTTCTCCGGCTCCAGCCGGAGGAAGGGCTTTCCATCATCCAGGTTATTCACCGCGCGCCTGTCCTTTGACATGAAACATCACCTCAGAGGAAGCATGCGCAGAAACGCGGATTCTATGTCGGAAGTTAATGTAAATTCATCAGGCGGATGCCCGCCTCCTTGTCCCCGGCCACGATGATGTGGGCGTCGTCCCGGAAGCGGTAGTTGGGGTCCACCAAAGGCACCACCACGTCGCCGCTCTTCACGCCCAGGATGTTGACGTTGTATTTCCGCCGGACCTCCAGCTCCACCACCGTGTGGCCCTCCCACTCCTCGGGGATCTCCAGCTCAAACACGGCGAATTTCGGCGTCAGCTCAAAGTAGTCGAAGACGTTCTCGGCGGAGAAGCGGATGGCGGCCCGGCGGGCCATGTCCATCTCCGTGTGGACCACGTGGTCCGCCCCGATCTTCCGCAGGAATTTGATCTGCCGCTCCTGGTCCGCCCGGGCCACCACGAACCGGGCCCCCAGCTCCTTCAAGGCCGCCGTGGCCTCCAGGGAGCACTGAAAATCGTCCCGGACGCAGACGAAGCACACGTCGAAGTTCCGCACGCCCAGGGCCTCCAGCACCTGCTCGTCCTGGCAGTCCCCCACGCAGGCGGCGGTGGCCATGGAGGCCACCTTGGCCACCTTCTCCTCGTCCTTGTCCAGCACCATGACCTCGTTCCCCAGCTCCAGCAGATACCGGGTCAGATGCCGCCCGAAGCGGCCCAGGCCGATGACCAAAAAGGATTTCATTCCCCGCCCTCCTTAACCGATCAGAATTTTTTCCGGCACGTAGCGCAGGCCGTTCCCGGCGTCCCGCCCCTTCGTCACCGCCATGGCCACCGACATGCTGCCCACCCGTCCGGCAAACATCATCAGGATCACCGCCCACTTGGAAAGGAGCGGCAGGGACCCGGTCAGGTTCCGGCTGAGGCCCACGGTGCTCATGGCGGAGAAGGTCTCGTACAGCGCGTCCGTCAGCCCCGCGCCCTGGACGCACAGCACCATGCAACCGCACAGGGCCCCGAAGAGGTAGATGCTGGCGGTAGAGTACGCCTTGTGAATGTCCCCGTCGTCCAGGCGGCGGCGGAAGGCGTTCACGTCGTCCTGCCGCCAGATCCGCGCCCGGACCCCGAGGACCAGCACGGCGAAGGTGTTCACCTTCACGCCGCCGCCGGTGGAGCCGGAGGCCGCGCCCACGAACATCAGCACCAGCATCAGCAGCACGCCCCCCTGGCTCAGGGAGGACTGGTCCACCGAGGCAAAGCCCGCCGTCCGGGCCGTCACCGACTGGAACGCCGCCATCAGGACCTTCGTGGGGCCGTCCGCCCCGGCGAAGGCGTGGTCCGCCTCCAGAAGCCAGAAGGCGAGCCCGCCCCCGGCGAAGAGGAGCAGCGTCACGGTAAAGGCCATCTTGGAGTGGAGCCGCCAGCGGCGGAAGCGCCGCCCGTGGGTCAGCACGTCGTCCCACACCAGAAAGCCCAGGCCCCCGCAGATAATCAGCGCCATCAGCACCAGGTTCAGCAGGGGCTCCCCCGCCTCGGTGGTGATGGACGCGCCGGTGCCCAGCAGGTCGAAGCCCGCGTTGCAGAAAGCGGAGACGGCGTGGAACGCCGCCATCCAAAGGCCCCTTCCCAGGCCGTACCGGGGGCAGAACCAGAGGGCCAGCAGCGCCGCCCCCAGGCCCTCGCACAGCGCCGTCACCAGCAGGGCCCGCCGGGCCAGGCGGACGACGCCCCCCAATTGCAGGGCCCCCACGCTGTCCTGAAGCAGGGCCCGCTGCCGCAGGCCCACCCGCCGCCGGGCCAGCAGCGCCGCCGGGAGGGAGGCCGTCACGAAGCCCAGGCCGCCAATCTGGATCAGCAGCAGCAGCACCGCCTGGCCGAAGGCGCTGAACTGGGTGGCGGTGTCGTACACCGTCAGCCCCGTGACGCAGGAGGCCGACGCGGCGGTAAACACGGCGTTGGTCCAGGGGATGCCCTCCCCGTTCCGGGAGGCGATGGGCAGGGACAGCAGGCACGCCCCCGCCAGGATCAGCAGGGCGAAGCCCAGGGCCAGGGTCTGCACGGCGTTGGGTCGACGCATCGGGGCGCTCCTCCTTTCCATTTCATGCCAGGACGGCGAGGCAAAATGTTTCTTTTATTATACCCCGCTTTTTCCAATTTTCAAGTGGGGCGCTGGGAAATGGCCTGGCCTGCCGGGACGCATGCAGAGCGGCGGAAGCAGAACACTTCCGCCGCCATATTGCATTTTGCCGCCGTCAGGGGAGAGGCGGGGTCCACCAGCTCTGCTGGTAGAGGTCCGTAAAGCGGTAGGTGGCCCGGACCTCACCCTCCAGGGGCACGTCGGAGACGGTCAGGCCCTCCGCGGGGACATTCAAGGGGTCTCCCAGGAGATAGCTGTCCTGGTAAGTACCGTCGTAGCCGTAGTAATCGCAGAGGAACTCCAGCGTGTCCCCCTCCGCAAGGGCGGAATCGCTCTTGGCGACGGTCCCGGTTTCCCCCCCGGCGTACACGGCCCGGACGCCGACGACGGAGCCGTAGGGATTCTCGTCGTCAAAGGCCAGCAGCAGCTCCGCCCGACGGCCGTTGTGGAGCACGGGCACATAGCCGGTGATGGCATAGTGCTCCCCGTCGTCCACGGTGCTCTCGTGGTAGTAGGCCACGGGCTGGCCGTTCACCGCCAGCCAGGTCTTTTCCACGTTCCCCAGCAGGTTCCCCTCCTGGTCGAAGTCGAACACGTTGTCCAGTCCCAGGTCGATAAAGCCCTCGCCGTCGTCGTAGAAGAGGTTCAGGTCCAGGGAGTGGACCAGCTTCCACTGGTCCTGGTCGAGCCGGAGAACGGGGGTCCCGTCCTCTCCAGTGGTCCAGGCCAGGTTCTCCCCGGCGAAGCGGTGGTCCGCCACATACTGGGCGGTGCTGTCCAGGTCCAGGGACCGGTCCGCGAAGAAGCCGCTGCCCAGGGCCGCCTGGAGCAGGGACGCCACCGCGTCGGCGCCGCCGCCGGAGGAGCCGCCGCCGGACAGGCCCATCAGGGCCTCCAGGGGGGAGCCGCTGCCGCCGGAACCTACCTGGCCCACCTGCTGGATGGCGGCGAAGTCCCGGATGCACTTGCTGTAGCTGTCGTCCAGGCCGATGGCCCGGTAAGTAGATACCGCTTGATTCACGCTGGAGGACTTCCGGTAGGGGAAGTAAATGGATACGCCGTAGGCGTTGGTCATATTGGAGGAGGTGCGGTTGTACTTCACCGCCCCCAGCAGGGCCTCCGCCAGGGCGTCGCCCTCCTTTGTGCCCAGGTTCTTCGCCAGGTGGACCAGGTCCACCTGGTCGATCTTGCTGGACTGGGCGAACTCCCGGGCTCCGTTCCGCGCATTGGAGACGGTCTGGTACTCCTTGACCTCGATCAGCCGGGAGGTGGAGTTGGAGAAGTCCGCCAGGGCCTGGGGCAGGGTAGCCTCCAGCTCGGCAAGGTCGATGACGGACAGGGTGGTCAGCTGGCCCCGGCACTTCTGGGCGCAGGTCTCCATGAAGCTGTCCACAATCTGCTGTCCCAGCTCAATGGTGGGCATGGAGGGGTTCTTTCCCAGGGCGGTGAGCCAGTCCGTGTAGTACCAGCCCACGCCGGGTTCCGTCTCCTCGGAGGCGATGAGGTAGTCCGCGTGCTCCGCCAGCATCAGGGCGGTCTCCGCCGTGGCCATGAGGCAGGCGTCGAAGCCCACGAAGTCGAACTTCACCCCGGCGTCTCCCAGGGCCTGGTCCACACCGAAGAGGCTCATGGACCCGGTGGAGGCGAATTTCTCGTCGTAGCCGTAGCCGGTGACGCTTCCCCCGCCGTGGTCCCAGAGGATCAGGCCGTACCGGCTGGCGGGGAACCTCTGCCGGCACCAGCGGATATAGCCGTACAGCGTGGAGGAGTCCGTCATGGACACGGCCCCCAGGTCTTTCTCCAGGCAGGCCAGCTTGCCGTTTTTCACCTGCCAGATTTGATTCGTGGAGCTGCTGACCTGGTTGTTCCGCCAGCCGGAACAGCCGCCGGTGTAGACCAAAAGGTTCACGTTCTTCCCCAGGTCCGCCGCCAGCATCTCCTGGAGGTCGGCGGTGCCCATGCCGCTGCGGGACTCCAGGTCCGTGCCGCACATGTAGACCATGAGGGTGACGGTGTCCTTTCCGCCGCCCAGGGGCCGGACGTACTTCTCCCGGGCCCCCGGGGCCACGGTCTCATCCAGCCGCCCGGTGTTGGCGGGGACCTCCCAGCCGCCGGAGACGCTGCCGCCCCCCAGGCCGCCGAAGAGGGCGCTGAGGTCCGCGCCGCCGCTCTGGCCGGAGGAGGGTGAGCTTTGGCTGACCGGGGCCGCCGGGCCGCCGGAGGTCTGGCCTCCGCCCAGCAGGGCCCCCAGGCCCCCGCCGCCGCCCAGCAGCAGCACCGCCAGCAGGAGGATGATCTTCATCATCCCGCCGCCGGAGCGCCTGCCGCCTCCTCCGCCGCGGGAGCCTCCGCTTTGGCCTCCGTCCTGCCCGGCGCCCACCGGGCCGGTTCCAAGGCCGGAGCTCCGTTTTTCTACTTTTTTCGCCGGGCCGGCGACGTGCTTTTCCCGGCCTCTGGGTCTGTCCATAACACCACATCCTTCGTGTGAGCGTTCCGGCCTTCGGGCCGGAAGCGCGGCTGTTTTGTCTATTATACAAAGGGGCGAACAAAAAGACAATGCCGAAATTCTATCGGATTTCCCTTGGCTTTTCGAAAAACTTGTGATACAATGACTTCCAAACAATTCCAATTGTAAGAGAGGATGTGAGCTCCGGTGGAGGATCACTCATTTTCCGTTTTTCCCAATGAAAACTTTTTGGACCTGCGGCTCTATCAATACGGATGGGAGCAGTGCGCGCCCCTGCACTCCTTCGGCCCCTTTATCCGCAATCACTATCTTTTTCACTATGTGATCTCCGGCCGGGGACACTTTGACGCCACCGACGCCGACGGCGTGCGCCGGGACTATGACCTGAGCGCGGACCAGGGCTTTCTGATCTGCCCCGGCCAGATCAGCACCTATATCGCCGACAAGGACCAGCCCTGGAAATACGTCTGGGTGGAGTTCGACGGCCTCCGGGCGGCGGAGTACGTGGAGAGTGCCGGGCTGAGCCTGTCCCAGGCGGTCTACCGGCCCCAGAGCAAGGCGGAGGGACAGCGGACGCGGGACATCATGCTCTATATGGCGGAGCACTCCGACGCCTCCCCCCTTCACCTGATGGGGCACCTGTACCTGTTCCTGGACGCGCTGGTCCAGACCTCCTCCACCCGCCGGGCCCTCCACGGCGTCCAGCTCAAGGACTTCTATATCCAGGAGGCCATCAACTATATGGAGCACAACTACCAGCGGGAGCTCAGCGTAGAGGAGCTGGCGGACGTGTGCAAGCTGAACCGGAGCTATTTCAGCAAGCTCTTCAAGGACAGCATGGGCTGCCCGCCTCAGGAATTCCTGATCCGCCTGCGCCTGTCCAGGGCCGCCGATTTCATGAAGGGAACCCGGAAGTCCATCGGCGATATCGCCGCCCGCTGCGGCTATCCAAACCAGCTCCACTTCTCCCGGGCCTTCAAGAAGCGCTACGGCGTTTCCCCCAGGGAGTGGCGGCAGCAAAACCAGATTCGCCAGACCCAGCAGATGAAAAAGTGACCGCCCGGGCGGTCACTTTTTTCGCGCTCACAGCGCGGTCAGGATAAACTGCCAGGACTGGTAGTCTCCCCAGGGCAGGGGCAGGGGCCAGCCCGCCTCCATCAGCGCGGCACCGGGATAGCGGCCCTCGCCGTTGACCTGATAGCGGAGCTCTGGGTCCAGGCCCTTCAGCCGCAGATTCCGGCAGGGCGGCCCGCCCTGGATCTGCCCGGACACCACGGAGACCAGGGCCTCCCGTTTATCGGGGGAGACGTGTTCCCAGGCGGTATAGGGCCCGTTTTGGAAGGGGTCGGTAAGGCGGTAGTAGTCCCCCTGGCGGATCAGGGCCTGGTGCTCCTTAAAAAAGGCCGTCTGGCGGAGGATGACCTCCCGCTCCTCCGGAGTGACCAGGGCCGGGTCCATCTCATAGCCGAAGGTACCGTGCATGGCCACCACGCCCCGGGTCTCCATGGAGACGGACCGGCCCGTCTGGGCGTTGGGCACGGCGGAGACGTGAGCCCCCATGGTACAGACCGGATAGCAGAAGGAGGTGCCGTACTGGATGCGAAGCCGGTCGATGGCGTCGGTGTTGTCGCTGCACCAGATCTGAGGCGTGTAGTACAGCATGCCCGCGTCAAAGCGGCCGCCGCCGCCGCTGCAGCCCTCGATGAGCATGTGGGGGAAGTCCCGGCGCATCCGCTCCAGCATGTCGTACACGCCCAGGATAAAGCGGTGATAGACCTCCCCCTGCTGCTCCGGCGGAAGGGCGGCGGACCAGACCGCGGCCAGACTCCGGTTCACGTCCCACTTGACATAGGAGACCTCCGCGCTGGAGAGGACGGCCTTCAACGCGCCGTACACGTGGTCCCGGATCTCCCGGCGGGAGAAGTCCAGTACCAGCTGCTGGCGGCCCCGGACCTTCCCCCGGCCGGGGACCCCGAGGGCCCAGTCCGGGTGGGCCCGGTAGAGGGCGCTGTCCTCGTTGACCATCTCCGGCTCAATCCAGATGCCGAACTTCATGCCCAGGGCCCGGATACGGGGGACCAGGGCCTCCAGGCCGCCGGGGAGCTTTTCCTCATTCACGGTCCAGTCCCCCAGCCCGGCCGTATCGCTGTTCCGCGCGCCGAACCAGCCGTCGTCCATGACGAAGAGCTCCATCCCCAGGGGGGCGGCGCTTTCGGCGATGTTCACCAGGCGCTCCGCGTCGAAGGAGAACTCCGTGGCCTCCCAGTTGTTGATGAGGACGGGCCGGGGCTGCCCTGCCCAGGGGTCCCGGATCAGCCGCTCCCGGATGGCCCGGTGGAGCCGGTGGCTCAGGACGGAAAAGCCCTGCCTGGAGCAGCAGAGGGCCGCCTCGGGCGTGGTGAAGCGCTCGCCGGGGTCCAGGGTCCAGCAGAAGTGCCAGGGGTGGACGCCCAGGGTGAGGCGGATATTCTCGAACTGGGACCGCTCCGCCGCCGCCTGGAAGTTTCCGCTGTAGAGGAGGCAGGCGGCATAGCAGAGGCCGTGGTCCTCTCCGGCGTCGTGCTCGCAGAGAATGACGAAGGGGTTGTGCTGGTGGCTGGAGCTGCCCCGGACGCTGCCCGCGCTCCGCACGCCGGGAAGCAGGGGGGCTCGGTTGGGCTGGCGCTCCAGGACGTGCTTGCCGTCGAAGGTGATGAGGTCCAGGTCCTCCCGCTGGAAGTCCAGGCAGAGGGAGGCGGCCTGACGGACTTTGACGGTCTGCCCGCCCCGGTTGATGAGCCGGACGGCCCGGGTGATGATGTCATAGTCCTCCAGCACGCCGTAGAGGAGCTCCGCCTCCACTCCGGCGGCGGCGTCCTCCAGGACCACCACCAGAGTCTCGCCCTCCTCTCCCCAAAAGGCGGGGAGGCCCTCCAGGGCGTACTTTCCCGGCTCCACCCGGAAGGACTTGTACCGGAGGTCGGCGCTGAGGCTGCCGTTAGGCAGCTCCAGCTCCAGGGCGGGCAGGCGGAAGTCCCCCATGCCGCAGGCGGAGTACTCCTGGGGGAGCACGTCCAGGGAGAAGGTCCGGTCCTCTCCCGCCTCCTCCGGGTTGGGGGAAAAGCCCCGGTCCAGGTACCGGATGCGGTAGGACAGGTCGCAGTCCTCCACCCGGGGGCCGTAATAGGTGTGCAGCAGGACGCCGAAAGCCCCGGCTTTCATCTGATAAGTGGTATGTTTCGTGTGCAGGGTGAACAGGCCCTTGTCGCAAAGTATCATAAGAATTTCCTCACTGTGTTGATGAGTTTTGAGGTGTGGAACTGCGGCAATTGTAAGCGTGTTTCGCCCGGGAAGCAAGGGCGGAAAGTTGACAAACTTTTCACCGTAAAGCCGCTGAAACTTAGTGATAAGGTACAGCCCCGGCGGGGCGGTATGCCGGGCCGGGGCTGTGTGGAAGAAAGGTGGATGAATGAAGGGGCCGTCATCGGCATGACGCCTCTTTGCAAGCTTATTTTCCTCCCGTGGAGGCAATGCCCTCGATGAACTGGCGCTGGAAGATCAGGTACAGGATCACCATGGGCAGCATGGCCAGCAGAGAACCGGCCATCAGCACCGGGAAGTTGGTGGTAAACTGGCCCCGCAGGGTGGCCAGGCCGGAGCTGAGGGTCATCATCTTCAGATCGGAGTTCACCACCAGGGGCCACATCAGGTCGCTGTAGGCGAACACGGCGGTGAAGATGGTCAGGGCGGCCACGGAGGTCCCCGTCAGGGGGAACATGACCTTGGTGAAGGTCTGCCACTGGTTGCAGCCGTCCAGGTAGGCGGCCTCGCCGATCTCATTGGGGATGCCCATGTAGGTCTGGCGCAGGAAGAACACGCCGAAGGCGCTGACCAGGCCCGGGAAAACCAGGGCGAAGATCGTGTTCGCCAGGCCCATGTGGGCCACCATCTGGTACTGGGGGATGATGAAGATCTGGCTGGGCAGGGACATCTGAACCAGCACGATGCCGAAGAGGAGGTTCTTGCCCCTGAAGTTCAGCTTGGCGAAGGCGTAGCCCGCCATGGAGCTGAACACCACGGCGCACAGCACCCGGAAGAGGATCATCAGCGCCGTGTTCCAGTACAGCCTCAGGAACGGCAGGCTGGCCATGGCGTCCTTGAAGTTGTCCAGGATCAGCTCCTTGGGGAAGATGGTGGGCGGGATGGCCAGGCTCTCGGGAATGGTCTTGGAGCTGGTGAGGATCATCCACACAAAGGGGAAGATCATGATGACGGAGCCCAGGATCAGGGCGGCGTAGGTCAGGAAGGTGGTGATCCGTTTGCTCCGGGTGAGAGAAGCGCTGCTTTTCATTTCGTCCCCTCCTTACACGTCGTAGTTGACCCACTTCTTCTGGCCGATGAACTGGATGACCGTCACGGCGCCGATGAGAAGCACGGTCCAGATCACGATGGCGCTGCCGCTGCCGCGGCTGCCGGCCACGAAGGACTCGCGGTAGAACAGGTACATGAGACTCTGCACGCTGGTGACGGCGGGGTTCGTGTCCTCCACCATCATGTAAATGAGGTCGTACACCTTCACGGAGGCCATCAGCCGCATGATCATGACCACGAACAGCGTGGGGGAGACCATGGGCAGGGTGATGTGGAAGAACTGGGTGACCTTGCTGGCCCCGTCGATGCTAGCCGCCTCGTAGTAGGACTTGGAGATGTTCTGGAGGCCCGCCAGCAGCAGCACCGCGTCATAGCCGATGTTGCTCCAGATGGCCACTACGGCGCAGGCGATCATGACCACGTTGGGGTCGGTGATCCAGCCGATGCGGGTTCCCAGGACCTGGTTCAAAATGCCGTAGTCACCGTTGAAGATCCAGCGCCACACCATGGTGACAGCGGCGGGGGCGCAGACCATGGGCAGGAAGAAGATGGTCCGGAAGGCGCCCTTGCCCTTGATCTTGGCGTTCAGCAGCATGGCCACCAGCAGGGACAGGAACAGACCCAGAGGTACAGTGAGGATGCAGAAGTAAATGGTGTTCCAGGTGGCCCGCCAGAATTCCGGGCGCTGGAAGATGTCGATGTAGTTCTGGAGGCCGACGAACTTGTAGTGTCCGAAGCCCAGGTGTTCGCAGAAGCTGGTGTACAGCGTCTGGACGAAGGGCCACAGGTTCAGCGCCACCAGGCCGATGATGGTGGGGGCCACCATGATATAGGCCCAGTTCTGTTCCCGCTTCGCGGCGGCGGATAGTTTCAAACCCTTATTCACGAAAACCCCTCCCCTCACTCGTCCGCCAGCTTTTTGGCGGTCTCGGTGTTGATGATGTTCTGGATGTTGTCCATGCCGGCGTCAAAGCTCTGCTGGCCGTTGTAGACTTTGTTCAGCTCATCCAGCACGGGGGCCTTCCACTTAGGACGGGCGGAGTTGTTGACGCTCTGGACGCCATATTCAAACTGGTCGTTGAGAATCTCCAGGTCCAGATCATAACCGGCGTTGGCAAAGGCATCGAAATAGGGCTGTTCGGTGCCGTCGTAGGCGGAGACCGCCGCGCCGAATCCGCTGGCAATCAGCTGGGCCTCCTCGGTGCCGAAGAACTTGATGACATCCAGGGCGATGTCCCGGGTCTTGCCGTGGGCGGCGGTGGAGTAGCAAAGACCGTTGGAGATAGTGGCCCGGCCGTCGCCCTGAACGGGGTCCGGACACTTGGGCAGGGGAGCGATGTCCCACTTGCCCCGCATCTCGGGGAAGTTCTCCTGCATGGCCCACAGGTTCCAGTTGCCCTCTAGGTACATGCATCCGGCCTCGGAGAAAAAGGCCGTCTGAGGCGTAGTTTCGGCAAAATAGGTCTGATCGGGGCACCAGGGCTGGTCCTGTATGCCGATGTAGAATTCCATGGCCTTCCGGGTACCCTCCTGGTCGAAGCCGCCTTGGGTCTTGTCCTCGGTGAGGATGCAGCCGCCGGCCTGGTAGACAAAGTTCCAGTAGCCGCACTGGTCGTCGTTGTAGGCCATGAAGCCGTACTTGCCCAGGGTGTCATAGACCCTTTGGGAGGCGTCCACCATGTCGTCCCAGGTCCAGTTCTCGTCGGGGTAGGCCACGCCCGCGGCGTCGAACATCTCCTTGTTGTAGCACAGGACGATGTTGTCCTTGTCCTTGGGCACGCCGTACATCCGGCCGTCGGAACCCTGGGCGTTGCCCCGGGAGATGTCGGAGAAGTGCTTTTCGTAGTACTGGGGGTCCACGTCATCATAGAGAT
This sequence comes from Oscillospiraceae bacterium, assembly GCA_021769865.1. GTDB lineage: Bacteria > Bacillota > Clostridia > Oscillospirales > Oscillospiraceae > Oscillibacter. The sequence continues at coordinate 112,225 of JAETSB010000007.1, forward strand.
TCGTGACGTCCGCCAGCATGCCGAACTCCGTGTAATAGAGGATCTGGTTGGTGTGCATCCAGAAGATATCCGGCATGGTGTTGGATTCTGCGGCGGCCTCCAGCTTGGTCCAGTACTCGTTCCAGCTGGTGACCTGGACCTCGATGACCACGTCGGGGTTCTTCGCCGTGTAGGCGTCGCAGATGGCCACCATGCTGTCCCGCTGGTAGACGTCCCAGATCTGGAAGGTCAGGTGGGTCTTGCCGTCGGCGGCGCCGCAGCCGCACAGGCTCAGCAGCAGCGTGATGGCCAGAGCGACGGCGGCGGCGCGGGGAAATCGTTTCATAACTCCACTCCTCTGCTTCATATTCGCTTTGGGCCGTTTCAACTAATAAAATCATAATACTGCCCGCGGGTCTCTGTAAATGGACTGAATTTTAAAAAATATACCCAAATGTTATAAATCACACTTTCAGCGCAAGTCGTCCAACATTTGGGTATATTTTGAAAAATTTCATTAATTTTGGACAGATATCAAAATTTTTATTTGTGCAAAACGGAGGTTCTCCGGGAAACCGCACATTGCAAAATACCAGTGCCTTTCCAATTTTTGTCATTATATACCAAAATGCGGGATATTCCCTGCCGGGCGGCGGGGCGCGCCGGCCAGGTATTCGGTGGGGGACAGGCCGGTTTCCCGGCGGAAGACCTTGGCGAAGTAATTGGCGTTGGCGAAGCCGGAGGCCTCCGCCACATAGGCGATGGTGGTATCCGGGTCCCGGAGCAGCAGCTTGGCGTACTCCACCCGCACCCGGGTGATGTACTTCCCGGGGGAGATGCCGATCTTCCTGGTGAACACCCGGCCCAGGTGGGCGGCGGAGACCTCCAGCCGCCCGGCCAGCTCCTCTACGCCCTCCAGAAAAGGGAACTCCTCCTGGATGATAGCCACGGCGGCCTCCACCAGAGGGGACCCGGCGTCCGCCCGGACGGCGGAGGGCAGGGCCTGGAGCTTCAGCAGCATGGCATAGGCCAGGGCGGACGCGGTCTCGCCCCCGGCCGCGCCCTGCTCATCCTCCAGCACCGCCAGAGACAGCGCCGCCTCCCGGACCGCCGCCGCCCCGCCGTGGAACAGGGCCCCGCCCTTGACCAGGCGGTCCGCCAGCAGGCGGGGCACCAGCTCGCCCCGGAGCTGGAGGAGGAAGCAGAGCCCGTCGGACACGGCCTGGACGGCGTACTCCCCCGGCTCCGCCAGCAGGTACGCCTGCCCCGGGTCCAGCAGGGCGTAGCGGTCGTAGGCGGAGACGGTCAGGTTCCCCTGGACCGCCGCCGCCACGATATAGTCTCCCGTCCGGCCGTAGCCGGCGATCCGGTCCCCGGCGGAGAGGGGGAGGAAGCGGAGCAGGGGCAGCGTCAAAAGGTCCCGGACGGCGCCGCCGGGGGCCGCCGGGCGGATCTCGCGCTTTTCATTGATCCGTGGGGACATAGCGAACCCTCCGTAAAGGCCGCCGGGCTCAGTGGGCGATGGCCTGCTCGGTCTCCTTGTCAAACAGGTGGATCTTGTCCTTGTTCAAGGTCAGCTTGGCGGCGTCGCCCACCCGGCCGGGATAGGTGGAGGGAGCCCGCACTACTACCTTGCTGCCCTGGCAGTCCAGGTGCAGGTGGATCTCCGCACCCATCAGCTCGGCAATCTCAATGGCGGCGTCCAGGTCGTAGTTGGGGCCTACCGCAGCGTCCACGTCCTCGGGCCGGACGCCCAGCACCACCGTCTTGCCCACATAGGGGCCCAGGACGTCTCTGCCCATCCGCTCCGGCAGTACGATGGACGCGCCGCAGGTCTTGGCGAGGAACTTCCCGTCCTCCTCGGCGATGACGGCGTCCAGGAAGTTCATCTGGGGAGAGCCGATGAAGCCCGCCACGAAGAGGTTGCAGGGAGAGTCATAGAGGGTCTGGGGGGTGTCGTTCTGCTGGATGACGCCGTTTTTCATGACCACAATGCGGTCGCCCATAGTCATGGCCTCGGTCTGGTCGTGGGTAACGTAGACGAAGGTGGTCTGGAGCCGCTTGTGGAGGCGGCTGATCTCCGCCCGCATGGCGGTGCGGAGCTTGGCGTCCAGATTGGAAAGGGGCTCGTCCAGGAGGAACACGGCGGGGTTGCGGACCATGGCCCGGCCCAGGGCGACCCGCTGCCGCTGGCCGCCGGAGAGGGCCTTGGGCTTGCGGTTCAGCAGGTGCTCCAGGTCCAGGGCCCGGGCGGCCTCGTGGACCCGGCGGTCGATCTCGTCCTGGGGGATCTTCTGGAGCGTCAGGCCGAAAGCGATGTTCTTGTAAACGGTCATATGGGGATACAGGGCGTAGTTCTGGAAGACCATGGCGATGTTCCGGTCCTTGGGGGCCACGTCGTTGACCACCTGGTCGCCGATGTAGAGCTCGCCGCTGGTGATGTCCTCCAGACCCGCGATCATCCGCAGGGTGGTGGACTTGCCGCAGCCGGAGGGGCCCACCAGGACGACGAATTCCTTGTCCTGAATCTCCAGGTTCAGATCGGGGACGACGGTGACGTTGCCGGGGTAGGTCTTTTCCACGTGCTTGAAGGTAATACTGGCCATGATAAAACGCCTCCTCAGTGATTTTGGCAACAGCATAGCACCGCCTCCCCAAAAAGCGCAAGGGTAAATTCCCGACAGCGCCGGTAAAAACCAGATATTTTCCCGTCCGGCGGAAAAATTACCCGTCAGGTCAGCTTCTTGCTCTTGCACTAGGAAAGCGCGTGTGATATATTATAAATTCAACGAGTACCTAACAGCGGCGAGGAGGGGGAACGGGTATGTTTTTCCGAAAAGACTACGCGAAGCCGGGCCCCGGCGTGGACCGGGACGAGCCCGAGAAGACCGGCGTGTCCCGCCTGGCGGAGATCTTCTCCATCGAGTGCGTCACGCTGGTGAAGCTGAACCTGCTGTTTCTGGCGAGCTGCCTCCCGGTGGTCACCATCCCGGCGGCGGTCTTCGCCATGAATCAGGTGACCTGGATGATGGTGCTGGACCAGCCGGTGACCCTGACCTACCACTACAAGGCCGCTTTTAAGAAGCGCTGGAAGCGGGCCTATGCCGCCTTTTTCACCGCGGCGGTCCCCCTGGTTCTCTCCGGCTGCGGCATGTGGTTCTACCTCACCCGGGCCATGGCCCGGCCCCTGCTGCTCCTGCCCTTCATGCTGTGCTCCACCGTGTTCCTGCTGACGCTTCTGGCCTCCGTGTATCTCTACGGCCTGCTGGTTACGGAGCGGGACTTCCGGGAGTGCCTCCGGCTGGCCCTGCTCCTGGGGGCGGGGCGGCCCCTCCGGGGAGCGGCGGCGGCGCTGGCGGTGTACGGCTCTTTGGTCTTTGCCGTACTGGAGTTCCCCATCAGCGGAATTTATCTGCTGCTGATCGGCTTCTCCGTGCCCTGCCTGCTGGGGGGCTTTCTCATCCGGACGGAGCTGCGGCGGCTGTAAGGCGGCGGGCCGCCGGGGATACTTGCGCATTCTGGAGAATCATGGTATACTGCTGTCCTGCAAGGAGGATGAGCTATGGAAGCCATTGAATATCTGTGGAAGGACCGAAAGCGGTTCCTGGGCATGCCCCTGTCGTTCACCCGCTACCGGCTCAGCAAGGACCGCCTGTTCTGCGAGACCGGCTTTCTCAATGTGAAGTCGGACGAGGTGCTGCTTTACCGGGTCCGGGACCTGCGGCTGACCATGAGCCTGGGCCAGCGCATCTTCGGCGTGGGGACGGTGTGCGTGGTGTCCTCGGACAAGAGCATCCCCCACCTGGACTTGAAGAACGTCAAGGACCCCCGGACGGTCAAGGAGCTGATCCACAAAAACGTGGAGGCCGCCAAGGACAAGCGCCGCATGCGGGCCACCGAGCTGCTGGGCGGTGAGGACGGCCCGGCCTATGAGGAGCACGACGAGGACCTGGATCTGGACGAGGACGAGGTCTGAGCCCCTTTCGGAGCGTCAAAGCGCTTCCCCCGCGGAAGGACCGCGGGGAAAGCGCTTTTTCGATTCCATATCCAAACGTGCCATTCCATACCGGGCACTTATTTGTCCGACTCACGGCGCAATTCGCGGCGCAGCCGGCTCAGCTCCTGGTAGCGGATGCTGACCAGCTCCTGGAACCATTGAAACATACGAATCGCCTCCTTTTCACTGGGGATTGTGCTCCTTAGGATACCACAAACGAAAAAGAAGTCCAGTGGTAAAGTGACGGTTTCTCCGAAAAGAAGCCGCCATTTTTCGTGAATATCGACAGAATTTATACGGCAGTTTTGTACAATAAGCACAGTGCCTATCTCTGCGCCGCCAGGGCCGGATGAGCGTGCGCACCGCTGAAAATCAATATGCGGGCCTTCCAAACGGCCGCGATTTATGCAATAAGACCATTGATTGCGCGGGCGGTCAATGCTACTATGGACGCAGGAGAAACATCTGCGAGGTTCTGTTATGCATTCTAAGACGACCACCATCCGAAAGGCGTTCCGCTGCGCCTTTCCTCACACCATCCCCATTTTCGCCGGGTTCTGGTTCCTGGGGCTGACTTACGGCGTCTACATGAACGTGTCCGGCTTCAGCTTCTGGTATCCCATGCTGATGAGCCTGACCATCTTCGCCGGTTCCATGGAGTTTGTGGCGGTCAACCTGCTGCTGGGCGCGTTCAACCCCATCCAGGCCCTGGTCATGGCCCTGATGATCAACGCCCGCCACCTGTTTTACGGGCTCTCCATGCTGGACAAGTACCGGGGAGCGGGCTGGAAAAAGCCCTACCTGATTTTTGGGATGTGCGACGAGAGCTTTTCCATCAACTATACGGCGGAGATCCCGGAGGATGTGGACCGGAGCTGGTTCATGTTTTTTGTCACGCTGCTCAACCATGTTTACTGGTTCTCCGGCGCGACGCTGGGCGGCATCTTCGGGTCCCTCATTCGCTTCAACACGGAGGGCCTGGACTTCGTCATGACCGCCATGTTCGTTGTGATCTTCATGGAGCAGTGGCTGAAAGAGAAGCGGCACACCAGCGCGCTGCTGGGCGTGGGGCTGTCGCTGCTGTGCCTGCTGGCTTTCGGCCCGGGGAATTTTATCATTCCGGCGATGCTGGCGATCCTCGCGGCCCTGACCGGGCTGAGAGGACGGCTGGAGGAAGGAGGAGATGCGGCATGACGCTGACACAGCAGATCATAACGGTGGGCATGGTCGTCCTGGGGACGGTGCTGACCCGGTTTCTGCCCTTCCTGCTCTTCCCCGCCGGGAAGCCGACGCCGAAGTATATCCGGTATCTGGGTGCGGCGCTGCCTCCGGCGGTGTTCGGCCTGCTGGTGGTGTACTGCCTGAAAAACGTCAGCCTGTTCGCCGGGAGTCACGGAATTCCGGAGCTGATCTCCATTGCCGCCGTCGTCGGCCTGCACGTCTGGAAACGGCAGATGCTGCTCTCCATCGCCGGGGGGACCCTGTGCTATATGCTGCTGGTTCAGCTCGTGTTTTAGCGGGCGGGGCGGCCCTCCAGAGCCGCCCCGCCCGGCCGCCCCGCCGGGACCGTCGGGCGTGTATCTTGCCAGGATGGCCAAAAACCAGTGAAAATATTGTTAAATCAGTAGAATTCTTCGGGGCTCCCGAATCTTCTCTTGACTTCTTTTCCCCGCAAAGCTATGATAAACGTAAATCTGAACTGACGTTGGAATGTTACCGGCTCGCCGGGCTTGACCAACTCTGTACTTTTGTCTCCGCTGTTATGCTGTGCTTTTACGGGGATATTAGGACGGGGTCGGTCTGTTTTTTTGAGGGGGCGGGGGAGCTGCGGATCAAGAAAGTCATCAACAACAACATCCTCTGCGTGGTGGACGACCAGGGCGGGGAGATGATCGTCACCGGGAAGGGCCTGGGCTTCCAGCGGAAGATCGGGGAGCGGGTGGACCCGGCCCTCTTTGAGAAGACCTACCACATGGAGGGCAAGGCGGAGCAGAAGAAGCTCCGGGAGCTCTGCCAGCAGATCCCCCTGGAGCACCTGCGCCTCACCCAGGACCTGATCGAGCACATCAAGACCCAGATCACCGCCCCGCTGAACGAGTCCCTGCTCATCACCCTGGCGGACCACATCAGCTTCGCCATCAAACGCAAGGAGGCGGGCATTGAATTCACCAACCCCCTCCAGGGCGCGATCATGAGCTACTACCCCGCGGAATACCACCTGGGCCAGCACTGCCTCCGGGTCATCCGGGAGGAGACCCGGGTGGACCTGAATCCCAGCGAGGCGGCCTTCATCGCCCTGCACATTGTAAACGCGGAGCTGAACACCTCCATGAGCGTCATGGTGGACATCACCAAGCTCATCGAGGGGACGCTGGAGGTGGTGGAGTACTTCTACCAAAAGACCTTCGACCGGGAGTCCCTGGACTTCAACCGCTTCGTGGTCCATCTGCGCTACTTCGCCCAGCGCCTCTTCCAGGCCGCGCCGGGCCCCTCGGAGGACTATGACCCGGACTTCCGGGACATGATCGTCCGCAGCTGCAAACAGCATTACAAGTGCGCTCAGTGCGTGGGCGAGTACGTCAAAAACACCTACCAGCGGGAGGTCTCCGACGAGGAGCTCATCTATCTGACCATCCACCTCAAGCGCATCAACCTTCCCAAAAAGTGAATCCCGCGGGATCGTGACCAACTACGGGCGAAACCCATACAGCGCGGGCCGGAGATTTCCGGCGCGGGCCGTATGGGTTTTCCTATATTCAGCCATACTGTGTCATAGGAGGAAGTTTTATGAAGGACAAAATTTTCGGCGTCTTGCAGCGGGTGGGCCGCTCGTTCATGCTGCCCATCGCCCTGCTGCCCGTGGCGGGCCTTCTGCTCGGCATCGGCAGCTCGTTCACCAACCAGACCATGCTGGAGGCCTACGGCCTCACCGGCGTCATCTACGAGGGCGGGATCGTCTACACCATCCTGGATATCATGAACCAGTGCGGCAGCGCCGTGTTCAACAACCTGGCCCTGCTCTTCGCCATGGGCGTGGCCATCGGCATGGCGAAGAAGGAGAAGGAGGTCGCCGCCCTCTCCGGCGCCATCGCGTACCTGGTCATGAACACCGCCATCTCCGCCATGATCACCGCCCGGGGCGGCGTGGAGGCCATGGCGGCCAACACCACCACCTCCACCTTGGGCATCACCACCTTACAGATGGGCGTCTTCGGCGGCATCATCGTGGGCCTGGGCGTGGCGGCGCTCCACAACCGCTTCTATAAGATCCAGCTGCCTCAGGTACTCTCCTTCTTCGGCGGCACCCGCTTCGTGCCCATCGTCTGCACCGCCGTCTTCGTGGTGGTGGGCATCGCCATGTTCTACGTCTGGCCCATTGTCCAAATGGGCATCGCCGCCCTGGGCGACCTGGTGATCCGCTCCGGCTACGCGGGCACCTGGATTTACGGCCTTCTGGAGCGGGCGCTGATTCCCTTCGGCCTGCACCACGTCTTCTATATGCCCTTCTGGCAGACCGCCGTGGGCGGCACCGCCATTGTGGACGGCGTGACCATCCAGGGCGCTCAGAACATCTTCTTCGCGGAGCTGGCCTCCAAGTCCACGGAGGTGTTCTCCGTCTCCGCCACCCGCTTCATGGCGGGCAAGTTCCCCCTGATGATCTTCGGCCTCCCCGGCGCGGCCCTGGCCATGTACCGGGCGGCGAAGCCGGAGAAGCGGAAGGTGGCCGGCGGCCTGCTGATCTCCGCCGCCCTCACCGCCATGCTCACCGGCATCACGGAGCCCCTGGAGTTCACCTTCCTGTTTGTCGCGCCCCTCATGTACGCCGTCCACTGCGTCTACGCGGGCCTGGCCTATATGCTGATGCACATCTTCGGCGTAGGCGTGGGTATGACCTTCTCCGGCGGCATCATTGACCTGACCCTCTTCGGCATCCTCCAGGGCAACGCCAAGACCCACTGGATCTGGATTGTCGTGGTGGGCGTGGTCTACTTTGTGGTCTACTACTTCACCTTCTACTTCATGATCACCAAGATGGACCTGAAGACCCCCGGCCGGGAGGACGAGGGCGAGGAGACCAAGCTCTTCACCCGCTCCGACTTCAAGGCCAAGACCGGCGTGGGCCCCGACGGGTCCTCTCCCGCCGGCGGCGTGTCCGACCCGGTGTCCGCCCTGATCCTCAAGGGCCTGGGCGGCAAGGCGAATCTCTCCGACGTGGACTGCTGCGCCACCCGCCTGCGGGTGACGGTCCTCGACGCGGAGAAGGTCTCCGACGCGCTTTTGAAGCAGTCCGGCGCCTCCGGCGTCATCCACAAGGGCAACGGCGTCCAGGTGGTCTACGGCCCCCAGGTGGCCGTCATCAAGTCCAACCTGGTGGACTTCATGGAGAGCCCGGAGGCGGACCGGCTGGATGCGGCGTCCGCCCCCGCTCCCGCCGCCCCGGCGGCGGAGAAAGTTCCCACTGAGAAGAAGCGGGACGCGGTGCTGGCGGCCCATATGAACGGCACGGTGGTCCCCATGGCGAAGGTCCAGGACGAGGCGTTTTCCAACTGCATCCTGGGCGACGGCGCGGCCATTGAGCCCAGCGAGGGCAAACTCTACGCCCCGGCGGACGCGGAGGTCGACAACCTCTTCGACACCCATCACGCCATCGGCCTGGTGACGGAGGACGGCGTAGAGATTCTGCTCCACATCGGCATCAACACCGTGGAGCTGGGCGGCAAGCACTTTGAGGCCCACGTGGAGGTGGGGCAGAAGGTGAAGAAGGGCGACCTGCTGATCTCCTTCGACATGGAGGCCGTCAAGGCCGCGGGCTACCTCTGCACCACGCCCATGATCGTCTGCAACACCGAGGATTATCAAAGCGTGGCCCCCACGGCGGAGGGAAGCATCCAGGCCGGAACCCCCCTGCTGGAGGTCAAGGGGTGATTTGCCCCCCTGATTGTCTCACGGTGAAAACTACCCCATAGAAAAGTAAAGAGCGGGAACGGAGTTTGTAAGCTCCGTTCCCGTTTTCTTCTGTTGGCTCGGCAAAGAGCCCGTTCCTCTTCAGTTCGCAGTGCCCCAGAGGTCGTCGAACAGCCCTCCGCCGCCGCTGGGGTCCGCAGCTCCCGGCTCCTCCGGCTCGGCGGGGGGCGCCGGGTCCGGCTCCGGCGTGGGCTCCGGCGTCGGCGTCGTGGGCTTGGGAGAGGGCCCGTAGCCCTCATGGCTCTCGCCGGGACCGGGGACATAAGGCTCGCCCGGCGTGGTAGTGGTCCCGCCGCCCGGATCACTGGGATTCAGGGGATCCTCCGGATTTACCGGAGGCAGTCCGTTGTGAGCGGGACAGCCGCCGATGGGATTCGTCTCCGATACCTCGGTGAGCTTCTCCAGGGTGCTGATGAGATAGGCGTCGTCCTCCGCCTTGACGCTGGGGCCGTAGTCCTCCCGGACGTAGTCCAGATAGGCCCGCTCCTCCACCACCTCCAGGGGACAGGACTCCGTCGCCAGGCAGTGGCCCTCAGTGCAGTAGGAGACCATCTTGTGCATGGTGCACACCTCCTCCTCCGAGGGCCCGGTGCCCGCCGCCACGGTGAAGGTGGCGATCCGGCCTCCCCGGGGGTCCGCCTCACAGGCCTCGGTGGGCCGCATGCCGCTGTCCAGGCAGACCCGGATGGTGGTCAGCCCTGTGGCGGGCTTGTTGTCAAAATCCTTGTCCGGCAGGTCGTCGTGGAGGGGCTTCATGACCTTCTTCCACATGGTGATGGCCGGATTGTTTCCCTCCTCGCCCCGGTAGGAAATGACCTCCGGGTCCTCATAGCCTGTCCACACCGCCGCCACATAGTAGGGCGTGAAGCCCACGAAGTAGCGGTCCTTGTTATCGTTGGTGGTTCCGGTCTTTCCCGCGATGTGCATCCCATTGAACCGGGCCTGGCTTCCCGTTCCGGCGGCCACGGCGTTCTTCAGCATATCCGTCATCAGGTAGGCCGTGGTGTCCTTCATGGCCACGTGGCTCTCGCCCTCGTTCTCCAGCACCGTCACCTCCTGGCCGGTGGCGCTGTCCACCCTGGTCACCCGGACGTAGGTCCGGGGCTCGTTGTAAATGCCGTTATTGACGAAGCAGGCGTAGGCCGCCGCCATCTCCACGGTGCTCAGGCCATAGCTCAGGCCGCCCATCGCCAGGGGGCTCAGCGCCATGTCCGCCGGAACCAGGCTCAATCGCAGGTTCTCCACGGCGAAGCGGTACGCCTCCTCGATGCCCACAGACTGGAGGGCCTGGACGGCGATGGTGTTGATAGACCGCTGGATGCCGTAACGGACCGTACACCGGCCCGTGTAGCCGACGCCCGAGTTCTTGGGCCAGGGGCTGCCGTTGAGCTCCTGGACCGGGTAGTTGTCAAAGATGGTGCCCTGGGTGATGACCCCCGCGTCCAGGGCGGGAGCGTAGGCCGTCAGGGGCTTCATGGAGGAGCCCACCTGCCGCTTGCCCGTGGCGCAGTTCCACACCAGGTTGCCCTCCTTGTTCCCCACCTTGCCCACCATGGCCACGATGTTCCCGGTATATGGATCGAGGATGGTGATGGCGGACTGGAGCTGCTGGCCGTTGCGGGAGGTCACGTCCAGATTGCTCCGGTCCTCGTAGACGGACTCGGCCAGGGTCTGGATGTCCGGGTCCAGGGTGGTGTAGATGTGGTAGCCGCTGTTGTACAGCAGGGTCTCGGCCTCCTCCCGGGAGATGCCCTGGGCCTCCGACAAATCGGCGGTCACATCCCGGATCACCTCGTCCACGAACCAGGAGTTCAGCTCCACGCCGCCCGTGGCCTTCTCCACGATCTCCTCGGCGGAGGTGGACCCGTCGGCGAATTGCAGCACCTCCGCCTTGGCGGCCTCGGCCTGGGCCTTGGTGATATAGGGGAGGCCCGTCTGGGGATTGATGACGTCCTCATTTGCCATTCGGTCCAGGATCGTCTCCTGGCGCTCCTTGTTCTTCTCCCGGGGGGTGACCTTGCTGCCGTCCTCCCGGGTGTACGTGACGTCGTACAGGGGCCCGTAGATGGAGGGGTTGTTGGTGATGGCGATGAGGCACGCGCTCTCCGCCAGGTCCAGGTCCTTGGCGTCCTTGCCGAAGTAGAACTGGGCCGCCGTCTGGACGCCGTAGCAGCCCTGTCCCAAATAGATGTCGTTCAGGTACTGCTCCAGGATAAATTCCTTGGTGTAATTCTTCTCAAACTCCAGTGCCCGGAAGATCTCCCGGACCTTCCGGTTCACGTAGGGCTTGTTGTCGTGGGTCATATTCTTCAGCACCTGCTGGGTCAGGGTGGACCCGCCGTAGCTGCCGTCCCCGGTAATCAGCTCCTTCACCGCGCCCAGGGTCCTCCGCCAGTCCACACCCTCGTGCTGGAAGAACCGGTGGTCCTCAATGGCCACGGCGGCCTGCCAGAGGTAGGGGGACATGTCCTTAAACTCCACCAGGATGCGGTTCTCCGCGCCATGAACGCTCTGGAATTCCTTCCACGCCCCCGTCTCCTTGTCCTGGTAGTAGATAAAGGAGCTGAGCTTCATGGTGTAGTCCTCCGCCCGCACCGCCACATTGGGGGTCACCACCGTGTCGATATACTCCTTAAAAAAGTGCAGGCCGATCAGCGCCGTGCAGACGCCCACGATCAGGACCGTCCACAGCGTGATAAAGATCCACTTCACCACGCCCAGGGCGATCCCCAGCGGGGTGGACCTTCTGCGCTTCCTGCGCCGCTGAGGCGGCTGCGGCTGTTCTCTTCTTCCGTGCTGCTCCAAAGTAACGAATACCTCCTTTGCCGGGGCCATCGCCGCCGCCCGTCCCAGGGGCGGCGAACGTCAAATCCAGTCTCTGTCAGGGCTTCCAAAAATTGCAGAAGCTCCTTATTCCCTATTGTATCATCCCCTGTCAATATTGAAAATGTCGGATTTCGCCGAAAAAAAGTTTCCGCATTACATGGATTTATGGATTTTGGGCAGACTAACTCCCGTCGGTGCTGTCAACTTTCCGTCTTTTTCACGAATTCTTCTCTTGCAATTGCCGGCGTTTCCGTGTAAAATACAGTTGAGCTCACAAAAGGAGGCCCTGTATGAGTGAAGATTTCGGTCCCACCTTCCTGACCGTCACCGACGAAGAGGGGAAGGAGCTGGTCCTGGAATTTATGGACGCCCTGGAATACAACGGACAGCTCTACCAGGCGTTCTTCCCCGCCGAGACCGAGGGGGAGGACGACGACCCGGACGCCGGGCTGGTGATCCTGAAGGTCCTCCACGAGGACGGCGAGGACATCCTCTCCACCCTGGACTCCGACGAGGAGCTGGAGGCGGTGTACGAGCGCTTCATGGAGTCCCTGTTCGACGGCGAGGAATGACCCCATAACCACATACGAAAAGTACCCTGCGGGGTGCGTGATAGATCTTTTTTTAACCCACATTTCGTTATAAGGGACGCTGGATCAGCCCGTGGTTCGCAGGCCTCCCGGCTGCCGTTCGCGGCTGGAAGTTGGAAGCGGTAAAGCGCGCTGGAGGCGACCCACCTGTCCTTGAAGGTGCAGGTTATAACGGGGTCTACACGGCTCTCGCGGGGTACTATTATGCCCTGGAGCCCCTCTTCTCCCCGGCTTTCAGGAAATTTTCAGCCGGGCGGGTTATAATTGTGTTGCTATTAGAGTGTTATTTTAGCGGACCGGCCTTGGGATTTGATGAAAAAACCGTGAATTCTGGCGTTTTCTTTCCCGGAAGGGGATTTTATGCTTGCACTTTGGCCCGCATTCCGCTATAATAGGCAAGTGCGTAAAATCCAGCCGCCGCTGTGCGGGCAAAAAATGTAACTGAAAACTTGAGAGGACTGAAACACAAATGAGCGCATCGAGAGAAAAGCAAAACCGTCAGGCCGCCGCCGGTCAGGCCGACCCCAAGACCGCCCGGGCGGCGCAGCAGCGCAAGGAGGAGAAGCGGACCAATCTTCTCTACGGCGTCATCGCCGCCGCCGTCCTGATCGCGGTGGTCGTCTCCTTTATCTGGCGCAGCGACTTCATCCCCAAGATGACCACTGCCGCCACCATCGACGGGGAGAAGTACACCGCCGCCGAGGTGGAGTACTACTACCAGACGGCTTACCGCAATTTCCTGAACCAGTACTCCTACTTCACCAGCTACCTGGGACTGAACACCAGCGGCACCCTGCGAAGCCAGGCCATCAGCTCCACGGCTGCCGAGATGCTGGGCATTGAGCTGCCCGAGGCGGACGCCGCCGACGCGGAGGCCAACGCGGATTCCCTTGCCCCCGCCGGCATGACCTGGCACGACTACTTTTTGGACCAGGCCCTGGACAACATGAGCGTCATCCAGGCCGCTTTGAAGGCCGCCGACGCAGAGGGCTTCCAGTACCCCGCCGGAGTCCAGGTCGAATATGACGACAACATGGAAGCCCTGAAGTCCGTGGCCGCGGCCAGCGGCATCTCCGTCAGCCAGTACCTCAAGGGCAACTTCGGCGCGGGCGTGACGGAGAAGGTCTACGGCGAGCAGCTGATGCGGGTCCTCCGCTACAGCGCCTACGCCAACGCCTATCAGGACGGCCTGACCTACTCCGACAGTGAGCTGGAGGAGGCTTACGACGCAAACCGGAACACCTATGATCTTGTGTCCTACGAGGTCGTCTCCTTCTCCGGCGCGGCGGAAAGCACCACCGACGCCGACGGCAACACGGTGGAACCCACCGAAGAGGAGTCCACCGCGGCCCTGGAGGCCGCCAGCGAAAAGGCCAACGCCGTCGTCGACGGCTTCAAGGCCGGCGGAAACCTGGAGGACCTGGCCGACGAGTACGAGGGCACCTACAGCAAGAACGAGAGCGGCAGTTATTCCGCCGGGTCCGCCCTAAGCGAGTGGCTCTACAGAGGCGACCTCGAAGACGGCGACGCCGTCGTGGTCACCGACGGGACCACCCTCTACGCGGTGGTCTTCCACGACCGTTTCCGGGACGAGAATCCCACCATTGACGTTCGCCATATCCTGGTCCCCCTGGGGACCGGCTCCATCGCCGAGGGCGAGGAGGGCTATGAGGACGAGCAGTCCCAGCTGAAAGCCGACGCTCACACCAAAGCCGAGGAGCTGCTGTCCCAGTGGCAGTCCGGCGAGGCCACCGAGGACTCCTTCGCCGCCCTGGCCATGACGGAATCCACCGATGGCTCCAAGTACGACGGCGGCCTCTACACCGAGGTCTATCAGGGTCAGATGGTGACAGAGTTCAACGACTGGTGCTTCGACGCCGCCCGCCAGCCCGGCGACACCGGCGTGGTAGACACCCAGTATGGTTCTCACGTCATGTACTTCTCCGGCGTGGACATGAACCGCTGGCAGTCTCAGGTCGCTTCCAATCTGCGAAGTGAGGCTTACGCCGCCTGGGAGGAAGACTTGACGGCAGGCAGTACCATCCAGCGCAGCGAATCCGGCTTGAAGCTCATCGGCTGACAATACGCAATATCAAGGGGCCGGCAAATGCCGGCCCCTTTTCCCCATATATACATTCGAACTTTAAAGGGAGAAAGAAGGAAGTCAATATGTTGATTGGTACGCTGGTCAATACCGGCACGGTAATCATCGGATCCCTGATCGGCCTCCTGCTGGGCAATATCCTGCCAGAGCGGCTGCGGGACACCGTGATGAAAGGCCTGGGGCTCTGCACCCTGTTCGTGGGCATCGACGGGATGCTGGAAGGCAGCAACGCCCTGATCGCCATTATCTCCATCGCCGTGGGGGCCGTCATCGGGGAGCTCTGTGACCTGGACGGGCATCTGAACCGCTTTGCGGAGGGCCTGGAGAAGAAGTTCCGGAAAGGCCGGGAAGGTGGGCCCTCCCTGGCGGAGGGCTTTGTAACGGCCTCCCTGGTCTTCTGTGTGGGGGCCATGACCATTGTGGGGGCCCTGAACGACGGCCTCACCGGAAATCATGAGATGCTGTTCACCAAGGCCACGCTGGACTTTGTGTCCTCCATCATCTTTGCCTCTTCCCTGGGGTTGGGTGTGATGCTGTCGGCGGCGGCAATCCTCACCATTGAGGGTGGCATCGCCTGTCTTGCCAGCCTGGTGGCCCCTCTCCTCCAGCAAAATCCCAACACGGTCCCGGAGATGACGGTGGTAGGGTCAGTGCTGATCGTGGGAATCAGCCTGAACCTGCTGGGCGTCACAAAGCTGAAGGTTATGAACTATGTCCCGGCCATCTTTCTGCCCATCCTGCTGTGCTATTTTATGTGAGTCAGGACAACAAAAAGACGCCCCTGCTTGTTGGCAGGGGCGTCTTTTCCTGTATCCAATCATATTGTCATATATCACTTGCCATGGTACAATAGGGACAAAACGTTTGACTGGAGGAAACGAACCGTGCTCATATACCTGACATCCATACCACTCATAGGCACTTTGTTCTTTCTGCTATATCTATACCACCAGGGTCTCGCGGCAACAAAGAGCGTCGCCGCCGTCCTGTTTGTCTTCCGGCCCGGGAAACAAGGGGACAGCGTTTCCCTGGATTCCTGCACCGGCTGGGTCCGGCACATGGGCCGGTTTCGTGAAAGCAGGATGTACACATTCCATCTTGACTGCCGCCTGTCCAAGGGAAGCGCGGCTGTAACCCTGCTGGACAGACAAAAACGGGAGCTGCTGCGCCTGAGCCAGGACAGCCCCGTGGGAGAGATCGAATTGAGCGGAAACGGCCGTTACTTCCTGCGCTGGGAATTTCAAAATGCCACGGGCAAATGTGAATTGCGCTGGCAGCGGCTTTTCACTTAGAAAAGCAAAAAACAAAGCAGGCTACCGAAGCAACCTGCTTTGTGTTGGCGCCACCTATCTTCCCGGGCCGTCGCCAGCCAAGTATTGTGGGCAGAAACGAGCTTAACTACCGTGTTCGGAATGGGAACGGGTGGACCCTCGTTCTAATCAGCACCACTCCGCATTCGCTCCGTATGTTAACCGGGTAAGACCCGGACAACAAACTCATTATATGACGCTTCTATTCACTTGTCAAGTACTTCCTCCCTTGAGGAAGTCTGGTGACCCGTACCGGATTCGAACCGATGTTAACGGCGTGAGAGGCCGCTGTCTTAACCACTTGACCAACGGGCCGCGTCGTCGGGGCGAAATCCGCTCCGTTCCGTTTCCGCCTTCCGGCGAAAACTGCACTCCGCTCCTTTGCCCCTCCTCTTCCTCAGCAAACGCTTCGCTGGTTTGCTTCGGAGTTTTATGGGAGACGGAGGACGAAAGACGGGGGATTTACGGGAACTTGCTTGAGGGGGTTTCTCTGAACCAGGTGTATCCCCTGGATACACCCAGCTCAGAACTGGTGCACCTTCACGGACTCGAACCGGGGACCCACTGATTAAGAGTCAGTTGCTCTACCAACTGAGCTAAAGGTGCGTCGTCGGGGCGAAATCCACTTCACTCCGTTTCCGCTTCCGCGAAAACTCTGTTCCGTTCCTTTGCCCCTCCTCTTCAATTTGCAAACGCTTCGCTGGTTTGCAAATTGAGTTTGGACGAGGGATACGCGCATTCCTTCTGCACCCTCAAAACCGAACAATGTGATTACTCCTCTTTCAGGCCGCCTGCATTTCTCGTAGGTCAAGCCCTCGGGCTATTAGTACCGGTCAGCTCCATACATTACTGCACTTCCACCTCCGGCCTATCAACCAGGTAGTCTTCCTGGGCCCTTACCTCTTTAAGAGTGAGAGATCTCATCTTAGGGGGAGTTTCACGCTTAGATGCTTTCAGCGTTTATCTCGTCCATACGTAGCTACCCAGCTGTGCCGTTGGCACGACAACTGGTGCACCAGAGGTATGTCCATCCCGGTCCTCTCGTACTAAGGACAGCTCCCTTCAAATCTCTTACGCCCGCAACAGATAGGGACCGAACTGTCTCACGACGTTCTGAACCCAGCTCGCGTGCCACTTTAA
>JAETSB010000034.1 GCA_021769865.1 Oscillospiraceae bacterium
CGAACTGACGCCGGCGCAGTACCAGCGGCTGGTGGCCCAGGCCAAGCAGTGCGGCCTCTCCCGGAGGGCCTACCTTGTCCGGCTGATCGAAGGAACGCCCGTCCGCGCCCGACCCTTCCAGGAGATCAAGGAACTGCGCACGGAGATCCACCACATCGGAAACAATATAAACCAGATCGCCCGCAGCGTCAACGCCGGGATCGCCAGGGCGGAGGACGCCAAACGGGGGCTGTTTCTGCTGGATCAGGTCTACGAGCTGATGTATCAGATCGCAAAAAAGTAATGGCTGTCACGAAGATCCTGGCCCGAAAGGGCCGCCTGGATGTAGGCATCAACTACGTCCTCAACGGGGACAAGACCGAGGAGCGCGTCCTCACCGCCCACCTGAACTGTGACCCTGGCCGGGAGTGCCGTCAGATGCTGGACACCAAGCGGGCTGTGGGCAAGGAGGATGGCGTAATGTACTACCACATCATCCAGTCTTTCAAGCCCGGAGAGGTCACGCCGGAGCAGGCGCTGGAGATCGCCACGGAATTTGCGAAAGAGCATCTGCCGGGGTATGAGGCGGTGATCGGAGTCCATGTGGACAAGGAGCATATCCACGCCCATCTGGTTTTCAATTCCGTCAACGCGGACACCGGGGAGAAATACCATAGCAACGCCCAGAGCTACTACCAGCAGATCCGGGCGACCTCGGACCGGCTGTGCCGGGAGCATGGCCTGTCGGTCATTATGGAGGGTGCGGCCGCTAAGGCGGTCAGCTACATCGAATGGCTCCGTCAGTCCAAGGGACAGCCCACCTTCCGCACCATGCTGGATGCGGACCTGCGGACGGCCATCCAGGACGCCAACGACCTAGGCCACTTCTTCATGCTCATGGAACACAAAGGCTGGGAGATCAGCCACGGCAACCGCCTGGGCTTCCGCCTGCGGGGCCAGGATCGGTTCATGTACCCAGGCCGGAAAAATGCGCTGTTCACCGAGGACGGCATCCGGGCGGCCATCCAGAACGGCCTGGAGGACATCGAGGCCGGACGCAGGCCCGCCGTTATTTATAGACCGTCTTTCCAGCCCTACAAAAAGCACCCGAAATATACCGGCTTTATGGCGCTCTATGTCCACTACCTTTACGTCCTGGGCAAGATCGGGCAGCGGCAGTATCCGCCCCGGATGACGCCCCAGCTCCGTCAGGAGGTGATGAAGTCCGAGCGATACCGGGAGTAGTTTGACTTCCTCCGGGAGAACGATATCGCCACCCAGGAGGACATGGCCGCATTCCAGGCCCGCACAGAGGAAACGCTGGCCAATTTGATGAAGCAGCGGACCATCCTCAACGTGCGGAAGAAGAAACGCCGGAAGCTGTATGCGGCCCTGGCGGATGTGGAGGCCCTGGCCCCCGCCAAGGCGCTGTACGAGGACGGGCTGTCCGGCATGGAAGCGGAGTTCGCCCGGTACATGGAGGCGGTGGCTGTGCTGGAGGAGTGCCATATCCCCAGGGAACGGCTGACGGCGGAAAAGGCGGAGATTTACGAACAGGTGGCGGAGGTCAACCGGCAGATCCGTGCAGAGCGGAAAAAGCTGGCCCTCTGCCATGACATTTTAGACAGGCTGCCCCAGATGGAACATGACATTGACAAAATCGAAGAACGTGAAAGCGAGGTGAAGCACGATGAACGTAGGAGGCGGTGAGGCCGCTGACCAGATGGTACGCATGATGCTCTCCGGCACGGAGGTGGCGGTACGGCTGTCTGGTTCGGCCCTGAAGAACCTGCTGGCACTGACCATGGCGCTGGCGCACAACCGCAAGACCCTCTCCGGCAAGGTCAACATGGGCAAGATGCTGAAGGAGACGCGGGATCTGCGGCGGTTCCCCATGACACCCCAGCAGTACAAGCAGTTTCAAAAGCTGGCGAAAAAGCACAAGCTGTTGTTCTCGGTGATCAAAGATAAGGATGACCGGGGCAAGCTGATGGATGTGATCCTGCCGGTGACGGAGTTGGATCGGGCCAACGCTATTTTTGAACGTATCCTGTATACGCTGCCCCCGGAGCCGGAGCGCAGGCCCGCGAAGCCGCTACAGAAGGGACATGAGGTGTTCCAACCGGAACGCCAAGCCCAGGAGCGGCAGACCCCGGAGCAGGTGCAGGTCAAGCGGCAGGAGCAGCAGGCCCCGGCGCGGCCCAAGGACAAGCGGCAGGAGCGTCCGCCCCAGGAGCGGCGAGAGAAAGCGGCTGTCAGGCCCCAGGAGGCCCCTGTGAGGCCGTCCCAGCCCAGGCG
>JAETSB010000020.1 GCA_021769865.1 Oscillospiraceae bacterium
GTCCGGGAGCCGTCTTGGATAAACTGGCCGATGGAGTGGAGGTCCGTAGTGAAATTGGCGGACACCGGGAACAGGCCCTTGCCGTCCTTCCCTTCGGACTCCGCCATCAGCTGCTTGTACCACTCGCCGAACTGGACCAGGGCGGGCTCGTAGCTGGCTAAAATCTCCACCTTCTTGCCCTTCATCAGCATCAGGAACCGCAGGGCCGCATAGAGCATGGTATCGTTCTGGAAAAAGTCCGGGTTTTGATAGCGCTCGCAGGCGTCCAGGCAGCCCTTCATCACCCGGTCGGCGTCCATGCCCCCCGCCGCCATGGGAAGAAGACCCACGGCGCTGAGGCAGGAGAACCGCCCGCCGATATCGTCGGGGACCACGAAGGTCTCATAGCCCTCGGCCTCCGCCAGGCCCCGGAGGGCCCCCCTGGCCTTGTCGGTGGTGGCGTAGATACGCTCCCGGGCCCCGTCCCTGCCGTAGCGCTCCTCCAGCTTGGCCTTGAAGATCCGGAAGGCGGCGGCGGGTTCCGTGGTGGTGCCGGACTTGGAGATCACATTGACGGAGAAGTCCCGGTCCCCGATGATGTCCAGAATGTCCCGGACATAGCTGGAGCTGAGATTGCTCCCCGCGAAATAGACCTCCACGCCCGGGCCCTGATGGAGCTGGTTTCCGAAGGGGCCCTTGACAAACTCCAGCCCCGCCCGGGCCCCCAGGTAGCTGCCGCCGATGCCGATGGACACCAGGACCTGGCTCTGGGCCTGGATGCGCTTGGCGGCGGCCCTGATGCGGGCAAACTCCTCCTTATCGTATGTGTGAGGCAGGTCCAGCCAGCCCAGCATCTCCGCGCCCTGGCCGGTCCGCTCCGCCAGCAGCATGGCGGCGGTTTCCGCCAGGGGACGGACGTACTCCAGCTCGTGGTCCCGGAGGCCCGCGTTTTGGAGGTTCAGCTTAACGGACATACGTTCACTCCTCCACGATCCGGATGGTGGAGCCCACATGCAGCTCCGGCATGGTCCCCTCCACATAAATGGTGCCCTGGAGCTCCACCTCCGTCTGGCCGCTGAAGGAGACGGAGCAGTGGCCCAGGCCCGCCAAAGTAACAGGGGCCTCCGCGCCCACGGCGGTAATCCTGTAGGACGCGCCGTCCAGGATCAGCGCCTGCCCCGCGGCGATCTCCCCGTTCAGGGGGGTCACATCCACATGGTAGCAGTAGTCCGTGATCTCCTCCGGCGCGTTGTCGCCGAACAGGACGAACATGTTGGCGTCCTTAAACTCATCGACGCATTCTCCCAGGGCCTTGACCTTGTTCTCATAAATGACTTTCATGACAGAACCTCCTCAAGTCTTTAAGCATATAAGCCGAAACTGGCGGCGTAGGCCAGCAGCACCCGGAGCCAGCCGGTGGCGAAGCGGGAGTACATGACGGACACCACGCCCACCTCGATGGTCTCGGTCTCCGCCTCGGCAAGGCCCAGGCCCACGGGGATGAAGTCGCAGGCGCCCTGGCAGTTGATGGCAAACAGGGCGGGCAGAGCCAGCTGGGGGGCGATGTTGCCCTTGCCGATCTCCGCGCCCACCAATGTACCGATGATCTGGGCGATGACCGCGCCGGGGCCCAGCAGGGCCGAGAGGCCGGGAATGGAGCAGATGACGCCCAGGGCCACCAGGCCGAAGATGTTGCCCGCCAGGGGCGTCAGGATGGAGGCAAAGGCATTTCCGAAGCCTGAGCCGTTGATGACGCCGATGAGCATGGACACAAAGGCCATGAAGGGCAGCAGGGTGGTAATGCAGGTTTGAATTGCGTCCCGGGCGGCCTGGTAGAAGGTGTTGACCACCTTGCCCGCCGCCAGGCCCAGCTTCGTGACCAGGGATTTGTTCTCCTGCTTCGCCAGGGTCTCGGAGACCTTCTGATCCGCCGTGAACTTCGCGCCCTGTTTGGGCTCGGACTTGGCCTCCGCCTGGGCGGCCTGGGGCGCGGGGCCCTCCGCCGGGGAGACCTGCTCGCTGGTGACGGCGGAGACGTAGATGTCCTCCTTGATGAACTGCGCCATGGGGCCGGACTTGCCCACGGGCATGACGTTGATGGTGGGGATGCGCTTTTTGGGGTAGATGCCGCAGCGGAGGGTTCCGCCGCAGTCGATGATCACCAGGGCCAGCTCTTCCTCGGGGCAGTTGGTCTTGAAGCCGTTCACCGGGGTCAGGCCCGTCAGTTCCACAATCTTGGCGAGGCACTCCGGCTCCGCGCCGCCGCCGGTGATGTACATGACCTTATTGCGCTGCTGGGTGGGGGTGATGGTCAGGGGGCCGCCGAAGCCGCCGGGGCCCTTCTCCACACGAATGGAACGATAGTCAGACATTTTCGTATCCTCCTTACTTTGCGGCCTTGAAGTCGCAGCTCAGGGTCACACCCTGCTGTTTTTCCACCATCCGGGTGGTGAACTCCGTGGCCCAGCCGGAGATGAAGTTGGCGACGAGGCCCACCAGCAAATACCGGACCGCCAGGGGCGTGGTATCCAGGCCCAGGGCGGTAATCCCGTTGGCGATGCCCAGCCAGATGAAGAGCTCCGAGGCGTTGATATGGGGGAACAGGCCGTTGTTCGTGTGGCAGTGGTAGGTGGCGGAGGCGTAGTAGCAGGGCTTGTAGAACTCGGGCATGAACTTGCCGATGGAGAGGGCCATGGGATTGCCCAGCATGAAGGCGCTGACGAAGGGCAGCACCGCGTAGCGCAGGACCGGATTGCCGGTGCAGACTTTGGCGAGGCGCGCCACGGTCTTTTCGCCTGCCAGCGCCATGATCGCGTTCATCAAAACCAGCAGCATGACAATGGTGGGGATAATCCCCGTGACCCAGCTCATGAACTGCTGCCCGCCCAGGGTGAAGAGGTTCATAAAGCCGGCGGCTAAATTAACAATGAAATCCATGGATTTACCACCTTTCAGGTTCTTCCGGCCAAGGTTCTTCCCACCCGCTGGAAGGGAGAGGGCGGCTGGGGAATCTCCTCACCGGAGATGAATTTGTTGTATGTGTCCCGGGCATCCAGAATCGCCCGGCGGAGGTTCTTGCCGTACTTCGGCAGGTCCGCCTCGCTCAGGCCGCCCACGTACTTCCCCTCAAAGCCGGGAAGCGCCGTGACCCGGGCAAAGCAGGTGACGCCGAAGAGCTTTTTCCCCTCCCGGATCACGCCGTCGTCGTCAATGAGGAACATCACGACGGCCCCGGCGTGGAAGCCCCCGGCCTGGCGGCCGCAGGCCACCTTTCCCCGGCGGCGGAGCTTGATGAACTCCTTGGAGAAATGGCGCATTTGGAACACGCTCAGCACCGCCTGGAGCAAAAACATTCCGGCGATGAGCAGACCTAGCTGAAGCATTGGGAACGCTCCTTTCAAACTTGCCGATACAGCGCCCGCAGAAGGGCCTGAAAATCGGCGGCATGGGTAATCTTTTCCATCAGGCCGCTGTCCTTCGCGACGCTGATGATCTCCTCATAAACCCGGATGAGGATGCCGTCCTCGGCGTCCACCTCCTCCGGCAGGCCCAGGAGGAACACAAGCCGAATCTCCCGGTCCCGGTATGGAACCGGCTGAGGGAACACGCCCACCGCCAGCACCAGCCGGTCCCCGGCCTTCTGGACCGTGTGGGGGATGGCCACACCGTGGTCAAAGGCCATGGAGCCCTTCTGCTCCCGTTCCCGCAGGCGCCGGGCGAAGCCCTCGTCCACCTGGCCCTGTTCCGTCAGGGAGGCGACCATCTTCTCCACCGCCTCCTCATAGGTTCCGCCGCCGTCAAAGTGGAAGAACCGGCTCTCATCCAGCAGGCCCACCATGACAAACCAATTGTTGTCCAGGATGGGCACGTCCACCTGATCCCAGTACTTGGCCTTTTCAATTTTGTGGCGGATGTCCTGTTCATTGAAAATCTCGTGGATGAAGATCACCGGCTGCTCCGTCCGGCAGGGAAGCTGGACGGTGGTGAACACCAGTCCGAACTCCGCCAGGCGTTCCGGCGTCGCCTTTTCCACCGCCAGCAGCGTCAGCTCCACGGAGCTGTCCAGCACCCGCTTGAGCTGGGCGGCCACCAGCCGGGCCGTCACCCTGCCCGTGCCGCAGACCACCGCGGCGCGGAAGGGACGGCGCTTGGCGGTTTCCTCCAGGAAAACTCCGAAGTAAGAGGCGAGATAGCTTCGCTCATCCTCCGTCACCTCCACGCCGTACTCCGCCCGAATCACCTCGGCGGCTACGCCGCCCATCTGCCAGGCCAGGGGGTACTTCTCCCGCAGTTCCGCCACCACGTCGCTTTTCAGCCGGACGTGGAAGCGGAGGCGGTTGATCATGAACATCAGGTGATAGAGGAACTCCTCCATGAACTCCGGGCGCTCCAAGGCAATGTTCAGCTCCAGCTTGATCTGCCGGAAAATCTTGTCCGCCAGGGGACCCATGGCCTGATCCAGCTCGATGGCTTTCATGTTTTCCGCGTCCGCCGGGGTCCGCATCCCCACGATGGGGAGCAGGACGAAGAGCTTTTCCTCCGGCGGGAATTCCACATGAAGAAAACGGCCGATCTCCTCCAGCAGCCTGTCAACCACCGCAAACTCCCGGCGGGCCGTCAGGCTGTAGAACGCCTGAGGCAGACCCTCCAGCGGATGCCCAGTGAGAAAGCGGTCCAGGGAGACCGTCAGGAAACGCTGAAAAGATTCGCTCTTCTCAAAGGGGCTTTGGGAAAAAACAGCGTCCACCAGTTCCGTGATCTCCGGGTCCAGGGGGTAGTCCCGGTACAGGGCCTCGTAGGCGCGCTCCAGGACATAATTTCGAATATCCGTCTCCCGGCCCTGGAGGACCAGGCCCTTGCTGGTTTTGCCCAGGATGGAGATGCGGCAGGGTTCCAGCTCCGCGCGAAGTTTTTTCAAATCGCCGGTCAGGGTGCTGCGGCCGACGCTCATCTCATAGGCCAGATCGTCCGTCAGCAGAGGAGCGTCTGCCCGCATCAGCTGCCCGAAGAGATAGTCCATGCGGTTCCGGGGAGAATTGAATCGCTCGTCGCTTTGCGCGAGGCGGACCCGCGCCTCGTGGAAAGCCGCGCTGTCGTAGACGTGAAGCGTATACCGGCCCTGGGCGCCCTCGATGGCGGCGCAGCCCTTCAAATCCTCACTCAGCTGCTTGATATCGTTGCGGACGGTCCGCTCGCTGACCTTCAGCTTTTCCGCCAGCTCCCCGGCGGAAAGGGTGTGCGCGCGGCAAAAGGCCATGAGGATGCTTGCGATGCGGTCTTCTCCAACTCCCACGCTGTTCCCCTCCCGTTGCTTTCTGAATCGTTCCCTTATCCTCTGGATTTGCCGCCGGAGATATCAATGGTGGTTCCGGTGATATAGCTGGCCCGGTCGGAGACCAGGAAGGTCACCAGGTCGGCCACCTCGTCCAGCTTGCCGTCCCGGCCCAGAGGGATCACCTTGGTGTAATCGGTGGACAGATCCTCGACCTTGCAGCCCCGGGTGTAGGCCAGAGCCTCGTTATAGGCAGGGCTGCGCAGGCCGGTAGGCTCCAAAATGCCCGGCGCGACGGCGGCGACCCGGATGTTGTACTTGCCCAATTCCTTGGCCCAGGAGCGGGTGAGGCTGTCCGCCGCACCGTTGGTGGCGGAGTAGACCGACTGGCCCTGGGAGCCCTCTTTGCCCGATTCGGAGGACATGTTGACGACGACGCCGCCCCCCTGCTTCAGCATCTGCCGGACACAGGCCTGGGTGCACAGGAACATGCCCTTGACGTTGATGTCGAACATCTTGTCGTAGGACTCCTCGTTCAGTTCAAACTCAGGCCGCTGGCCGGTGACGTCCACCAGCAAACGGGGAAGGTTGATTCCGGCGACGTTCACCAGCGCGTCGATCCTCCCGTACTTTTCCACCACGGCGTCCGCCATGGCCTTGACCGCCTCGCCGCTGGTCACATCGCACTTGACGCACCATGCGCCGTCCTGTTCGTCTCCGGTTGTGACGTTCACGTCGGCGATCACCGCCTTCGCTCCGGCCGCCGCCAGCGTCTGCACGCTATGCTTGCCGATGCCCGACGCGCCGCCGGTGACGATAACCACACGGTCCTCAAGTTTCAGCCAACCCTTTTCCATGATGCTTTTCCTCCTGTTTTCCGCGCCGCCCGTTTGTCCGGCGCTTTTGATGGCTTCATCTTAGAGGAAAATCGCTGCCGCTTTAATACGGCTTTTTTTCAGAGCCCGGAAAAGCGTTTTAGCGGTTTTTTTCATCCGCATGGAAAAGCATTGGCTGAATTATGCCGATTCTATAATTTGCAATTCTGCTTTTTGTATGATATATCCAAATTGTGTGCGGTTACTGTTCCGTAAATGGCGGATGCTTTTTGCAAAGGCCAATATACTTTTCTATATTAAAGCGCAGGGGGACGAAATGTCAAGATTGTTCGATAAAGCCCGCCCCTTCTTATTTTTCAAAGTTTTTAGATTCGGTTGTGTTCTGAAATTCCAGGTGGACAGCGGATTGCGCAGGCTGCATACGCACAGGCGGCGCCAAAGGCGGACCGGAGCCGGAAATATTCCCGGCTCCGGTTTTTCGCTTATGCGGTTTCGGCCGGTCCGCCCGTCCGTCCGGACGCCCGCCTCAAATAAGAAGTATGTTCCCCCAGCCCTCTGATACTTGCAGTCGGCGAGTTTTTGTGATATATATGACGGAGAGTAACATATGTAACAAGGGTAAAGGGGCATGCCTGTGGAGATCAATTTGGAAAAACAGAAACGGCTGGCCTATGTGGCTCGCCGCTATTACCTGGAGGACCAGAAGCAGAGCGACATCGCCCGGGAGCTGGGAGTATCCCGCCCCCTGGTCAGCCGGATGCTGTCCGAGGCCCGGGAGCTCGGGCTCGTGGAAATCACCGTCCACGAGCCGGGGGCCCGGGCGGCGAAGCTGCTGGAGCGCTTGTCCGGTTCGGTCCGGGGCGGCATCCTGGTAGAGGAGGGGACGGACAACGACGAGACAAACCGCTTTCTCTCCCAAGGGGCCGTGGAGCTGCTGGGACAGCTGGGGACCCGCCGCCTGGGGGTGGGCTGGGGCTATCTCATCGGCCAGCTGGTGACGTGGCTGGAGAGCCACCCCCAGCCAAACAGCACCGTCACCGACATCTGCCCCCTGGTGGGCAACGCCAGCATCCCCGCGCGGAATTACCAGTCCAACGAAAACGTCCGCCTGATGGCCCAGCAGCTGGGCGCCGCCCCCCACTTCCTCTACCTCCCCGCCCTGCCGGAGAGCCTGGAGGAGAAGCAGCTCCTGTGTTCCACCGAGGTCTACCGGCAGATTGAGCAGCAGTGGGCTCAGCTGGACACCGCCCTGGTGAACATCGGGGACTACCCCTCTAGCCCCGACTTTGCCTCCCTGGTGCGATACGGCAGCCTGCTCCAGCGCCACCGCGCCTGCGGCCGAATGCTGATCTATTATTTCAACGAGGCGGGCACCGTCATCCAGTCCGACCAGGACTTCGCCGTCCAGATCCCCCTGGATGCCCTGGGGCGCTGTCCCAACATCATTGGCGTCTGTTCCGCCAACACCAGCGCCAAGGCTCTGGGCGGCGCCCTGAAAACCGGCATGTTCACCCACATCGTAGCCCGCCAGGAGCTGGTGCGGGAGTGGCTGGAGCAATAGTCCCCGGAATACGGCTTCCCAGGTACCGTCGGTACCTGGGAAGCTTTTTTGTACATAATCCATAAATTTCCGCCCGCTCTTGTGCAAAATATGAGAATCTTGTTTATGCATTGACTTATGTGCAACTCTGTGCTACTATGATTAACATATGTAACAACTTAAGAAGGAGGCGGAAGCGTATGACAACGGAACAGCTTGCCGCGCGGCTGAAGAACGCCTGCGCGGCAGTGGCTGGGGCGGAGGGGGAGCTGACGGAGATCGACTCCCGCTTCGGCGACGCGGACCATGGCCTGACCATGGCCAAAATCGCCGGGGCCATCTCCGGGGCGGTGGACCAGGTGGAGGGCGGCATTCAGTCCATGCTGGACGACGCGGCCTGCGCCGTCATGACTCTCAACGGCGGCAGCGCCGTGCCCCTGTGGAACACCTGGCTGGACGGCATGCAGGAGGCGGCGCCGGAGGGCGGAGAGATTGACGTCCCGGGGCTCCAGGCCGTCTTTGCCAAGGGGTTGGAGGAGCTTGGCGATATGTCCGGCGCAAAGGTGGGGGACAAGACCATGATGGACGCCCTGATTCCCGCCAGCGAGGCCATCGCCGCCTATGAAGGGGCGGACGAGGGCGGCTTGTTCACCGCCGCCGCCCGGGCCGCTATGGAGGGGGCCGAGGCTACTCGCCGGTTTGTGTCCAAGTTCGGCCGGGCCAAGAGCTACGGCGAGAAAACCATCGGCACCCCGGACGCCGGGGCCATGTCCATGGCCTATTTCTTCCAGGGCCTGGCGCGGCCCTGAATCCACGGTCAACAACTTTGAGGAGGTACCCCCAATGAAAATGAAGAAGTTTATCAACGCACCGGAAACCATCACCGATGAGGAACTGGCGGGCCTGGGCCTGGCCTACCCCGACATCCTGGACGTGGACGGCCACCTGGTCATCAGCAAGGATCTGGCCGATGCGGACCGGGTCACCATCGTCACCTACGGCGGCTCCGGCCACGAACCCGCCCAGGCCGGTTTTGTGGGCCGGGGAATGCTGGATGTCCAGGCTGTGGGCGACATTTTCGCCGCCCCCAACGGTCAGCTGGTGTTTGACGCCATGAAGCTGGCGGACAAGGGCCACGGCGTGCTGCTGCTGACGCTGAACTACGCCGGGGACCAGCTGGCGGGCAAGCAGGCCATGAAGCTGGCGAAGAAGGCGGGGCTGAACGTCCGCCAGGTGGTCACCGGGGAGGAGATTCAGTACGACCCCAACGGCGAGGACAACAAACGGGGTCTGGCGGGGGCCGTGGCCCTGTATCACATCGCCGCCGCTGCGGCCCGGGAGGGCAGGAGCCTGGACGAGGTGGCGGACATTGCCCAGCGTTACGCCGACAGCATGGCCTCCGTCACCGTGAAGTCCACCGATGCCACCCACCCCCAGAACGGCATGTCCTTCGGCGACCTGGGGGAGACGGACTTGATGGAGATCGGCGCGGGCCAGCACGGCGAGGGCGGCGGCGTCCGGGTGCCCATGATGAGCGCCAGGGACACGGTTGCCACCGTGGCCCAGGCCCTGTGCAAAAACCTGGAGCTGAAGGCGGGCGATAAAACCTTTGTCATGATCAACGGCTGCGGGGCCACCACCATGATGGAGCTGCTGGTGCTGTTCAAGGACACCGTGGAGTTCCTGAAGAACATGGGCGTGGAGGTAGTCGCCAGCATGGTGGGCGAGATTCTCACCGTCCAGGAGGCCGCGGGCTTCCAGATGAATATTGCCAAGTGGGACGACGAGTTTCTCCGCCTCTGGAACACCCCTTGCCACACCCCCGCCTACAGCAAGGAGTGAGCTATGGCGGACAACATTGGAAACAAGGCCGCCCACGACTATCACCTGGACGTTCCCGCCGCTCAGGAGGGCTTCTACGTCAAGGGCGCGGCCCACTGCGGTTGGGGCATGCAGGCAAGGCTTTCCCGGATGTTCGACCCCAGGTCCGGAAACACCGTCATGCTGGCCTTTGACC
Organism: Oscillospiraceae bacterium; assembly: GCA_021769865.1. Taxonomy (GTDB): domain Bacteria; phylum Bacillota; class Clostridia; order Oscillospirales; family Oscillospiraceae; genus Oscillibacter. Next base: position 9,645 of record JAETSB010000020.1, read on the forward strand.
ACGGCTACATCATGGGCCCCACCGCCGGACTGGAGCGGATCGACCTGGTGATTCCGCCACTGATCCCCTATGTAAATGTGCTGATGGGCACCCGGGGCGTCTTTCAGTCCTGCATCTCCCCCGCCGCCCAGGTGGGGCGGTGCCTTCGGGTGACCTATGACTCCACGGTGCTGTACGACGACATGTCCAATGGCGGCGGCTTTGCCAGCGACATGGAACACGCCCTGCGGATGAACGCCGACTGCGTGGCGGTACAGACCTTCATCGGCTCCCCCGGCGAGAGCCGCTCCCTGGAGCTCCTCTGCCGGACCGCCGACGCCGGGACTCGATACGGCGTGCCCACCCTGGGCGTGGTGGCCGTGGGCAAGGAGATGGAGCGGACGGAGAAGTTCTTCCTCCTGGCCACGCGGGTGCTGGCGGAGAACGGGGCCAACATCGTCAAGAGTTACTACTGCGAGGGCTTTGAGCGGGTGGCCGCCGCCTGTCCCGTGCCCATCGTCATTGCCGGAGGCAAAAAGCTGCCGGAATTGGAGGCCCTGGACATGGCCTACAAGGCCATCCGGGAGGGGGCCCACGGAGTGGATATGGGCCGGAACATCTTCCAGTCCGACTGCCCCGCAGGCATGGCCCAGGCCATCGGCAAGGTGGTCCACGAGGGCTATACCCCCCAGCAGGCCTATGAAGTCTATCAAGAGGTCAAACATCAACAATAGGAGGAGCCGTTATGTCTGCCGAGTACATGCACATTGGAATCCCCATCACCAACCGCAAGCCCAACATGACCTATAACGAGGGAGCCAAGTTCTGGGTCAGCAATGTGGACGACTATGATTATAAGATTGAGTATCTGAAATTTGAGGAGGGCACCCCCTTCCCGGAGGAGATTCACCGCCATCCCCATGTGGCTTACAAGGTGGACGACCTGGAGAAATACGTGGCCGACGCCGACAGCGTGATCTGCGGTCCCATGTCCGCCAACGACAAGGGCGACCGGCTGGCCTTCGTCTGGAAGGACGGGGCGATTCTGGAGCTCTATCAGGAGGCGTAACGTCGAATTGGCGGGGGTATTTTGGGCCGTTTTTCCGGACTGCCCAGTATGCCCCCCCATTCCTGCGCGGACGAAATTGTTGGCAGCCCTTGCGGCGCGGGCGATGTTAAACCGAAGAGGAGGCAGAACGGAAATTCCGCTCTGCCTCCTCTTGTTCCATCAGCCTTCCAGGAAATTCTTCAGCATCTGCGCCGCCTGCGCCCGGGTCGCAAGACCCTTCGGGTCCAGGACGCCGCCGCCCCTGCCGCTCATGACGCCGTTTTCCACCGCCCAGCACATGGCGTCCCGGGCATGGGCTTCAATCTGATCGGCGTCATGGAAACGCAGCTCCCCGCCGCTGGCCGCCGGGCTTCCGGCGTACCGCCAGAGCATGACCGCCAGCTGTTCCCGGGTGATGGGGTCGTCCGGCCCGAACAGGCCCCCGCCGTAGCCGCTTACAACGCCGTGCTCCGCCGCCCAGGCGACGGCCCCGGCGCACCACGCGCCGGAGGACACATCGGTGAAGACTTCGCCGCCCGTCACGGCGGGTCTGCCCTCCCTGTTGTAGAGGATCTGGGCAAACTGGGCGCGGGTGAGGATGTTGTCCGGCCCGAACCGGCCATTTCCATAGCCGCCCATCAGCCCGTTTTGCAGAACGTAGTCCACCGCCTCGTGATACCACGCGCCGGTGTCCAGGTCCGAAAACGCCCGGGAGGGGCAGCCCTCCTCCAGGGCCGCGAACGCCGCCCGGACCGTCACGGGCCCGCCGGGCACGGTGAAGGCGTACTTCCCGCCGCCCAGGCTGCTGAGGCTCATCTGATATCCCCGGCTGTCCGTCGCCGTCAGGGATTCCAGCCGGTAGCCGCTGTCCGGCAGGACGGTCAGCGTAACCGGCCCGCCGTATATCGCCCCGGCGCGGTCGGAGGTCACCGTTCCGTGCTCCGACGGCTCCACGGTGATGGGGGAGGTGGGCCTGGATGCGCCGCCGCCCCCACTGGAGGAGGACCCGCCGCCGGAAGGCTCCGAGGGCTCCGAGGGTTCCGGGGACGGCAGGGACCGCGTATAACCGCAGACATTGCAGTCCGTGTCCCGGTCGCTGTCATAAGTGTGCTCCCCGTAGCCGTCCTTCCCGCTGTCCTCCGTCACCGGGCAGCCGGAGGCGGCGCACGCGTGCCAGTGGTGAGTCTCGCTGGTGGTCCAGTCCTCCGCCCAGCGGTGGGTGTGGCCGGACACGGGGGGCCGGGGCACGTTGTCGGAGCTGATGGTGAACAAAGTCCCGTCGCCCGGGATGGTGAGCTCCGTACGGTCACCGTTGAACGTCAGATCGCAGTCCGAGGGCAGGTAGCCGCTCGGGAAGACAATGACCTCCTCCTCCGTGGCCTCCCGGAACGCTAAGGGATTGGGGCTTGCCATGATAACCCTCGGATCACAGCGGGCCTCGAAGCGCCCGCCGGGCTGGACGGTAAACGCCCCAGCGAAGTCCTGCTCATCGACGGCGTCGGTACTCATACCAGCCAGGAACACACCCATGTCTCCAGAGACTTTCAACGTGCCGGAGGAACCCACCTCCACCTTTCCGGTGCGGACGCCGGCGTACATGTTTTGTTGGGCCGTTGCGGTCAGGGTCCCGTTTACCGTGACGGTTCCGTCCACTCCGGCGGCGGCGCCGACGGTGATGCCGCCGGTCACCTCCACCTGGGCGTTTCGCGCCACCGTGAGGCTGTTCTCCGTTCCACCGCAGATCTCCACATGCTGCTGAATCTTCAGCGGACCCGCGCCGGAGAGGGTCAGCTCTGTTTTCTGCGGGTTGTTGACAGTCAGCTCACCGATCACGCACTCGCCTTCGCTCACGATGGTCACGGCGGCGTCGGGGAGGATCACCTCTGCCGCGTTGAAGCCCTCGGCCAGAATCAGGGTTCCGCTGGTGATGTTGCCATCAGGGTCTTTTACCATGTCTTTCCATTCGTAGCCCTTAGCGGGACCATCTGAGGGAAGATTATCGGGGTCACTGAAATCCAGCGTCCCAGCCGGGGCCAGCTGCTTCACGCCGCTGTTGGTGTATTTCGTCGAGGTGCCGTCCCAATTTTCCACCGTCACCGTTCCGGTGCCGGAGAGGCCCATGCCCTTGATAAACGCGGACGTCTCCTCCTCGGTGACGTCCTCCGGCGGGTAGATGGTTACCTCGCCGTTGTTGACAATGGTTCCAAAGTTCGGCGTGCCCAGCGAACCCGTGGAGTCTATCACGATGGCCCCCTGGTTGACAATGGTCCCGTGGTTTTTCAGACCCTCGAGGTCATAGATAGAAACCGACCCATCTTGGAGAATGGTCAGCGTCGCTCCGTTGGCGATTGTGAGAGGGTGTTCTTTGTTGCTCGCAATGTCCTTGTTGAGGAAATCTGCCGTACTGCGGTTCCCGTATACAGTGTAGGTGTACTCGGGGCATACCACCACCGCGTTCAGCGTGCCCGTGGAGCTGTTCGTAAAGGCCGTGACGTCAATAATTCCCGTAAAATCGCCGTTCCCGGTCAGCGTCAGGGCGTCTGCTCCGAGTTTCTTTACCGCATTTTCGCCCTTCAGCTCCAGCTGGACGGGAACAGGCTGGGAGTGATCCTGGATATAGATCGGTTCCTCGTAGGAGGCCCCGTCCAGGGTCAGCTTAGCGGGGGCTCCCTCACTCGCCGGGCGCTCGTAGAACATCCAGCCCTCCCCGGCCTTCCAGCAGGTTGGGCCTGAAACTTTGTCCAAAAAATAGGGGTCGTCTGTAGGGGCGTCCCCAGCGTAGGTCCAGGTGCCGCTGGGGATGGTGACCGTTTTTCCCCCTGCCGTTGCGGTCCAGGGGCAATCGCTGGTGACGGGAACGCCCTCTTTCAGGATTTCCCCGTTGCCGGTATCCGTGACGGTGACGCTCCCGCAGTTCACAAACGTGACCGAGACGGGGAGAAGGGAAGGGTTGTACTCATTCGTTTTGCCCTGGATGGACACGCTTTTGGCGTCGCGGATGGTCAGGCTGTCGGTTCTTCCGTCAGGTGGAGCTTGCATTAGAATACCGTTGTTGGTGATCTCCACATTGCCCCCGGCGGAAATATCGACGGAAACTGCTTCGGTATAATTCCCACTAAGGAAGAGGACGGCGCAGTTCGGGACCGTTACATTTTCCGCAGCCCTGACCGTCAGCGATTTCCCAGTAAAGACCGGAGAGTGCATAAGCGATACGTTTTTGCCCTCTATCGTAATTGTGTGATACTGGAGCATATTTGTGCTGATATCGCCGGCCGATTTCAGCGTTATGGGGTCCACGGGCGTATTAGAAGAGAAATAACTCACATTACCCCCGATCGAAATGGAGGCGCTGCTTTGCACGTCCAAGAGCACAGATGTACTCGTCTCTTGAATAGCAATGTCGCCGGAGTAGTCGTCCGTGGTCGTGAATTTGGACACTGCTTGTGATGCCGAAGAGTTGCCGCTGAGCATTGTGGGCTTGAAGTCCATACTGCCGGACAGGGTCAGGGTGCCGTTAATATAGATACTGCCAGTCTCCAGGCAAGAGTCCCCGCCGCCGGTGAAGGTCACAGCGCCGTCGATCCGGAAGGAAGAGGACTTTAAATCCATCTGACCGTGGACGGTCAGGACCCCGTCGCGGTAATCCAGATACGGGGTATCCGCCGGGGCGTCTGCCGGTTTTTCGATTACGCCGTATTCACCCGCCACATACTGCTTTCCGCGCTCAAGGGCGGTACCGCCGATACTGACCCCAGGGTCCCCCTCCGCCAAGGCCGTCCCCGGCAGCAGGACCAGGCACAGGGCCAGGGCGGCCAGCAGGCCAAGCGTTCGTTTTCTCATGTTCGCTCTCCTCCTCGCGGGCGGGCCCGGCGGGCGGAGGGGCTTTCCCCAGGGAAAGCCGTCAAGGGGGACCCCCCTTGACGATGGTCCTCTGTCCGCGAAGGAGCCCTCCGCATCTAGAATTTTGACGCTTGATTATACCACGGGCCGGTCCGCCCCTTCAAGCAAAGTGGCACGAATTGCAGTTTTGCGTCCCGAATTGTATGGCGGCGGCGGGCGGAATGTGGTATGATAGTCCCAATCAACACGAGGGGGTGAACGCTGTGCGCATCGCGGTGGTGGACGACTGCGCCGCCGACCGGGAGCAGCTCCGCGGCGAGCTGGAGCGGCTGCTGACCCGGCGGCGGCTGGAGGGGACGGTGGCGGCCTTTGACAGCGGGGAGGCGTTCCTCTCCGCCGCCCGGGAGGGGCCCCCCTTCACCCTGGCCTTTCTGGACGTGTATATGGAGCCCGTGGACGGCCTGGAGACGGCCCGGGCCCTGCGCCGCTTTGACCGGGAGTGCCTGCTGGTGCTGTCCACCTCCTCCCGGGACCACGCCCTGGAGGGCTACCGGGTCCAGGCGATGCAGTATCTGGTGAAGCCCTACGGGTTGGCGGAGCTGGAGGCCCTCTTCGCCCAGCTGGAGCGCCTCCTCCCCCAGCCGGAGAGCTATGTTGAGCTGCGCGCCGGGCGGCAGACCGTCCGGGTGCGCCTGGAGGAGCTGCTCTGGGCCGAGCATTTCCAGCATCAGGTGCGGGTCCACACCGCCGGGGGCGGCGAGGTGTCCTCCCGGCTGACCTTCCGGGAATTCACGGAGCTTTTGAGCGGGGACCCGCGCTTTTTCGTCTGCGGCCGGGGGGTGCTGGTGAACCTGGACCGGGCGGCGGACTTCGACGGGCGGGACTTCCAGCTGGAGGACGGGACCCGGGTCCCCGTCAGCCGGGATTTGACCGGGGCGGCCCGGAGCGCTTTCGGCGACCGGCTGTTCCGCCGGGGAGAGGGGGCGGCGTTATGATCTTCTGGCCCATGCTGGAGCTCGGCATCCTGTTCCCCGGGGCCTTCGCCTGCTTTTTGGCGGTGGCGGAGCGCCTGCGGGTGAAAAAGCGGACGGCGGCGCTGATTGTGATTCTCACGCTGGCGGCGGTGTGCGTGCTGTGCGGCGGGCTGTGCTGGCGCATGGATTGGCCCACGAACCGGCTGCTGCTGCCCATTCTGGTTCCGGCGGCCATTGGCTTCGCCCGGATGACCACCCTGCCCGCCTGGAAGTCCGTCAGCGTCTTCCTGGGAGTCTGCGGGGCCTTTTCCGGCCTGGTGGGCCCGGCCTCCATCATCGACGCCCTGGTCCTGCCGGGAAACGCGTTCCCCTGGCTGTCCCCGGCGGGGAGTCTGGCCCACAGCGCCCTGGGCTGGGTGCTGGCGGCGCTGATCTGGTATCCCACCGTCCGCCACACCCGGTCTCTGCTGGAAACGGACACCGTGGTCAGCAGCTGGTACGTGTTCTGGATCCTCCCCGTTGTGTTCGTGCTGATGAACCTCCTGCTGTCCTACCATCTGGACGCGATTTTGCGCAGCGGGCAGCTTCTGGGGATGTACGCCCTGCTGTCCCTGGTGATGACGGGGCTTTTGCTTCTGTTCTACGGACTTTTTTACCTGGTGGCCCAGGAGCTGGAGAAGAACCTCCGCCTTAAGCAGGAGAATCAGTTCCTCCAGATGCAGACCGCCCAGTACGAAACCCTCCGCGCCGCCATCGAGGAGACCCGCATCGCCCGGCACGATTTAAGGCACCACTTCTCCACCCTCTCGGCCCTGGCGGACCGGGGAGCCTGGGAGGACCTGCGGTGCTACCTGGCCGAGGCCGCCGCCGACGTGCCCGCCGATGAGCTGCGCTTGTGCGAGAACCAGGCGGTGGACGGCGTGGCGGGCCGCTATTCCGCCCTGAGCCGGAGGAGCGGAGTGCCCTTCACCTGCGAGCTGGACCTGCCCCCGGCGCTGCCGGTGTCGGAGATGGACGTGTGTGTGGTGCTGCAAAACCTGTTGGAGAACGCTCTGGAAGCCAGCCGCCGCACCGAGGGCGAGCCCCGGTATATTCATCTGCGGGCGGTGATTCACGGGGACAATCTGGTGCTGATCACGGTGGAGAACGGGTGCCAGGGCGGGCTGACGGAGCGAGACGGGGTGCTGCTGTCCTCGAAGCGGCCCGGGGAGGGCCTGGGGCTGCGGTCCGTGGCGCACATCGCGGAGAAGAACGGGGGGTATTGCCGCTTCGTCTGCGAGAGCGGGGCCTTCACCGCCAACGTCATGCTCCGGGGCGGCGGACCGGCAGCCTAGGATTTTGCAGTGCATGTTGTTCATGCAGCGGGCGGCTGCATCGCAGTCTTTTTGTTTTACGTCCTTCATGCCCTGGCTTTTGGGGAGGAAGCGGCGGGTAATGCGGTTTGCGGGGCCCATCATTTTTCCGCGAACGCTTTTGGATACTCCGTACAGAGCAGACGGTACGGCGGCTCATCCTCCTCAATCGCCGGAAAGCGCCCCATGGCCTCGTAAAAACGATTGTCGTTTTCATCGTCGTTGCACATGGATACCTCACCCAGCAGGACCGGCCCGGCGCCCGCTTCCGCCTCAAAATCATGATACATGGATTGGTATACGGTCATGCTTTCGCCGGGCCGCAGTTTGATCTGCGTACCGGCCGGAACGGTGAAGGACCTTCCGTCGCAGTGTACGGCGACCTCGCTGCCCGCGAATTCACCGTCCGCCGTGGAATGGTACACCCGAATCAGCACATTCCCTCCGCCGCGGTTGATGATGTCCTCCATTTTGCTCCAGTGGAAGTGCATGGGGGCCGTCTGCCCCTCTTTAAGGTACAGGAGCTTTTCCGCGTAGGTCTTCGGATATTTTCCGGGCATCTTCACGTTGCCGTTGCGGAGGGTGATCAGGGAAAAGCCCACCTGGTCAAACCGGCCAAGGCCGTAATCCGTGATGTCCCATCCCAACAGATTGTCCCGGATCTCATCGTATTCGTGCCCGAGCGTTTGCCAATCCTCCGGCGTAAAACCGCAAAAGGGCGGAAGCGGGAAGCCGCATTTCCGGATCATGTCCTCCATTTCCCTCAAGGCCCGGTTGATCTCAGAGCGCTTCATCAAAGCGCCTCCTCTCAAAAAATATGGAATTTATAAAGAGCAGGAACTTACCGCTGGATCTTCTCCAATGTGACCAATACGCTGAGATAATCAGACTGCACGGCTTCCACCAGCAGTCCGCCCCGCATCCATCCGGCGCCGGAGCGCACCTCGCCGGTATCCCGGCGACGGTAGAGGATGCTTTCGTCCAGCCCGGCCAGCCTCAGCCGCAGGGAGCGGCGGTAGGCCCGGGAGCGGACCTGTAGAAAGCTGACCGCCGCCAGGGATTTGTCCTTGGACACGCAGAGAAAAGCGTCATAGGTATGGTTCTCCCGGTAAGAGGCCAGGCGGTAGCAGTCCCCGGTCCGGAACAGCGGGCCGTACTGGCGGTATTCCTCCAGCTGCTGAGGAATCAAGGCTTGTTCTTCCTCTGTGAGCTTGTCTAAATCCAGCTCGTACCCAAAGCAGCCGGGCAGGGCCGCCCGGCCCCGAATCTGGAAGGGCGTTACCCGGCCGTTGATATGGCTGGGACACACGGCCACATGGGCGCCCATGGCGGACAGGGGATAGACAAGGGAAGTCCCCTCCTGGATGACCAGGCGGTCCACCGCCTCGGCGTTGTCCGAGGTCCAGATCTGCGGGCTGTAATAGAGCATGCCGGGGTCGAAGCGGCCGCCGCCGGAGCAGCAGTTCTCCAGCAGCAGGTCGGGAAAGTCCGTCACCAGCCGCTCCTGAAGCTCATAGAGGCCCAGCACGTACCGGTGGGCCGTCTCTCCCTGCCGCTCGGGGGGCAGGGAGGGGGAATACACATCGACGAGGGGCCGGTTCATGTCCCATTTCAAGTAGCGGATGGGCGCGGAGCGCAGCACCTGGCCGATCTGCCGGTAAACGCAGTCCCGGACCTCCTTTCGGGTCAGGTCCAGCACCAGCTGGTTTCGCGCCAGCGTGGGGGCGCGGCCGGGGATAGCCATGGCGTAATCCGGGTGGGCCCGGTAGAGGTCGGAGTCCGGGGAGATCATCTCCGGCTCCATCCAGATCCCAAGCCCCACGCCCAGGTCCGCCAGCTCCTCCCCCAGCCGTTTCAGGCCGCCGGGGAGCTTTTCCTCGTTCACCCGCCAGTCGCCCAGGCTGGTGGTCTCGTCGTTTCGCCTGCCGAACCAGCCGTCGTCCACCACCAACAGCTCAATGCCATAGCGCGCCGCCGACCGGCCAAGCTGGAGCAGGCGCTCGTGGTCGAAATCGAAATAGCAGGCCTCCCAGCTGTTGAGCAGCGTGGGCCGGTGCTTTTTCTGCCCCCGGATCAGGTGCTCCCGGAAGAAGTCATGGAAGGAGCGGCTCATGCCGCCCAGGCCCTCCTCGGAGCAGACCAGCACGGCCTCCGGGGCCTGGAAGGACGCGCCGGGCTCCAGACGCCACTGGAAGCCCTCCGGATGGATGCCCAGCACGGCCCGGACCCGGTCGAATTGGTCCACCTCCGCCTGGGCCAGGAAGTTCCCGGAGTAGACAAGGCTCATGCCGTAGGCCAGCCCCTGGTCCTGGGTGGCGGTGTGCTCGCACAGGGCCAGGAAGGGGTGGAACTGATGGGAGGAGATGCCCCGCAGGGAATAGGCCCCCTGCCTCCCCGGCGACAGAGGCCGGCGGTCGATGGTCTGCTCTCTGGCCCAGCTGCCGTGGAGGGTAATGAGGTCAAAGCCGTCGTTGTCCAGCTCCAGGGCGGCGGACAGGACGGTGGAGAGGTCCAGGGCTTCCCGGCCGCCGTTTTCAACGCGGACGGACCGGCAGATGGCATCCACATCCTCAAAGACGGTATAGAGCAGATCAACCCTGACGTCCAGCGCCGGGTCCCGCAGGGTGATCTCCAGGGTGGCGCACTCCTCCGGGCCGCCGTAAGCGGCGGGAAGCCCCTCCAGCGGGGGTTTCCCAGGAAAGATGCGGTGCTTCTCATAGAACAGCTCGCAGCACCCGCCGCCTGACGCCGTCCGCAGACGCAGGCAGGGCTCCCGGAAGTTTCCGCCTCCCCAGGCGGGGTACTCGAAGGGAAAACAGTCGTAAAACGAGGCCCGCTCTCGGGGGTTTTCGTCCGGGGGGAAGGGGCGCTCCTCCAGCCGGAGAAGATAGGACATGGCGGCTACTACGGCTATATGGACTTTGACCACCGTCTGGACAAAGGGGCGGAAAAGGGCTGTATTCTGAACAGCCGGATTCTCTGGTTTTTCTCCAAGGCCGCCAGGGCGCTTGGGGATGATTCCCTCATTCCATACGCCCGCCACGCCTATGAGTTCCTCCGGGAAAGGGGCCTGGACCGGGAATGGGGCGGCGTCTACTGGTCGCTGACCTATGACGGAAAACCCCTGGACGAGACCAAGCACACCTATAATCAGGCGTTCGCCATCTACGCCCTCAGCGCCTATTACCGCCTCACCGGCGAAGAAGAAGCTCTGGCCCTGGCAAGGGAGCTGTTCGATCTGATCGAGCGCCGCTGTACCGACGAGGGCGGCTATCTGGAGGCGTTCACCCGGGACTTCCGGCCCGCCGGCAACGAGAAGCTGTCGGAAAACGGCGTTCTGGCAGAGCGGACCATGAATACGCTGCTCCATGTCTTTGAAGGGTACTCCGGCCTCTATCAGGCGGGCGGGGACCCCGCTGTGGCCGGCGCCATGGAGCGTATCCTCCATATCTACGCCAAGCGGGTATATAACCCGGATAAACGCCGTCAGGAGGTCTTCTTCGACCGGGCTTACCATTCCCTCATCGACCTCACCAGCTACGGCCACGACATCGAATCCAGCTGGCTCATCGACTGGGGCTGCGGCTTTCTGGAGAAGCCGGGGCTGACGGCGGAGATTGCCGCCGTCAACAGCCAGCTGGCGGACAGCGTGCTGAAAACCGCCTTTGACGGCCGGTCCCTGGCCAACGAGTGCGAGCGGGGCGTGGTGGACGGACATCGGGTCTGGTGGGTCCAGGCGGAGGCCCTGCTGGGCTTTGTCAACGAGTTTTCCAAGCACCCGGACCGGACGGACTGCCGGGACGCCGCCGCCGCCCTGTGGCGGTTCATCACGGAGAAGGTGGAGGACCATCGTCCCGGCGGGGAGTGGTTCTGGCGGCTGGAGGAAACCGGCGCGCCGGATTCCTCCAAGCCCACGGTGGAGCCCTGGAAGTGCCCGTATCACAACGGGCGGATGTGTATGGAATTGATCAGGAGGGACCCCGATGTCTATGTTTGAGACGGCCCTTGCCCGGGAGAGCGCCCGCTATGAGGCCCTGGTGACCCGGAAAAACCGGCCCGCCGGTTTCTATAACGGCGTCTATACCCGCTGGGAGAACCCGGTACTGACCCGGGACCATGCGCCGCTGCTGTGGCGCTACGACCTGAACCCGGAGAACAACCCCCATTTCATGGAGCGCCTGGGCGTCAACGCCGTGTTCAACGCCGGGGCGGTCAAGCTGAACGGAAGATACTGCCTGGTGGCCCGGGTGGAGGGCTGCGACCGCAAGAGCTTCTTTGCCGTGGCGGAGAGTGAAAGTCCCGTGGACGGCTTCCGCTTCCGGGATTACCCCGTCCGGCTGCCGGACACCTGCCGGTCGGAAACCAATGTCTACGACATGCGTCTGACCCGGCACGAGGACGGCTGGATTTACGGCGTCTTCTGCTCGGAGCGCAAGGACCCGGACAATCCGGACCTCTCCGCCGCCGTGGCGGAGGCGGGCATCGTCCGCACAAGGGACCTGGAGACCTGGGAGCGTCTGCCGAACCTGGTGACGGAGGAGAGCCCCCAGCAGCGAAATGTCTGCCTTCTGCCGGAGCTTGTGGACGGAAAATACGCCTTCTACACCCGGCCCATGGACGGCTTCATCGACGCCGGCAGCGGCGGCGGGATCGGCTTCGGCCTCTGCGCGGACATCACCCATCCCGTCATTGAGCGGGAACGCATCACCAGCCGCCGGAAGTACCACACCGTCACCGAGGCGAAAAACGGCGCGGGGGCCGTCCCCATCAAGACGGCGGCGGGCTGGCTCCACATCGCCCACGGCGTGCGGAACACGGCGGCGGGCCTGCGGTACGTGGTCTACGTCTTCCTGACGGCCCTGGACGACCCGGCCCGGGTCATCGCGGAGCCAGGCGGCTTCCTCATCGGCCCCAGAGGCTGGGAGCGCTGCGGCGACGTGGGCAACGTGGCCTTTACCAACGGGGCCATCGCGGACGACGACGGCCGGCTTTACATTTACTACGCCTCCGCCGACACCCGGCTCCACGTGGCCTCCACCACCTTGGATCTGATGGTGGACTACGCGCTCCACACACCGCCCGACGCTATGCGGAGCGCGGACTGCGTAAAACAGCGGTGCGAACTGATCGACAGGAATCTGGCTTATCTGCGAAGATAAAATAGCGTCCCTTTCCGGGACAGGGACCGGAGGCAAACTTTTGCGGGATCGGAGGCGGCTATGGCGGAACGAGGATATTGGGCGGACCCGGACCTGACCCCAAGGCAGCGCCGGGACAACTGGTGGCGGTATCATTGGCTTCATGTGCTGTGCGGCGTGCTGGCGGTCATCGCCCTGTGCGGCGTCTTGTGGGAGCGCGTCTCCCGGGAGACCTATGACTGCTCGGTGGCCCTGGTGACCCGTTACGCGGCCGCACCCGGGGAAATCGCCTCGTTGCAAGCGGCGCTGGAGGCGGTATGTCCCGATATCGACGGAGACGGCGAAGTCCACGTGGCCGTCAACGCCATCCAGATCGACTATGCCTCCACCCGGATGGATGACGCCGCCATCCAGGTCATGACGGCCAATGTGGATAAGCTGAATTCCGACTTCTACACCCGGCAGAGCGGGATCTTCCTGCTGGACGACCCGGAGAATTTCCAGGCCAGCCACGGGGCGCTTGCCTATCTGGACGGATCGCTTCCCCCGGAGGGGGCCATGGACTGGGAGAACATGACCGTTCCCTGGGAGGATTGGCCCGGCGGCGGGTCCGTGGAGCTGGTCAACTGCCGGGCGGACCGGCTCTGGTTTGCCCGGAGAATCCGGACCGGCCCGAAGGATGAAGAGGCCTTCGCCGGGGAACAGATCCTGTGGGACAGGATGTTTTAGAGAGGAGCGGGCATATGGGATTTCTGCCGAACCATGAACACGCGCCCGAGGGGGACCTGCCCCGAAAGACGGGCCTTCCCCGCCTGTGGGAGACCCTGAGCCGGGACTTCTGGGACCTGTTCCGGGCGGGCTTTCTGGCGCTGCTGGGCAGTGTGCCCTTTCTCCTGGGCCTGGCGTACAGCTTCGCCTCCCACGTGCTGGTGTACGCGCCGCTGTCCGGCCTGCTGGGCGGGGCCATCGCGGGCCCGGAGCTGTGCGGCCTGGCGGACACGGTGCTGCGGGGTCTGCGGGATGAGCCGGGCTTCTGGTGGAAGACCTACCGCCGGGCCTGGGCCCGGAACGCCAGGGCGTCCCTTCTGCCGGGGGCGCTGGGCGGGGGACTGCTGTCCACCCAGGCGTTTTTCCTGTTCCACGCCGGAGCGCTTTGCATCAGCACAGCCACGGGAGCCGCCCTGGCGGCGGGCGTCCTGCTGGTGCTGGCGCTGTCGCTGTACCAAGCAATATGGTTCTATGCTAAAAAAACCTTAAAGAAAAAGGTGTCATTTCATCAAAAATAGTCGGAGAGAAAAGAACAATGTTGTATGGCGACCGGAAAAAATTCCCCATGGTTTTTTTAGAAAGAGCCTTCTGAGGAAATCCCCAAAATTTTGTTAGCTAGTACGTTTCTCGGCATTCATATAACCAAATATGAAAAAACTGTCGAAAAGGCGTTCCAAAAGGAACGCCTTTTTTGTTTCCCGGAGGTTGACCAGATATGGACCATCAGGAATTTGATTATTACTACGGCGATGAGAGCAGCCAGTTTTCTTTTTATCGTATTCCCCGCCAGCTTGTAACCAGTGAACGCTTCTATCAGTTATCCACCGATGCCAAGCTATTATATGGCCTCTTGTTGGACCGCATGGGGCTATCCGCTAAAAATGGCTGGTATGACGAGGCCGGACGTGTGTATATCTATTACACCCTAGAGGAAATTCAAAACGACCTGCGTTGCGCCCACGGAAAGGCGGTAAAGCTACTGGCTGAGTTGGATAAAGGCAAAGGGTTTGGCCTGATCGAGCGCGTGAAGCAAGGGCAAGGCCGCCCCACTAAAATTTATGTCAAGCGATTTACCACCCGTAATGTCCCTCCCCCTCCTCCAGAACCGGAGCCGGACCCCGTTCTCAGACCTCCGATTTTCAGTAGTCAAGACTTCCGAAAACCAGAAGTGCAGACTTCCGAAAATCGGAAGTCAAGACTTCCGATAACCGGAAGTGCAGACTTCCGAAAATCGGACGGAAGTTATATTGAATCTAATCAGACTGAATCCAGCTATACTAATCCATCTATCCATCTATCATCTTCCGCGACAAACCAAGGATTGATAGATCGATACGATTACCTAAAAGAAATAAAATCACAGATCAATTATTCGAGCCTTTGCCGACAGTATACCCCGGAAGATGTAGACGGAGTACTGGAACTCATAGTCGATACCTTGAGCAGCACTCGCCAAACTGTCAGGATCGGAGGCGAAACCATTCCGATAAGCCAAGTACAAAATCGCTTGCTTTCTCTGGAACAAAGTCATTTGGAATATGTCTTTGATTGCCTTCGCCGTAATTCCACAAAGATACGAAATATCCGGGCTTACTTGCTGACAGCTCTTTACAACGCCCCTTTGACCATCAGCCAATTTTACCAGGCTGAGGTACAACATGATTTTGGGGCAATCAATACCGGCTTTTAATGCGTCTCAAATTGAGACGCATTTTTAGCAAATAAATTACAAGGAGGACCCAAAATGGCAAACAAACGCGCAAATCCCCTCTCCGGCTCTTTCAAAAGCCCGACCATCGCAGAAGAATCCAAAGACGCCACCAAGGCCAAACTGGAGGACAAGGCTGGTATCCTGGGCAACACTGGAAAGCCCGCCGGGGAAACGAAGCCCCCCGAGCCGCCCAAAGACGGAAAGGAGCAGAAAGTCTCCGGCTCCGATGGCCGCGCCAAACCCGCTGAGGTAACGAAACCTCCCGAGCCGCCCAAGGACGGGAAAGAGCAGAAAGCCTCCGGCACCGACATTCCCGCCAAGCCCGCCGAGGAAAAGAAGCCGCCCGAGCCGCCCAAGGACGGGAAAGAGCAGAAAGCCTCCGGCACCGACATTCCCGCCAAGCCCGCCGAGGAAAAGAAGCCGCCCGAGCCGCCCAAGGACAGGAAAGAGCAGAAAGCCTCCGGCACCGACATTCCCGCCAAGCCCGCCGAGGAAAAGAAGCCGCCCGAACTGCCCGAACAGCCTAAAGACCCCAAGCTGCGTTTCGTCAAATTGTCCGAGATCGGGCCTCTTCCCGGCACTTATGTCAAGGACGCCCCCAGGGAAGACTACAGCGATTTAATCGCCAGTATCAAGGAACATGGCCTGGAGCAGCCGGTCATCCTCCGGCAGAGCGAGAAGGGCGGCTACAATCTCGTGCATGGTTTCCACCGTTGCGAAGCCTTGAAGCGGGCCGGGATGCTGGAGGTCCGCGCCGATGTCTACGCCATGAGTTTGTCCCAGGCGTTGGAATACCGGAAGAACCGGGATAAAAACCCACCCATTCCCGGCACACTGATTCTGCCCTTCCCCGCTCAGGAGCCTGAGCAAGCGGCTGGTGGAGAAAAGGACGAGAAGCCGTCCGACGCCGCCAAAGCCCCTTTGCCTCCCGGCGCGGAAAAGCCGGAGGCGACCCATACCGCCGAAGGGCCGAAGGGGTCCACGGTTACTCATAT
>JAETSB010000021.1 GCA_021769865.1 Oscillospiraceae bacterium
AAGTCATGGTAGACGCTGGCGGTGCAGCGGTCAATGATGGACTTGTGGAACGCGCCAAGCTGGCCTACGCCCATCTGCTGTTCGCAAATGCTCATCAACAGCTCGGACTTCATGGCAACGGGGTTTTCTCCCGCGCCGTAGCCCTTGGCGATCTCCAGGGGGTTGATATGGTGGCGGCTGTTGGGGGAAGGGCTTCTTGTGTCCTCATTCCAGTTATAGACATTAAAGCTATAACTGGATAAACAGTTTTATTTTCCATGAGTGCATTTCTTAAAATCCCTATGTCCTCCTGGGACAAGGCTTTGATTTCAGTGGTTTTCTTCTTGGAACGTGGTGTTTTGAACTCCTCGGTGTCCATCGGATTTGTTGACAAATACCCCTTTCTAACAGCTCTGGCAAACATCCTATTGACAACATATGCAGTACGGTCAAGCGAGGTTTGACTATATTTGAATTTCCCATTTTCCATAAAGTTGACCATCCACGCAAAGAAACGGTTAATTTCATCGGTATCAACCATTCCTATGCGTTTGCCCTTGAAATACTCTTGAAAGTGTTTCAAGGCATAAGAGTAATTTTCAAAGGTCACGTCAGAAATGCCAGACCCCAACAAACCCTTTACCTTGAACTCTTCAACAAATTCACTGATGGGGGAGGGGTTTCTATTGTGTCATTAGGGTATGTGCCGGAAGTGACTGAACCGCATAAACCTCATACTGTACCAGCGCACACGACCGTCAAGTGACATATCGTCCAGAACAGTTGTACTATTAATTGTTATCTTGATATTAGGTGCCGTTGACTCTAAACTCGGTGTTGTAGGAGTCTTCTATTTTCTGCTGGATCTCTTCTTCTGTGAGACCTGCTGTGGGATCCACCTTTTCTGTAGGGCCTGAAACTAATCCGAGGGCTGCAAGCTTGGCTTCGAGATCGGGGTCGATGGTGCTTTGTTGTGTGCTGCCGCTCTGCTGTGTGCCACTGCTTTGTTGTGTATTTCCACCGTTGTTACCTGTATTGCCACTGGATGGTTTGGTATAGGAGAGGTAGTTGCTGGAGACGCAAGCAGTTGAACCATCCTCAAACTCAATTAAACTCCAACCTTTTACCGCTATGTCGTAGTCCTGCACATTCTCTCGAAACGTCATGGTTACGAATACACAAGCCCCGGCTTCAAAATTCACATCAGCCAGTCGAAGGAGCTTTTCACGCTTGGCCCTCTGGCGGTACTGGTAAGCCAGATCTAATTTCTGCGTGGTCATGGGTGTGCTCTGCGGCTGATTCTGTACTGCCTTCTTTCTGCGGCCTGTGTTGATGTTTTCATAGCTGGTGGACTTGATAAAATTTCTTCCGATGATGTACTGCTTATAAACTTTTCTGCTTGGTATGACGTACCTCCTGTTAGACTAACGATTTAACTAACAAGTAGTACTGACACGCCCTTTGAACACGTCTACAAATTTTTAACCCAATGTATATATGAAAAAAGCGCTAGACGATGGGCTTTCTTAACGTCTAACGCTTTAATTCGATATATTCTTTTGCGAGGATTATCCAAATATTACTATATAGTGTTTCCCTCCCCCTCCAGAAGCCAGGAGCCGACCCCGTAGCCATTCCCCCCAAAATCCCAAGGCTAGGCAAGGTTAGGCAAGTCTATACCCCATCTTTTGGCTACACCCATCCAGCTACCCCAACACAAAGGAAAAAGCCCTGGGCCATTGTGGCCCAAGGCTTTCCCTCGGTTTCCCTCTGGTGGAGATAAGCGGGATCGAACCGCTGACCTCTTGAATGCCATTCAAGCGCTCTCCCAGCTGAGCTATACCCCCATGTCAGGTGTTCCGCATCAGAACAGTCATTATAATAGCAAAGCCGGAGGGAAATGTCAAGAGGTTTTTTCAGAAATTTTGCGGCGGATTCTATAATGTTACTTGACAGTCGGACAACAGACGGTTGTCCGGCTGATTTTTTATAGCTGGTTTAGGTCACACCAAAAAGCCACGGGGCACCGACCCGTAGACCGCCGGGTGGATTCAAGGCTTTCCAGCTATTCAAAAATAAGGGGCAGGACCCCAGAAAGGAGCACTCTATATGAGTAACGAAGCGAAAACCGAAACGAAGACCGAAGCGAAGAAGGAGGCCAGTATTGACCTCGCATACCAGGGCTACGTATTCCTCGGCTGGGCTGCCGGCATGTTTGAGCTCAATGACGGCAGCAAGCGTCCCTACTACAACATGTTTGTTTTCTCCCCCGTCAGCACCTTCGAATCCGATGACTACAAAGCCAGTGGCTTCAAGGCGGAGAAAAAGAAGTGCGTAAACCCGGACGTGTGGAGGGGCCTGGAGCCCGGCGATAAGGTCCGTCTGTTCTTCGACGACAAGGGCCGGGTAATTGAATCCGCCTTGGAGGGGTAAGGCAAAGATTGGTAATCTCTGGAATGTCGTGATGATATGCCGTGTTACCGTGAAAACGAAAGACTACAGGGAATCCGGGAGGCCCGCAGGGCCGCCCGGACCCCCGGAAGTAATCACGGGGGTACTCATGACAAATAGAAGGGTGATTGGACTTATGCGGGGTTCCGCAGTTCGGTCAATCATAGCCTAAAGAGTTCTAATACTGGTATGGATAGTTTGAGGCTCCATCGGCTCCGTCATACGGTAGCAACGATGTTGTCAAACGAACCGGATTCAAACGTATTCAATATTATGCAGTTATTAGGACATACACAAATCAAAACAGCTCAAAAGTACATTGATAAGCAGACAAAAGAGAGAGCGGAAAAGAATCGGGAGTTGTTAGGTCATCTGTCTATCAATGGTGGACTTTGTGGCTAAGAAAAGGGTGTGGCTCCAAAAGTGGCTCCCAAGGGGTAAGGGTGGAGGGGTTGGAAATGTAAGAGCTAGTTAAAATTTTCGGGTTCAGGGTTGACTTTTTGGGGGTGACATGGTAATATATGAATCGAAATTCCAAGGTCACCGCTGGTCCATGGCATTCAAGAGGTCAGCGGTTCGATCCCGCTTATCTCCACCAGGACAGAGAAAAGCCTTGGAACTTCGGCTTCCAAGGCTTTTCTCGTGACCACACAACTTATAGAATATTTGGGCCTGTAGCTCAGTTGGGAGAGCAAGCGGGCCAGTTATATGCCCCACGTTTTGGGGGCGTAACTCGGATGGTTGCCATTCGGTTCACATCCGTATAAGTGAAAAAATTGAATATCCAGATAATTGGCCGGTAATTCGTTTGGTAGGCAACCGGGTCAGTTATATGGGCCCATAGCTCAGTTGGGAGAGCGTTCGGTTCGCATCCGAGAGGTCGAGGGTTCGAATCCCTTTGGGTCCACCACAGGCAGGCTTGCATATTGCAAGTCTGCCTTTTTATGCGGTGACATACACAAGGGGGTCTTTATTCCGGCCCTGCTCCTGACATTCGGTAGCGCAGTTTATCAAGGCTGTCTATGTTAAGCGGGGCTATGAGGTAAGTATTGAATTTAACGTATCCTTTGACGAATTTCAGGCGCTTTACCTGGAGCCGGAACCGAATACACATAAACGGAGAAGGACAAGGGAAACCCTTGTCCTTGCAAAGAATAGTGATAAAGAGGCTCCTTCTTTTCCTGCGTAAGCCTCATAATTTCTATTTAGTACGAATACCAGCAAACATACTATCTGAAAAATTTTTTGTGCTATAACTGTTCTGTTCGGCGTGCTGTAAAAACCAGCGCGCAAATGGCGAGGAAAACGCCCTCCGAGAGGCGTTGGAGGGCATTCTATCAAGGGTCCCGCCATTTCCTTGCGGGGACACGGCGGGCCTTCAGCCGCGCTTTGACAAAGCCCCGGAAGAGGGCGTACAGCACGGAGCAGAGAGGAATGAAGAACAGCATCCCCGCAATGCCCATCAGCTTGCCGCCCAGGGTCACGGCGGCCAGGACCCAGATGGAGGGAAGACCCACGGAGTTTCCCACCACATGGGGATAGATCAGGTTGCCCTCGATCTGCTGGATGACCAGAAAGAGGACCACGAAGCCCACCGCCTGCCAGGGATTCGTGACGGCGATGAGCAGGGCCCCCACCACGCAGCCGATAAAGGCCCCCACCACGGGGATCAGAGCCGTCAGGGCGATGAGGACCCCCACCAGCAGGGCGTAGGGCATGCGGAAGATGGTCATGGCCGCCACGAAGAGGGCGCCCAGAATCACAGCCTCCACACACTGGCCGGAGAGAAAGCTGGAGAAGGTTCGGCCGGAGAGGCGGAGGACCTCCAGGGCTTTGTCCGCCCAGGACTCGGGGAAGAGAGCGTAGAGGACCTGGCGGCCCTGGCGGGCCAGACGCTCCTTTTGCAGCAGGACGTAGAAAGAGAAGATCAGGCCGATGACGAAGGTGCTGACGCCGCTGACCACGCCCCCTATCAGCACTCCGCCGGAGGAAACCAACCCGCCGCCCCACTCCCGGGCCAGGGAGACGGCCTTTTCCGAGAGGGTCTTCCAGTCAAACTGGAGGTCCGCTGCCAGGGTCTCCAGCTGGGGGAGCCAGTTCTCCAACTCCGCCAGCTGCTCCTGGACCCGCTGGATGGCGGCGGGAAGCTGGCCGGTGATGGACCGGACCGCGTCGCCGACGCCGGGGCTGATGACGCAGACCGCTAGAGTCACCACGCCGGTCATGGCCGCCAGGGTCAGGATCAGGGCCAGGGGACGGCGGAGGGACTTCCAGCGCTTCCCGCCGGGGAGATGGGGCTCAATGGCCCGCATGGGGACATTTAAGATAAAGGCGATGGCCCCGCCCACCAGAAAGGGCGACAGAATCCCCAGCGCCCAGCGGACAGCCAGGGCCACGGCGGGGAGGTTTTGCAGGGCGCAGAAGAAGGCCACGCCGCCGCAAACCACCAGCAGCCGCTGCTTGATTTGGTCCCGGTTCCAGTCCATGGCTCAGCCCCGGCGGTATTCTTCCGCCGTTTTCAGATAGCCCTCGGCGGATTTCCGGTTGGAGGCGATCTCCGCCTCCGTCAGGGGGCGGACCACCTTGGCGGGACTGCCCAGGATCATGGACCCGGCGGGGGCGTCCAGCTTCCCCGTGACCAGGGCCCCGGCGCCCACGACGCAGTCGTCCCCGATCCTCGCGCCGTTGAGGATCACGGCTCCCATGCCCACGAGGACGTTGTCCCCGATGGTGCAGCCGTGGACCACAGCCCCGTGGCCAATGGTGCAGCCCGCGCCCACGCGGGTCTCCTCATGGAGGACGGCGCAGTCCTGGATATTGGTGTTCTCGCCGACGGTGATGGCCCCATCGTCTCCCCGGAGGACGGCGTTGTACCAGATGTTCACGCCCTTCCCCAGGGTCACGTCGCCGCTGACCCTCGCGCCGTCGCAGATCAGCACGTCGGGGGTGGTCTCCTGTAGTTTCGCTGCCATGGTGTGTTCCTCCTAATATGTGTATGTGATTTGCCGGAGGAATGGCCTGA
This sequence comes from Oscillospiraceae bacterium, assembly GCA_021769865.1. Lineage (GTDB taxonomy): Bacteria > Bacillota > Clostridia > Oscillospirales > Oscillospiraceae > Oscillibacter. Next base: position 5,453 of record JAETSB010000021.1, read on the forward strand.
CCAGGGGGGGTCAGGCCCCACAAGGTATTCTATCGGTAGAAGCAGTGTGGGGCCCGGTCCCTTGACCGGGCCATTTCCCCGATTGGCTGGTTAAAACCCAGGGGCAAAATTCCCGTCGATGAAGATGGGGACCTCCCTGCCGTCCCGCGTTGTGCCCACGATGGACAGGTCCGGGGTGCCGATCATAAAATCCACGTGGGTGATGGAGTCGTTGAGGCCCCGGGCCTTCAATTCGTCCTTACTCATCCGCTGGCCGCCCTCCAGGCAGGGGTACGCCTCGCCGAAGGCGATGTGGCAAGCGGCGTTTTCGTCAAAAAGAGTGTTGTAAAACAGCAGGTTTTGATTGGAGATCGGGCTGTCGCAGGGCACCAGAGCCGCCTCGCCGAAGTAGGCCGCGCCGTCGTCCACGGAAATGGCCGCCCGGAGGGTCTCCTCCCCCTTCTCCGCGTGAGCTTCCACGATCCTGCCTTCTTTTACCACGAAGTGGAATTTGTCGATGACGCTGCCGTCGTGGACCAGGGGCATGGAGGCGTAGACCACGCCGTTGGAGCCGGTCTTCAACGGGGAGGTGAAGATCTCCTCCGTGGGGATGTTGGCGATATACGGCCGCCCCGCCAGGGTCCGGTCCCCGCCGCTCTCCCAAATATGGCCCTCGGGAAGCTCCACCGTCAGGTCCGTGCCCAGGGCGTTCGTATAGTGAAGGGATTTCAGATTCAGGGCGTTCAGTATCGTAAGGCGGCGCTCCAGGGTGTCCAGGTGCTCCCGCCAGCGGTCCACGGCCGTTCCGTCCCCGGCGACGCGGACCGCCCGGAAAATCGCGTCCCAGAGGGCGGAGACGGCCTCCTCCTCTCCCTTGTCCGGGAACACCCGGACCGCCCAGGAGGGAATCGGAATCGAGGCGATGCACCAGGGGAAACCCCCGCACATCTGGAGGCGGTCAAAGTCCTTGAGGGCCTTGCCGCTGGCCCGCTGGGCGGCGATGATGCGTTTGGAGTCCACCCCCTTCAGGTTCTCCGGGTCCGAGGCGGAAATGGCCAGGTACGCCGTGCCCTCCAGGGCCTGGTCGTTGAAGAAGTGCCGCCGCCAGAGGGGCACCGTGTCGAAGACCTCCTCCGCGGCGTGGAGGTACTTCATGCGGGTCATGGCGTCGTCGGTCCAGTTCATCACCACCTCGCAGCAGCCGGCGTCATACGCCTCCTGGGCGCAGAGACGGGCGAAAGCGGCGCACTCCACCGGGGAGGAAATCACCATCCGCTGGCCGGGGTAGGGGTTCAGGCCCACCCGGACCAGGAGACGGGCGTATTCGCGGAGTTTTTCTTCCATTTCTTGGGTCCTTCCTTTCCGATCGCGTTTCGATCCTATGGAAATATTATATGCGATTATAGTGCATTTCAACGGGGAAGTAAAGGGGGAAAAAGCCAAATCGACGGGAAGGAAGCGTGAAAAAAGCCCCCATACGGGGGCTTTTTTCACGCCGGATGGGCGGCCGTCTCCCGGTCCAGGCGGAACAGCAGCGTCAGGCACCACAGGCCCGCCAGGCCCACCAGGGCGTAAATGATCCGGGACACCACCGCCAGCTGGCCGCCAAAGAGCCAGGCCACGGTGTCGAATCCGAACAGTCCGATGCCGCCCCAGTTCAGCGCGCCGATGACGGCCAGCAGGACGGCGATCTTGTCAATTGCCATGAGAATCCCTCCAATCCTGTCGAGATTGGACTTAGCTTGCCCGGACGGGGCAAATCTAACAGTGGAAAAAATTTCAAGCCAAAGGCTGAGAGAGGGGGGATGGCCTGGCCAGGGGGCCAGGCCCCACAGGGAAAATGCGGGGTCCTATCTAAGAGGCAACATTATGAAACAAGGGCGGCCCCATGAGGGCCGCCCCTGTTTGACAAAGCGCGGGAAGTCTGATATGCTGGGGTCAGAAGGACGCCGACGCATTGAATGGCGGTCAGCCACTCCCTTGTGAAAGGGGGTGAAGCGAATGGGAAGAAGACGGTGGTACTTGGTACTCCGGTTTCTGGTGTTGTTGGCCTTTTGGGCCTACATACTGACCATAAAAGCGTGTTGACCGTCCGGATAGGCCCCGAACGGTCAACGTTTGTTGAACAACTAGAGGGCTGACCGCTGTGCGGCGGCGTCCTTCTATGTTCATTATAGCAGACAGAAGCGGTTTGTCAAGAGGAAACGGGAAAGGGGGAGGCGTCAGCCTCCCCCTTTTCCCGGGTACAGTATTTCAATTGGAAAAGATCGGTTTTTCGGGATCAGCCGTTGCTGTAGCGATACAGGAACACGGCGAAGTGGGCGCGGGTCGCCGTGCCCTCGGGATTCAGCTTGCCGTTGGAGCCGCTGATGATGCCCTTGGCCGCGGCCCAGGAGAGGGCTTCCTTGGCGTAGGAGGCCACCTTGGCGCTGTCGGAGTAGCCGCTGAGCTTCGCGGAGGCGGAGACGTTCACGCCCTGGCTCTTGGCAAAGCGGTAGAGCATGGTGACCAGCTGCTGGCGGCTGAGAACGCCGGAGGGATTGCTGCCGTCGGACACGCCGGTGTTGATGGCCCACTGGCGGGCCATGGCCATGTCGGCGGGACGGGTCCCGGACAGGCGGGCCAGAACCATCCACAGCTGCTGGCGGGTGGTGGAGGCGGTGGGATTGAAGTACCCGTTGCCGTAGCCGCTCATCAGGCCGCCGTCCCGGGCCCAGCGGATCTCCTTGGCGGCCCAGTGGGTGCCGGGCACGTCCACGAACACGCCGTCGCCGGAGAGCATGGCCGAGATGGCCGCCAGGGTGGCGTCATCCAAGGAGCCGTCGTTCCGGTTCGCGCCGCCCTGGACGGTGGTAAAGGCCTGGGAGACGCCGTTATTGCCGGCGTTCTCAGAGTCGGTAATCACGAAGTCGCTGAAGCCCGTCACGGAGAAGCGGAGCCAGCTGCCGGAGACCACGGGGACGATGCGGGTGGGAGTGGAGCTGCCGTCATGGTAGTGCAGGACCACCACGCGGCCGGCCTGCACGTCGGAGGGCAGGGGCAGGGTGATGATGACGGGGACGTCCAGCTTGGAGGGGTTGGACACGCCGGTCAGGGTCATGCTGATCTGATAGCCGGAGGAGGCGCTGTAGGACTTGGAGGGGGCGTCCACCACCAGCTTGACGGAAGAGCCGCTGGCGTTGAAGGCGGCGCCGGTGACGGCGGGGGTGTGGGAGCGCACGACGCTGGGAACAGAGGCCGTATCCACCTCGACGGAGACGGTGATGCCCTTGGCGTCCTTGACGGCGCTCTCCAGGGAGGCGAAGGAGGAAGCGGCGGTCTCATTGGTCATGAGGCGCTCCTGGAGGGTATCGGAATCGGTGCTTTTCAGGGTGTCGATCGCCTGGTTGGCCTGGTTGGCGTTGGAAACCTCGGAGGAGACAGGGATGCCCTGGGAATCGGTGCTGGGGGCCTTGGTGTCCTCCGTGGGGGTGGTGGGCTTGGTGGGAATGACGGGGACGGCAGTATAGGTGATATGCCCGGAATTACCCTGGGCGACCACGGACTGGCCGGACAAGCCCGCAACCGTAACAGACACCTCCGTACCGGAAGGCACGGCGCTGTCCAGCTTTACGGTGGCAGGAGAAGTGACGCCCTTCACGGTCTTGTTAATCGTTGTCGACTCATTCGCGACAGTGACGTTGTAGGTCGTATCAGCGGGAACGCCCTCGGGATTGGTCCAGGTGACCTTTACATTCTGGGCGTCCACAAACACGGCGGACACGGTAATGGGCTTCTCCTGGGTGGGGGGATTGGTGGATTCTTCCCCGACGGTGACATTCTGGATGGTACATTTCGTGGTGGATTCAATTTTGTAGTCTTCCTTGCTCGCGTCTGCCACCGTAGCAGTAACTTCCACGTTGTAGGTACCGGCAGCATCAGGGGCTCTTCCGAAGGTGGGTGTAACAGGAGTACTACTAGCCTCGGTCGACGTCCACGTTGCGCCAGACACCGTCAGGACCGAAGAGGGATTTGCAACCGTTTCATTGCCCGCTGTGGCCGTGTTCACAGTGTAAGTTACACCTGCCTTAGCCGTTATGTTGCTGGAGACCGTGGCGGTAAACTCCGTAATCGTTTTCTGCTGCTTAGGGGTGTAGGTGACCGTAATAGAGTTCGCGGGGTTTTCCCCATCTGCAATGGTAAAGGTTACCGTGTCCGTCGAATCCTCAGCCAGGCCGGTGATGGAGAAGGTGTAGGGGACGCTGTTGTCCGCCGCCGGAGTGCCCGCTTTCGCGGTTCCGCTAACCTCAGCATCACCCTTTTTCACTGTAAAGGCAGGTGTTGTTGGGGTTTCGTTAGTATCCTTACCCGGCTTGTAGCTCCAGGACAGGGTACCGCCGGTTTTCGCGGAGTTTACCTCGAATTTACCGCTATTGGCAACGAAGCTGCCAGGAACAGCGTCGGCCGCAAAAGCCGCCGTGGGCAAGAGGGTCAAGGCCATGATGAACACCAGGGCCAGGGACAAGAATTTCTTCTTCATAAGCGTTTTCTCCTTTTCATTCGCGGGCCCGGTCCCTGTACCGCCAGACTCCGGACCCCGCGTTGGTCATGTGCCTTCATTATATCAGCGCGGATGGAAAATGCAAGGGTCAGGACGGAATTTTTGGAATAAATTTGGAGAGAAAACGGCTTTATGTTATTATTATCTTGCAAATATAGAAACTATTTTGACTTTTTGATTTTGGAGGGGGAGGGCATGAAAAAAAGGAGCGGACCTGGGGGTCCGCTCCCGCGTCTGACCATATAAGCGTGTTGACCGTCCGGACGGCACCCGAACGGTCAACCTATGTTGATCTCTAAGAGGGGCTGACCGCTGTGCGGCGGCGTCCTTCCTATGTTTATTATAGCGGATCGGGGCGGTTTGTCAAGGGCGGACACTCCTTTTTCCAAGTTTTTATTGACACCCCTCCCGCCCGTATGGTATACTGTCCCATGCGTCAATCGGCGCTGGAATTTGTCTGCCGCGCTGTCCGCCGCCCGAGGGTCGGACAGTGTTGGGAAAGCGCCGCCCCCGGTTTTTCGATGGGGCGGACGGAATATCGACAGGAGGTGTCTCAGCATGGCAACGAAACGTACCTATCAGCCCAAGAAGCTCCACGGCCAGAAGGTCCACGGCTTCCGCAAGCGCATGGCTACCGCCAACGGCCGCAAGGTCCTGGCCCGCCGCCGCGCCAAGGGCCGCGCCCGCCTCTCCTATTGAGCGGAAGGAGACACTTGAACACGAGTCCTGACAGGGGCGGCTGGAATTGCTTGAATTCCTCCGTCCCTTGTACTGGTTCTCCGGCCTGGGGGGATGAGACTTGAAAGCCGCGGCGACGCTGAAAAAGAACCACGAGTTCCGCCGCCTGTACCAAAAGGGCGCGTCGGCGGTGGCGGGGTGCATGGTGCTCTACTGCCGGAAAAACCGCCTGGGCCACAACCGCCTGGGGGTCACCGTCTCCGTGAAGCTGGGGAACGCCGTGAAGCGGAACCGGGCCCGCCGCCGCCTGCGGGAGGTCTACCGGCTTGCGAGTCCCCGCCTCGTCCAGGGCTGGGACATCATCGTGGTGGCCCGGGGCAGGACGCTGACCGCCTCCTGGAAGGAGCTCAACGACACCTTCTTCCGCCTGAGCCGGAAGCTGGGCCTTTTGGAGGACAAGCCATGAAGAGGGTCCTGATCTGGCTGGTGAAGTTCTACCGGCGGAACATCTCCCCCTGCCGCCCCCCGTGCTGCAACTACATCCCCACCTGCTCCCAGTACGCGCTGGAGGCCCTGGAGAAGTATGGGGCAGTCAAGGGAAGCTGGCTCGCGTTCAAGAGAATTCTCCGGTGCAACCCCTTTCACAAGGGGGGTTATGATCCTGTGCCCTGAGGGGGAGACGGTTCCCCACTGAACAAGACGAGAGGAACAAATTATGTTTTCAACCATCGGATACTATATCTGTATCCCCTTTGCCTGGCTGGTCCGGCTGTTTTATAACCTGACCAATTCCTACGGCATGGCCATCATCCTCTTTACCCTGGTGGTCAAGCTGATTATGGTGCCCTTCCAGATGAAGTCCAAGAAGAGTATGATGCGCATGAGCCGCATGTCCGGCCGGCTTCAGGAGATTCAGAAGAAATACGCCAACAACCAGACCAAACAGGCGGAGGAGATGCAGAAGCTCTACGCCGAGGAGGGGGTCAACCCCATGTCCGGGTGCCTGTGGAGCCTGCTGCCCTTCCCCATCCTGCTGGCCCTGTACTCCATCATCCGCCAGCCCATCACCCATTTCATGATGCTGAGCCAGGACGTGGTGCAGGACATGGTGGCGGCGGTGACGGACGCCGGGCTGGACGTGTCCGGCATCGTGCAGATGAAGGACGGCGCCGCCGTGGTCCGGGACGGGGTCACCCAGCTGTTGCCCTACGGGCAGATCAACCTGGTCAAGGTCATCGCCTCCCAGATGCCGGAGCTGGGCGGCACGGTGGACGGCTGGATCAACATGAACTACACCTCCTTCGGGCTGGACATGGCGGCCACCCCCTGGAGCATGGTTACCCACTTTGCCTTTACCTGGGCCGCCATCGGGCTGATTCTTATTCCCATTCTGGCCGGCGGCAGCCAGTGGCTCATGACCAAAATCACCATGAAGCACCAGCCCCAGACGGACCCCTCCGCCGCCAGCGCCAACCGCATGATGATGTTCATGCCGTTGTTCTCCGTGTATATCGCCTTCACCATGCCCGCGGCCCTGGGTGTGTACTGGATCGCTCAGAGCGCCTTCGCCGCCGTGCAGGAGTACTTTATGGGTAAGTTCTTCAACAAGAAGCTGGAGGAGGAGGAGAACGCCCGCTATGAGGCCCGCCAGGCGGAGCGGAAGCGCAAGATGGAGGAGGCCAAGGTCCTCCAGGAGCAGCAGCGCCAGAATGTCCAGAAGCAGACTCTGAAGGAAAAGCAGAAGGCCGCCCGGGACGCCAAAGCCGCCAAAGCCGCCAAGGCCGGCACCGCCACCACGGAGGCCGGCCGGGTGGGGGACAGGCCCTACGCCAGGGGCCGGGCCTACAAGCCGGACCGCTATGACGAAACGTAAAGGTGGAAGCCGTTATGAGAGACTATATTGATGTCACGGGCAAGAACGAGGACGAGGCCATCTCCAAGGCCCTGGCCCAACTGGGCCTGGACCGGGACGACGTGTCCGTGGAGGTCCTGGAGCGGGCCAAGTCCGGCTTCTTAGGACTGGGCGCCTGCCCGGCGAAGATCCGCGTCTACTACGGCCCGGAGGAGGAGGAAGCGCCCGCCCCGGAGCCCGTTCCCGCTCCCAGGCCGGAGCCCGCCGTCCGGGAGGAGCCCCGCCCCGCGGCCCCGGAGAAGAAGGAGCAGCGTAAGGAACGCGCTCCCCGGGAGAAAAGGGAGCGCCCGGAAAAGAAAGAGCGTCCCGCCGAGCCCCGCCGGGAGGAGCCCGTCCCCTCCCAGCCCGTTCCCCTGGGCGAAGAGGTGGACGACGAGAAGGCCGCGGCCATCAAGACCTTCCTCAAAGGGCTCCTGGAGCACATGGACAGCGCCGCCGAGGTGAAGGTGTACCTCCCCGAGAAGGGCCGCTACAAGGTCATCCTGGAGGGCCAGGGCCTGGGGGCCCTCATCGGCCGCCGGGGCGAGACCCTGGACGCCATCCAGCAGATCACCAGCTACGCCGTGAACCGGGGCGGCGGTCCCCGGGTCCGCATCCACCTGGACGCGGAGAACTACCGGGCCAAGCGGGAGCAGAGCCTCCAGCACCTGGCCCGGAAGGTGGCGGGGAAGGTCGTCCGCTACCGCCGCAGCGTCACCCTGGAGCCCATGAACGCCTACGAGCGGCACGTGATCCACACGGCCCTCCAGGACTTCGAGGGCGTGACCACCTACTCCACCGGCACGGACCCCAACCGCCGGGTGGTGGTGGCCTTCGACCGGGGCGAGAAGCGCTGAAGGCGGCGCCTTGGGAATACCGAATACGAAGCGATTTCAAGGGCGGCGGAGCCAAAAGCTCCGCCGTCCGTTTTTTTAAACGTTCACTTGACAACTTTCCTTGTCAGTGCTATGCTATGGTTGACAAGAATCCTTGTCAATTTGACAACCTGCTTTGTCAGGAGAAAGGAGCCTGCCCATGCCCTTGACCAACCGGCTGAAAGAGCACCGGGCCCGCCTGGGGGTGAACCAGCAGGAGCTGGGCCGCCTGGCGGGAGTCTCCCGGCAGACCATCAGCCAAATTGAACGGGGAGACTACTCCCCCTCCGTGACGCTGGCGCTAAAGCTGGCGAAGATCTGCGGCGTGCAGGTCGAAGACATTTTTACCTATCAGGAGGACGAATCCCATGAATGAGAGAAGCGAGAACCGGAAAGCCCTGCCCAGGTTTGCCCTGACTATGGCGGGATCGTTGCTGGCGGGGGGCGTGCTGGGCTTCATCCTGGGGCTCACCCGGGTGTTCGGCGCGGAGACCGCCGCCTTGGTGGCGGGACTCAACAGCGCATTGTCCGCCGTCACCCCCTGGGGCATTCCCGTCACCTCCGTCCTGACCCTGGGGACCGCCTTTTTCCTCTACCGCTCCGCCGCGAAAAAATACGCCGCCTGGGGCGGCGGGGACGAGGACGAGACCTCGGAGTCCATTGAAACAACCCTGAGCTGGGTTCTGCTCCTCAGTGCGGTCCAGCTGCTCCTCAACCTGTTTTTCCTGGCCGCCTTCTGCGTCTACCATTTGGATGGGGACATCGACGGCCTGACCCTGGTGGGCGTGTTCCTGCTCTCCTGCGGCCTGGTGATCTTCGCCCAGCAGAAGACGGTGGACCTGGAGCGGAGGATGAACCCGGAGAAGCACGGCAGCGTCTATGACAGCAAGTTCCAGAAGAAGTGGTTGGACAGCTGCGACGAGTCGGAGCGCCGCCAGATTGGACAGGCGTGCTACCGGGCCTACATGGTGACCACCCGCCTGTGCCTGGGGCTGTGGCTGGTTCTGGTGATCCTGAGCATGGTGTTTGAGATGAGCCTGCTCCCCGTCTTCGTCCTGCTGCTGATCTGGGGGGTCATGCAGGTGACCTATACGCTGGAGTGTATCCGGCTGGGCAAGAGAAAGTGACTGGTCTGATGCCGAATAATAAAAACCGGCCGGAGAACGGAAACGCTCTCCGGCCGGTTCGTTGTTCAGGGTTCTTCCTCCGGCGGGGTCTCCGTCTCCGGCAGAGGTTCCGCCCCCTCGGACCCGCCCGCCGGGACCCGCTGGAAGGCAAACTGCCCGGCGGTTTTCCGCCCGTGGACCAGGATGGTGTAGTCCCCCGCTTTGGCGATCTCCACGGACTGGTCCCCGTTCAGCGGCGAGCCCTCCAGAAGGGTTTCCCCATCCTCATCGCTGACCTCCACCTCCAGCCAGCCGCTCCAGGTGTCAACGCGGCCTTTCAGGGCGTCCCCGGCCTCCAGATGGAGAGTGTGGGAGTCGAAGCCGTCGAAGTAGGTATAGTCCATGCGGTAGCTGGTCTCGTCGGCGTAGCGGGAGCAGTCGTAGGCATTGAAATACTCCCCGTTCTCATAGGCCCAGGCGGCGGCGTACAGGACCAGCCCCGCCCCCACCAGGAGGAAGCACAGCAGCATTCCCAGCCAGTCGTATTTCACCCTTCCGCCGCCCCGGGCGGAGAGCAGCGTCTCCACCCCCAGGGCCACCAGAATCAGCGGCGACGCGTTCAGCAGCCAGCCGATCTCAAAGGCCGGCCACAGCAGAGAGGCCAGCATGCCGCACCCGGCCGCCACCAGGACCACGCCCAAGGTGAAGGTCCCCACCCGGCGCTGGGGCCGGACCGCCTCCTCATTGGCCGTCATGGTCCGCCTCCTGCTCTTCCTGGAGCTCCTTCTCGTACTTTTCCACGTTGAACTCGGATTTCCACTCCAGGACTACCGGCGCGGGTTCCGCGGGCTGTTCGGGGACCTCCGGGGCCTGAGGCTCCGGCCCCCGGTGGAACTGCCCCTCCGCCTCGGTCCAGGGGGTCGCGGCCATCTTCGGCGGCTCCGGCGGGTTTCCGGGCGGGGTGTAGACGGGTTCGTCCTCCTTGGGGGCTTTGGGGCCCTTGATGAACCAGAGGCCCAGGGCGATGATCAGCACCGTCCCCAGGATGCGGGGCATATCCCACACCAGCAGGCCGTAGAGCCAGTCGAAGATGGGGAAGTAATCCCTCAACGTTCCCAGGACCCGCCGGGCAAAAATCTGATAGACATTGTAAAGGCCCACCGCCACCAGCACCCAGCCGATGAGGCTTCCCCGGCGGCTCAGAATCTGAGTCAGTTTCCGGGAGTCCATCTCCGACAGGCCGAACATGAAGTCGTCCTCCGGGGCCATTCCCTCCCGAATCTGGCGGCGGAGGTTGAAGCTGTCAAAAAACGAGTACAGCCACAGCGGCGCGATGAGCACCGTCAGGGCCCCCATTTCCAGGAAGACCGCGATGAACGCCAGAACGCAAAGAATGACGGTCTGGGAGATGCCCCGCTTCATATACCCCTGGCACATCTGCCCGCAGCCGGGGACACAGGCCCACAGCAGATGCCAGCAGCCCCGAAACAGTTTCCGTAAAAAACTCATGAGTGGTTGCCTCCTTCTATGAACTGGCTGGGACGAAGCCCGTCAAAAAAGTTTGATAACCCGGATACGGTCCCCCGCAGGGAATCTCCGAACTCTCCCGTCAATTCGGTGAGCTGCCGGGAGACGCTGGGCCGGTCCTCGGGCAGGACCGGGCGGGCGAGCTCCACCCGCTCCCCGCCCCAGAGCACGGTGAGGGCCAGGGCGACGGCGGCGGCCGCCGTGGCGTACCGGCTGGTGACCAGCCGGAGGGCCCGACTCCGGATCCGGGCCCACAGCGCCCTTTGACAGGAACGCTCCGGGACCAGCAGGGCCCCGTCCTCCAGGGCCATGGTATACCTCTGTAAGCAGTAGTCGCAGAACGCCAGGTGTTCCGCGATTTCCAGCCGCTCCAGCTCGTCGAAGCGATCCTCGTTTTTGGCCAGGGCCTCCAGGGCCTCGCCGCTCAGATGTCCGTCCTCACGGAATACCATGCTTTCCACTCCTTTCCAATGCCTCCCGCAGCAGCCGCTTCCCCCGGGAGAGCTGTGTATAAACGGTTTTCACCGGCCTGCCCAGGGAAGCCGCGGCCTCCTCCGGGCTCCGCTCCTCCAGCAGGCACAGGCGGCACACCTGCCGGTAGGGCTCCTTCAATTCCAGGAGGGCCGTCTGAACCTCCGCCATGGCGCTGCGCCGGAGCACCGCCTCCTCGGCGGGCGGGGCCAGGCCCCGGGCCAGTTCCTCCTCGCCGGGAAGCACCGTCCGGCGGTTCCAGGCGCTTTGCAGGTGGTCCTTGGCCTTGTTGGCGGCGATACGGCTGAGCCACTGGCGTTCGTAGCCCTCCGGAATGCCCTCCCGGTGAATGTAGGCGGAGAGGAAGGTCTCCTGGGTCAGGTCCTCCGCGGCGGCGGCGTCCCGGACCAGCTGGAAGCAGACGGTGTACACCAGCCGCTCGTATTGCAGGACCAGCTCCGTGAACCGCTCCTTTGTGATGACTGCCACGCCGTCTCCCACCCCCTCCTTCGGCCCGCCGGGAGGCGTTCCCGGCGGCCTCTGTCGTCCGACAACCATCATACGACGGACCGCTCCCGGATTCTTCAAAAAAAGCAAAAAATTTTTTTCATCTCCTGTTGAGGGGCAGACGCCCCGGGCAGGAATTATTCACAATTGAATAGGTTCTATTCAGCTGTGAATAAAATGGTGTGGAAAGGCTGCCGTTTGCGCGGTTTTCACAGAAAGCCCGTCCCCGTCCCTGCGATTTTCACAAAGCCGGCGGCGCGTTTTTCGCGTTCTCAATTTGACAGTGTTATTCAAAAATGAATAGAACTCCCAAATTCCGGAGACGGGCCTCTCTCAAACGTAGAAAATGCGCTGCGATTTTTTGGCAATCTGAACAGGAAACTGGCCTCTTCGGCAGAAACTGCGGCTTGCGGAATTGGCACGGGATTTGCTATAATAACCGTCGGACAAAACGGGGCCCGCCCCGAAAAAATGAAGGAGGAACCCATCATGTATCAGACCGTTCGCTATGAGAAACAAGACAACATCGGGATTGCCACCATCAACCGTCCCGAGGCGCTGAACGCCCTGAATTCCCAGGTCATCGCCGACCTGGAGGCGCTGATCGGCGAGGTGGAGAAGGACGCGGACCTCCGGGCCTTCATCCTCACCGGCGAGGGCCGCTCCTTCGTGGCCGGGGCGGACATCGGCGAGCAGAAGCCCATGGACGTTGGGCAGGGCCGCAAGTGGGGCCAGCGGGGCAGCGCCCTGTTCCGCCGCATCGAGAAGCTGGAGATTCCCACCATCGCGGCGGTAAACGGCTTCGCCCTGGGCGGCGGCTGCGAGATCGCCATGAGCTGTGACATCATTCTGGCCGCCGGGCCCAATGCCGAGGGCAAGGGCGGCGCCAAGTTCGGCCAGCCCGAGGTGGGCCTGGGCATCACCCCCGGCTTCTCCGGCACCCAGCGTCTGCCCCGCCGCGTCGGGATTGCCAAGGCCAAGGAGCTGATCTTCTCCGGCAAGGTCATCGGCGCCGCCGAGGCCAAGGCCATCGGCCTGGCCAACGAGGTTGTTCCCCTGGAGCAGCTGATGGACGCCGCCGTGGCCATGGCCAAGTCCTTCGCTGTCAACGCCCCCATCGCCGTGAAGTACTCCAAGGCCTGCATTGACCGCGGGATGCAGATGGACATCGACGACGGCATCGCCCTGGAGAACGAGCTCTTTGCCATGTGCTTCGCCACCGAGGACCAGAAGGAGGGCATGGGCGCCTTCCTGGAGAAGCGGAAAGAGAAGCACTTCCAGAACAAGTAAGATACAAAGCCATTCTATCACAGGAAAAGGAGTTCGGAAAGCATGAAAAAAGTTCGTGTGATCACCGCCGAGGAAGCGGCGCTGATGGTCAAGGACGGCGACACCGTCTCCACCGGCGGATTCGTCAGCTGCGCCTGCCCCGAAGCATTGACCAAGGCCCTGGAAAACCGCTTTGTTGAGACCGGACACCCCCGGGACCTGACGCTGTTCTTCGCCGCGGGCCAGGGGCACCGGGACGGCACCGGCGGCGACCACTTCGGCCACGAGGGCATGTGCAAGCGGGTCGTGGGCGGCCACTGGGACCGGGCCGCCAAGCTGGGCGAGCTGGCTCTCGCCAACAAGCTGGAGGCCTACAACCTGCCCCAGGGCGTCATCACCCACATGTACCGGGACATCGCCGCCCATAACATCGGCACCATCACCCACGTGGGCCTGTACACCTTCGTGGACCCCCGGAACGGCGGCGGCAAGCTGAACGACGTCACCAAGGAAGACCTGGTGAAGCTGGTGAACATCGAGGGGGAGGAGCGGCTTCTGTACAAGCCCATCCCCATCAACGTGTGCCTGGTCCGGGGCAGCTACGCCGACGAGTACGGCAACTGCACGGTCCATCGGGAGATTGGCCCCCTGGACGTCACCGCCCAGTGCCAAGCCACTAAGAACTCCGGCGGCATCGTCATCGTCCAGGTGGAGAAGATTGTCCAGGGCGGCACTCTGGACCCCCGCCTGGTGAAAATCCCCGGCATCTATGTGGACGCCATCGTGGTGGGCTCTCCCGAGGACAACAACCAGTGCCTGGGCATGCCCTACGACGGGGCCCTCAGCGGCGAGTTCCGCATCCCCGTGGACGACATCCCCTCCATCCCCCTGGACGCCAAGAAGATCCTGGCCCGCCGGGCCGCCATGGAGCTGCCCCAGGACGCCATCGTGAACCTGGGCACCGGCGCCCCGGAGAAAATCGCCAACGTGGCCGCCGAGGAGGGCATCTCCAACAAGATGACCCTGACGGTGGAAGCGGGAAGCATCGCCGGCGTGCCCTACGGCGGCACCCAGTTCGGCGGCGCGGCCAACTCCATGGCCATCCTGGACCACAACGTCCAGTTCGACTTCTACCAGGGCGGCGGCCTGGATGTGGCCTTCTTGGGCCTGGCCGAGACGGCTCCCAACGGGGACCTGAATGTCTCCAAGTTCGGCACCCGCCTGGCGGGCGCGGGCGGCTTCATCGACATCACCCAGAACGCCAAGAAGGTGGTCTACTGCGGTACCTTCACCGCCAAGGGCCTGAAGACCGAATGCCGGGACGGCAAACTGGTCATCACCCAGGAGGGCGCGAAGAAGAAATTCGTCAACCAGGTGGAGCACATCACCTTCTCCGGCGACTACGCCAACAAGGTCCACCAGCCGGTGCTGTACGTCACCGAGCGGGCCGTCTTCGAGCTCCGGCCCGAGGGCGTGACCCTGATCGAGATCGCCCCCGGCATCGACCTCCAGACCCAGGTGCTGGACCAGATGGAGTTCATGCCCAAAATCGCCGAGGACCTGAAGCTCATGGACGAGCGGATTTTCCGCGACGAGCTGATGGGCCTTGCTAACGACTAATTGAGATATCCCCATTAAAATCAGGAGGAACAAAAAAATGGCCTTAATGACCCCCCAAGAGTACATCGAGAGCCTGCGCAAGCTCAAGACCCGGGTGTACATGTTCGGCGAGAAGATCGAGAACTGGGTGGACCACCCCATGATCCGCCCCAGCATCAACTGCGTCGCCATGACCTACGCCCTGGCCCAGGACCCCCAGTACGCGGACCTCATGACCGTAAAGTCCAGCCTGACGGGCCGCACCGTCAACCGCTTCACCCACCTGCACCAGTCCACCGAGGACCTCATCAACAAGGTGAAGATGCAGCGCCTCCTGGGCCAGAAGACCGCTTCCTGCTTCCAGCGCTGCGTGGGCATGGACGCCTTCAACGCTGTCTTCTCTTCCACCTATGAGATTGACGAAAAGTACGGTACCCACTACCACGAGAACTTCAAAAACTTCATCACTATGGTCCAGGACAACGACCTGACGGTGGACGGGGCCATGACGGACCCCAAGGGCGACCGCTCCAAGGCTCCCAGCCAGCAGGCGGACCCCGACATGTACGTCCACGTGGTGGAGCGCCGCCCCGACGGCATCGTGGTCTGCGGCGCCAAGTGCCACCAGACCGGCTCCATCAACTCCCACTGGCACATCTTCATGCCCACCATCTCCATGGGCGAGGCGGATAAGGACTGGGCTGTCAGCTTCGCCTGCCCCACGGACGCCGAGGGCATGTACATGATCTACGGCCGCCAGTCCTGCGACACCCGGAAGCTGGAGGAGGGCGCGTCCATCGACGTGGGCAACGCCAAGTTCGGCGGCCAGGAGGCGTTGGTGGTGCTGGACCACGTGTTCATCCCCAACGAGTACATCTTCCTCAACGGCGAGTATGAGTTCGCCGGCATGATCGTGGAGCGCTTCGCGGGCTACCACCGGCAGAGCTACGGCGGCTGCAAGGTCGGCGTGGGCGACGTGGTGATCGGGGCCGCCGCCCTGGCCGCGGAGTACAATGGCGTGGAGAAGGCCAGCGCCGTGAAGGATAAGCTCATCGAGATGACCCACCTGAACGAGACGCTGTACTGCTGCGGCATCGCCTGCTCCTCTCAGGGCTTCAAGACCAAGGCGGGCAACTATCAGATCGACCTGCTGCTGGCCAACGTCTGCAAGCAGAACGTGACCCGCTTCCCCTATGAGATCGTGCGCCTGGCCGAGGACGTGGCGGGCGGCCTGATGGTCACCATGCCCTCTCAGAAGGACTTCGAGTCCGATACCGTGGTGGGTCGGAACGGCGAGACCATCGGGGACATCTGCAACAAGTTCTTCGCCGCCCGGGAGGGCGTCAGCACGGAGGACCGCCAGCGGGTCATGCGCTTCCTGGAGAACATGTGCCTGGGCGCGGCGGCCGTCGGCTACCGCACGGAGTCCATGCACGGCGCGGGTTCTCCCCAGGCCCAGCGGATCATGATCGCCCGCCAGGGGAATATCCAGGGCAAGAAGCAGCTGGCCAAGGACATCGCCGGAATTCAATAAACCACCTGTTCCTCGTCAACCCGAGCCGGGCCCCGGGAGCTCCGGAGGCCCGGACCCGGAGATAAACAGAGTTCCAAAATTTTAAATAAGGAGAGAACATCACATGGATTTCAATCTGAGCCGTGAGCACCAGCTGATCCGGAAGATGATGGCCGAGTTCACCGAGAACGAAGTGAAGCCCATCGCCGCCGAGACCGACCTGAACAGCGAGTACCCCCGGGAGAACATCGAGAAGCTGTTCGACCTGGGCGTCATGGGCATGTGCGTGCCCAAGGAGTACGGCGGCACCGGCGCGGACCCCCTGGCCTCCGCCATCTGCATTGAGGAGCTGAGCAAGCAGTGCGCCTCCACCGGCGACATCGTGGCCACCCACAACGGCCTGTGCTGCGACCCCATCCTCACCCACGGCACCGAGGAGCAGAAGAAAAAGTACCTCCCCATGCTGACCACCGGCCATAAGGTGGGCGCCTTCGCCCTCACCGAGCCCAACGCCGGTTCCGACGCCTCCAAGGGCCAGACCGAGGCCAAACTGGAGGGCGACCACTACGTGATGAACGGCTCCAAGATCTTCATCACCAACGGATACGTGGCGGACGTCTTCGTGGTCTTCGCCATGACCGACAAGACCAAGGGCACCAAGGGCATCTCCGCGTTCATCGTGGAGAGCAGCTTCCCCGGCTTCTCCGTCGGCAAGCACGAGGTGAAGATGGGCCTCCATGGCTCCCCCACCGCCGAGATCGTGTTCACCGACTGCATCGTCCCCAAGGAGAACATGCTGGGCAAGGAAGGCCGGGGCTTCCCCATCGCCATGCAGACCCTGGACGGCGGCCGTATCGGCATCGCGGCCCAGGCTCTGGGCATCGCCGAGGGCGCCCTGAACGAGGCCAAGGAGTACACCAAGGGCCGCGTCCAGTTCGGCAAGCCCATTTCCAAGTTCCAGAACACCCAGTTCACCTTCGCCGACATGGAGATGGGCTGTGAGGCGGGCCGCCTGCTGACCTATCAGGCCGCCGTCCTCAAGGGACAGGGCGTCCGCTACACCAAGGAGGCCGCCATGGCCAAGCTCTGGTGCTCCGAGCACGCCATGAAGACCACCACCAAGGCGCTCCAGATGTTCGGCGGCTACGGCTATACCAAGGACTATCCCATGGAGCGCATGATGCGGGACGCCAAGATCACCGAGATCTACGAGGGCACCAGCGAGGTCCAGCGCATCGTCATTTCCGCCAACATGGGTCTGTAAGAGGAGGAAGAAACGACTATGAAGATCATTGTTTGTGTGAAGCAGGTCCCCGATACCTCCGGCAAGGTGGCCGTCAACCCCGACGGCACGTTGAACCGGGCTTCCATGCAGACCATTACGAACCCCGACGACATGAACGCGGTCGAGGCCGCCCTGAAATTGAAGGACGAGACCGGCTGCAAGGTGATCGTGGTCACCATGGGCCCGCCCCCGGCGGCCTCCATGCTCCGGGAGCTCATGGCCATGGGCGCGGACGAGGCCGTCCTGGTCTCCGCCCGGGAGTTCGGCGGCTCCGACACCTACGCCACCTCCCAGATCCTGGCCGCCGCCATTGACACCATCGGCGTGGAAAAGGACGACGTGGTCATGTGCGGCCGGCAGGCCATCGACGGCGACACCGCCCAGGTGGGCCCCCAGATGGCGGAGAAGCTGGGCCTGCCCCAGGTCACCTACGCCGCCGACATCCACAAGGACGGGGAAAACATCACCGTCAAGCGGATGCTGGAGGACGGCTATATGACCATCAAGGTCAAGACCCCCTGCCTGCTGACCTGCATCAAGGAGCTGAACAACCCCCGCTACATGTCCATCGGCGGCATCTACGAGACCTACAACAAGCCCCTGGCCACCTTCGACTATGAGAAGCTCAAGGACCACCGGCTCATCGACCCCTCTACCATCGGCCTGAAGGGCTCCCCCACCAACATCTTCAAGAGCTTCACGCCTCCCCAGAAGGGCGTCGGCGTCATGCTGGAGGGCAATGGCAAGGAGACCTGCGAGGAGCTGGCCGCTATCCTCATCAAGAAACACATCATCTGAGAAGGGAGTACATAGAACATGTCTAATTTCAACAGTGCGGATATCGCTGCCTTCAAGGACGTTTGGGTCTTCTGCGAGCAGCGCGAGGGCAAGCTGATGCCCACGGACTTCGAGCTGATCTCCAAGGGCCGGGACCTGGCCAACGAGCT
>JAETSB010000022.1 GCA_021769865.1 Oscillospiraceae bacterium
GGGTCCGCGCTAAAAGCCTCCGCCGCCTCGCGGCTTGCTCCAAAGCCTTGACCTCCTTCGAGTGCTCCACCTCAAAGAAGGATCGGGCGGAGAGGGACGTCTCCTCATAGGCGGGAATATCCACCGCCGAGACGTCATATAGCTTGCGGATTTTAGTTATTCTCCGGGTGTGGGTGGCGGCGTCATACTCCGCCGCCCGCACCACAAAGGAAAAACTCATTTTGTCGATATAGCCGCCGTCGATCTCCTCGTAAAGGTCCCGGCCCGCGGCTGTGCCGGAGAGGTCGGCCTCCAGGTCCAGGCCCCGGTCCGTAATCGTGAGGACGAGGGTCTTGTTACGGAGGCGGGCGACCACCTTCCCGCCGTGGTTGTAGTTCATAATCACGTCGGAGAGGTCGCACCCGTCCAGCGCGTGGCGGTTGATCACTTCGTAATACTTGACGCCGTCGACCTCAAAGAGACAGGTCGGCGTATCAAATACGATCGCCGTCCCCCGCACTTTGTAGGCGTCCGCCTCCCCCTCGCGTGGGACGAGGGAAAATCCCTGTAATGCGCGATACTCGCGCCCCTTCTTAACGGGCATTTTAAGCGCCCCCCTTTCCGTTTTTCGGGTCTGTTGGTTCCTGTCCCTCCTCGCCCTCCGGCGTGTCCTGCTTGCCCTGGGAGGGCGGCTCCTGGGGCTTTTGCGGCGTCGGGTCCTCCGTCGTCTTTGTCCCGTTGCTTTCGAGCTGGTATTTGTCGGCGATCGCGGCGTTTACCATGTTCAACGTCTGGACGCGCCTCTTTCCCTCCTCGCCGCCGATCGGCGGGAATCCGAAAACCTCCAACACTTGATCCAGTTCCAAAGCGCCGATATTTGTCAAAAACTGCGCCGCCTCGACCCGCTTGTCCAGGGTCTCAAACTGGATACGATCCATTTCACAAAGGACCTCATTCCCGAAACTCTGTTCCCGCTCCGTAAAAATGGCATTTGTGAGCCCCTGGGCGAGTTGCATATAGAACGGGACGAGCTGGCCCCGATAAAAGGCGTCCATTTCCTCCGGCGTGGCCTTGTTCTGGACGATCGCCTCATTCATCCCGAAATAGTCGTAAATCTCCCGCCGAACAAATTCAAGTTGCCCGGTGGGGATCGGGGTCTCCTTCTGCTGGATCGGTGTATATTTGTGTTTGCTGTCTGTGATAATCACGCCGGAGCCGTTGGCCTCCATGCTGAAATTATCCCGGACAAAGGCGTCCCGCCGAGACGCGAGGTCCTCTTGTTTCGTGACGGTCGGGGCCTCCAGAATACCCCGGATCACGGAGACAAGTTTCGCAAATTTACTCATGCCCTGGTTAAAGGCGTCTGCGGTCTCCAGGGCGGGGAGGAGGGGACGGTTGTCGTCCCCAAAAATATCGTTGTCCAGGTAGTGACGCCGGAGGTGTACGAGGTGCTCATAAGGGACGGTGTAGACGTTCCCCGTCGCAAAGGTGAGGCGGGCATACATACCGCCCATATCCTCCACAAGGTCCACCCGGGAGGCGTTGATCGGATAGAGGGCCGTCAGCTTTCCCCCGTCAAACACGGGGAGGATAAAGGCGTTATTATACACGACGAATTGAGCGGCCACGCGATAATAAAAGGCGTAGGCGGTCATATATGGGTTTGGCCGCGTCTGGAGAATCCGCTCCAGGCCGTCGTGTACGGTCTCCCGCCGTCCCCCGGCCCGCCTGATGTGCCGGGGCTGAATCTTTGCCGCGTTCCGGGCCCATGCGTCCACGGCGGAGCGGACGGTCCCAATGTCCCACGCCCGCCCGTTGAACGGCGTAAAACTGGAGTCGTAGGAGGACAGGAGCCGAAACGCCGGGAGGTTGCTCCCGCTCGTGGAGTGCTTACCGAATATGCTCTCAAAAAGCCCTCTCAAATTCAAAAAAGCCATTGTTTCACCCCACGTTATACATGAAATCTTCAAAATATTTGACGTAGATCACCCACGCATTGAGGAGGGAGACCGCGCCGTCGATCCGCCGCTTGTCCGTGATTTTCACGGGCTGAATATTGTTCAGTCCCGATTTTTTGACGGCGGTATTTGTCAGGCACCAAACAAGGATCGGGTTCCCGTTATAGTTGACCTGTTTCGCCTCCAGGGCGGCCCCCATTTCCCGCATAGGCTGGGACCATGTATAGGGGCCCTGTGCGACGGCCTCCATGTCAAAGCCGTTTGCCGTCATTTCGTCCACCCAATACCCGGCGAGGGCCCGGTCATAGCCGACCTTGATCGCGTCGATCTTCCACTCGTCCCGCATTTGACAAAACCACGCGGTCACGTCGGAATAGTTGACGCGGTTCCCCGGGCAGATGGTGAGGAGGCCGCGGTCCGCCCATTTCCGATATGGGGCCTCGTTGGTGTTCTTTTCCTCCAGGTGCTCCACCCGTTTCTCCGGGAGGAAATACTGTTGCAGGACGTAGACGATCGGGTCCCCGGGCTTTCGTATGAGTAGCGTCGCGCAAGTGAGGTCTGTCGTCGCGGAGAGGTCGCACCCGCCGAGGGCGTAGGTGTTATAAACGTCCTGGAGCTCAAAGCGGAGGTCGCTCTTGATCGCGTCATAGGATAGCCAGACGGCGGCGGATACCTCCCGGACGTTGAAGTCCTTGCAGAGGACGCCGGGGAGGTCCTCCGGCTTGATCTTTGCCCGCTGGACAAAGGCCGCGAGGGTCTTGTATTGCTTGATGGTTCCGAGGCCCGGATTAGCCTTTTGCCACTTCGTCGGATCGGTCCACTCGTCCCGGCTGTCCAGCTCGTAGAGGACCGGGAGGAAAGTCGGGTCCTCCTCGACGCCGTCCGCGATCTTGCAAGCGAGCTCATACATTTCGTCGAACACGCTCTCGCGGACCATGCCCGCCGTCGTAATCATAACGACGAGGGGCTGGCGGCGGCTGGAGGTGGATTGTTTCATAACCTCGTAGAGGTTCCGGTCCTTGATCGCGTGGAGTTCGTCAATAATGACGGCGTGAGAGTTGAGGCCGTCCAGGGTGTTAGAATCCGAGGCGAGGGCCTCGAAAATGGAGGCCGTGGCCGGAAAATACAGGTCGTTCCGCCTCTTTTTGAGTACGGCCCGGAGCTCCGGCGATTGCTTGACCATGTTAATAGCCTCGGTGAGGACCTTTTTCGCCTGGTCCTTTTTTGTGGCTACGCTATAAATCTCCGCCGCGCCCTCATAGTCTGCGATCAGCATATAAAGCGCGATCGCGGCGAGGAGGGTCGACTTGCCGTTTTTCCGGCCCACGAGGAACATAGTCTCCCGGTAGCGGCGGAATCCGGTCTCCTTCTCCAGGAATCCGAAAAGAGCTTGAATATACGCCTTTTGGAAAAGCTCCAGCACGAGCGGGGCCCCGATCACGCCCTGGGATTGCTTACAAAACCGCTCCGCGAATATGATCGGGCGCTCTCCGACCTCCTCGTCGAAATAATACGGGGAGTCTGGGTCCGGCTCCTGTATCTCCCGGGCGAGGCGCTTGTAAACGGCCCGGACGCGGCGGCTTGTGACGACCTTCCCGCTCTCGATCGCCTCCCAATAGGCGAGAATATAATTCACTTTCTGCCCGCTCCCGGGGGCTTAGTTGCGAAATTCATAAGCTCCTCCCCGGCCTGTTTTTGGGTCTTTTCCGGGAGGAGGTCGAGGAGACTTTTCGATAGGGCAGTAAACGACTTGACGGTCGCGTTGTAGCTCTTGAGGGCCGGATTTTCCCGGCGGAGCTTTTGGGTCCCCTGGACAAAATCCTCGATCAAATCGCCGTTGTTTATCTCGTCCACAAGGCGCTCAAGTGTGACGGTGGAGACCGCGAA
The DNA here is from genome assembly GCA_021769865.1 of Oscillospiraceae bacterium. Taxonomy (GTDB): domain Bacteria; phylum Bacillota; class Clostridia; order Oscillospirales; family Oscillospiraceae; genus Oscillibacter. The sequence goes on from JAETSB010000022.1 coordinate 3,825, forward strand.
TTGCTCGATCAAGCTGTCGGCAAACTGCTTTTTTTCGGCGGGCAATTCTCGGAAAAGTTTAGCGATTTTCCGTTTTTTTGTGGCGATTTTATCGGCGATCGGCAGGTCCTCATAGGAAATTTTTGGTTTTGCCATTAGATGTATAGACCTCCTCTCCGGCGAGCTGTTACCCCCCCTTATGTGTGCGCCCGGGGGGTTCTAAACCTGGATGGGACGCAGTTCGGAAGGGCCCACCCCGGGGGGCCGATGTGGGGGGGAGGGCGTGAGCGCCGAGGACTCGCCGCGTCTCCGCGCTTTCGCTTTCCCGCTCGACCGCCGCCGAGGCGCTGGCCCCGCGTGGCCGGACGGGCGGACGGGCCGGGGACGGGATGGGTGGGCGTTTCCTGCTTGGCTCGCTTTCTCCTGTGGTTTATTTTCCCTTGCGTTGTGATCTGCTTTTGCTATGACAGAAACTCACGCTTGACAACATTTCCCTCGTCGTCGAACGTGAGCCCGCTGTCTGTTGCCAGCTCCCCGGCGTGGGCGAGGGCGTGACAGTTCCGGCAAAGCAATTCAAGATTGCCCTCGCCGAGTGCGATCTCTGGATTGCTGATATTCTGCGGCGTGAGGTGTTCCTTGTGGTGAACGATCTCCCCGAGCGCCCCGCACCTCACGCATAGGCCCGTGTCCCGGTTAAAGACATAGGCCCGAGCCCGCCGCCACTCTTTCGAGAGATAGAACGCTTTCGCAAAGTCCCGCACCGCCGCCGCCCTCCTGTCCCTACCTGGAGCCGAGGGCCGGGTCCCCGATCTCCGGCGCGTGTCCCGCTCCATGCGGCTATATGTCCACAAAGTAATTAAACCACGGCCACGGGCGACCGTGTCCCCGTTCGGGGACGCTCTGAAAATTTATTTTCCCCGGCCACAAAGGCGGTCGAGTGAGACCTCGAAAAAGTCGGCCAGCGCCTCGGCGTCCGTGAGTGTGGGGACGCGCTCCCCCCGCTCGTACCTGGAGAGGGCGCTCTTGCTTATCCCGCATAGCTCGGCCAGGACGCGGCGGCTTATCCGGCGGCGCTCCCGGAGCTTTCGGAGTTGTTTCGGAAATTCACTCTTTGCCACGCGGCCCACCTCCTCCATGGTTGCGATCAGTTACCCCCCCCCCCGCCGAGGGGCGTCCCTGGGCGATCATACGGTTTTGTCTCCGTGTCTGTACTCCCGCCCGAGGTTATACTTGTGTTTTGCCATGACGACGGCGTCCACGTCCACGCCGAGGGCGGCCATGAGGTCCAGAGTGCGGAGGATCACGTCGGCCAGCTCGACGGCGATCCCCTCCGGCTTACAAGGGCCGTCTATCCCCTCGCCCTCCCCGGGGCGGCCCACCCTATCGCAAATGCCGGAAAACTTACAGTCCTCCGCCGCGAGGGCGCACGTCCCGTAAATGAGCGGGTTTCCCTCCCGGTATTCCTCCAGGGCCTCGGATAGCTCGGCATGGATCAGGCAAAGCGCCTCCGGGAGCGTGGGCGGCTTTTCCCACCACCCATGAGCGACGGCGTTTTCGTGGACCTCTTTCGCTAACTCGTTGATGTTCATTTTTGGCGATCTCCTTCCTGTTGTGGTTTGGGTTCAAAACTTTACACATTTACAAGGCCGAGGATCGCGGGACTATTCCCGCCTCTTTTTGGGCCGCTTTCTCGGCGGCGGCTTGAGGACATACTTATAATATAGGTATCCGTATTTCGTCGCCGTGGCCTCTACGAAAATATAGCCTTTTGGTGGCCGCGGCGGCTTGTCCTCTGTATAGTTGCGCTTGACGGTGGTCGGTTCCTCATAGTCCGGCTTTTTTAGGGTTTTCCGGGAGCCCTTCCACCTGTGGCCGCCGACCTCCGGCGTCCAGTGATTAAATAAGTAGTTGGCGAGGCCCGTATAGTCCCGCCCCCGGTCCACGCCGTTGTAATAGTTATGTTCCCGGAGGTTTTCGATCCGTAGGACGGAGCCCGAGGTCCATTGTTTGCGGATCAGGTCCTCCGGGACGCCCTCGCTTATCATGTGGAAGTGTATCCGGTGAGTGTTTTTGCCCCTGCCCATATAAAGCATGATTTTAGCGCCTGGGGCGTGGTACATGAGGCGATTATAGAAGTTGTCCCGGACCCTCCTCGCCTCCCGGAAGGTGTGGACCTCGTGGTCGTCGTCCATTGTCAAAGTGCTATATAATGATGTAGGCCCGAAATTGTTATTGACGATCCGGGCGTGTTTCCGGCGGGAAATCCCGAGCTTGTGGGCGGCCCGCTCCTCCTCTGTCTTGAAACGTGGTCGCGGCTCCGCCTTGTCCAGGTTCTTTAATCTGTCCGGGACGGTGAAAACCACTTGCTCGCATACGGCCCCCGAGAAAATTCGCCTTTTGACTCTTTGCATATCAAAAACCGCCTTTTTCTTTTGGCCTGTGGCCCTTGCTTTTTCTCCCCGGAGGTGTTAATATAATAGCGGTATAGCAATCAGCCCTCCGGGCGGTTGCGCCCCGGACGCTCTCGTCAAGCGTCCGGGGCTCTTTTTTTATGCTCTGGAAATGTAGGCTTTCGCCGTGTGGTCTTTCCCCTGGGCGAGGTCGACGCCGATCACATAGCCCCTGGCCCGCTCGGGTGGCGTGGCTCTGGCCGTCTCCACGGTCTCCGGGCGGCGGTCCATACACTCGCACCGCTCGCCGTGGTCCAGGTGTGCCCCGCACATATGGCAGATTTTATATTGTGCCCCCATTTTTCGGCGCTCCTTTCTTTTTTCTTTCGTCGTTCAATTTCCAGGTACGCGGACAGTCTTTGCGGTCTAAAACGTGTAGATCACACATTTTTATACCGTGGTCTCGCATACAATAAAAAACGCACCCTTCGCATTTGTCTGCTGTGCTCATTTTTCCTTTTCCCTCCATAACTCCCGGAGCTCCGCGATCCAGTCAAGGAGAGTCCGTTTCCCGGCGTAGTAGATAAACGGGATCAGGAGGAGGAGATACTCCCCGCCGCGGGCGGTATATCCCCGCTCGATCAGGGCGGCCCGCTGTCCCCATGCAAAGGCGGCGGCAGTTTCCAGGAGGACGGCGGCCAGCTCGACCGCCGCCGCGGCCCGGTTCTTTCCCTTTTTCACGGCTCCGCCTCCTCCGGCACATACCGCCGTAACCACATTTTCCGGCATTTTTTACAAGCTATTTCCGGTCTACGGAGAATTTCTCCGCTTTCGATCCCTGTCTCATAATAGCCCGTATCCTGGGCGTGTCTTTTGCAAAGTGAGGTATTTTCAATGAAACAATGGTATTTTGCCATTTTGGGTATGTAGGCGTTTGCGCTTGCGCCCGTTTCGCTCATTACCGGGAGTTGCCAAACCTGGAGATCGTTCACGTCTCCACCTCCCCGAGCTTTTCAAAGGTGCAAGCGCGGGCGATCGGTGTCCATGGAGTGCGCCACAATTTCGCGGCGGCGATCATAGCCTCATAGCGGGAGGCCCCGAGGACCTCAACCGCCACAAAGTCAGAGCCCGGAGGAGGTGAGACCCTCCAGCGATAGACCCGGCGGCTCACTGTTCCACCTCCTGGACGACCTCGCACATATTGTCCTCAATGGCGAAATAGTTCCCGGCATGATGAATCCAGTAAACTATTGTCCCGTCCTCATTTTCGGACTTGCCTTGTACCGCAAACACTTTCCCGACGTCCACGAGCGGGATCGACGATTGCTTTGTTATCTTTATTTGCAACGATTTTTTCAATTGTTTTCCTCCTCTCTGGCCTCTGGCCCTCTAAAAATTACGACCATGCTCGGAAACGGGGCCGCGTCTCCCGTCTGTCCGTTTACCCGGAAACGGAGACGGCCCTTGATAAAGCGAATTTCCGCCTTGTGGTATATGTACTTATGAAAAGCGAGCGTATCTGTCCGGGCCGGAATAAGCATAACCACCACGGCCCCGGGCCTCTGGCCCTCCTCGGCGGCTTTCTTGATCCACGCCTCCTGTCCTGGGCTGTTCTTCGTCCGCCGCGAATACGGCGGGTTACAGAAAACAGCACCCCCCCCGGAGCGTTCCACGCCTTGGAGAGACCGTCGTCCTCTGGCGTGAAGTAGGCCGCACATTTCGCGGTCTCCGGCAGGGCGCAAGCGTCAAGTGTAAAGTGAAATTCCTCGTTTAGTTCCGCGAAAAAATCGGGAGGTGTTTCCCAATCGTCGCGGCTTGAGGAAAAAAGAGCGTTATTCATTGTCCCCTCCTTACCCCCGCCGCGGGTCGTAGTCCTCAAAGTGCGGACACGACCGGAATATTATCCTGTTATTCGTCCACCTCTGGAGGAGCCTCGTCTCCCGCGGGGCTGTTTCTTTTTCGTAAACCATGACATAAGGGTCATAGCCGAGATCGCGCAGGGTATAGACCCGATAAAGGTCTTGTTCGTGGCTGGAGTTGTAGTTTGTGAGTACATACACGCCGAGGCGTCTATAATCCGTGAGGCCGCTTTTCTTCTTGAAATCCTCAAATTGTGGCCTCAAGTCCTGCTCCGGGTTGTCCCATGCGAAATGAATCCGTTTTATTTTAATTGAGGCCACGAGGCTTTCCAGCCCTCCGATCAGACGAATGTCAAGCCCCTGGGTGAAGTCCACCCACGCGCCGGAGTCGGCGAGCTCCTGGAGGAGACGTTCCCGCTCCTTGCAAGCTAAAATATTGGGATCGAGGAGCTTAATTTCCCGCTGTCCATTCCAAAACTCGGATAGATCGGCGACTTGCCGGGAGATCGTCCCCTCCTTTTTCCTACAATGCAGAATCCGCATTGACGGGGACAGCCCCGCGTCAGAAATCCATAGGCCCGCCCCGCCTCTGGATATAGGCCATAGTCCGGGAATGTGTGCTCGATCTCCTCCGGGAGGGGCGGGCCGCCGTCTGGATAGAAATAGCCCGTCCCGCCCCGCTCGATCTCGTCGGCGTATATAACGGAATCAATATCCGCCGAGCCCGGAAAAACCTTGCTCATATAGACCTTGTCGTAATGGTTCATAGGAAACCACGCCTCGACCTCGTCGCCCCGGGCCTTGTGGTATGCTGATATTTTCATGAGCGGGAGGGAGGGCCAGTTGTGCCCGTCGACGTCGATCAATCCTATTTTCACGACGTTTCCTCCCCGTCGAAAATGCTCCTTTGTGCCCCGTTGAAATTCATCCAGAGTATTTCTTTTCTGGCGGCTCCCGAGTTTGATCTCCCGGTATACATGATCCGCCGCCATTTCCTCAATTTATCGTTATACAGCTGATGGTCGTAGCCCGATAAAATCACGGGGCCCTTGTGGTCGAGAAGTGCGTCCAGTAGTTCAATATGGGCGGCGGTTGTCAACATTTCGACCCTATAAAGGCGTTTCCTCCCGCGAGTATCGCCTAAATACGGCGGGTCTGCATAAATCAAACAATCCGGGTTATTGCAAGCCCTTATCAGCTGTACCGCGTCCGTATTTTCTATTTGAGCATTTTTCAGCCTTTCCGCCGCCTCGTATATTGTGAATGGAATCCTGCTCCAGATGGCCGCATTATTCGGCCCCGCGGGCTGTTTTGTGTTTTTCCATCCTACGCGATCGGCGAGCTTGCTCCCGAATCCTTGACAGCACCGCACCAAAAAACGGCGGGCGTCCTCGACGGCGTCTCCCGTCAGCTGTATATTTTGGCCCGCGGCCCTCTCCTGGATAGAGGAAAACTCCTCCCTTGCAAACGGCGTCAAATTTACCGCCCGAGCCAGCTCGTCCGGGTTTTCCCGGCATACCCGGAAGAAATTGACGACATTCCCGTCGAGGTCGTTTATCGTCTCATACTCCGCCGGGTCCTTATTGAAAAATACCGCTCCGCTCCCAAAGAACGGCTCAAGATAAAATTTGTGCGTCGGCATTTCCCGGACGATCCGCTCGGCGAGGGTCCATTTTGAGCCCGGGTATTTTAGGATAGCATTCACGGTGTCGCCCCCTTCTCAAATACCCCCGCCTCAATCATCCGGGAGACGATCCTCTTTATCATTACAGGCGGGACGGACATAGCGCATACATAAAGGGCCCTGTAATATGTATTTCTGATAAAGTCGAAATCCTCCGGGAATGTCTGTATGTGGATCAGGTCCTCAATGCTGACTCTTGTCTTTTCCTCTCCTCGGTATTGGTCTGCCCTCGCTGTGAGCGTCGGCGGTATATCGTCCTCCCATACGATCCGGGTCGTAAAACAACGCTCCCGCTCCCCGATCCGCCTATATACGGCGGCGAGGTCTTTGTCCTCCGGGATTGCCATTTGTAGGGCCCGGAATGAGAGACTTTCCCGGCCTACCTCTCCGCCCTTTCCTGACTTGATCTCCCGAAAACGCACCGGCTCATAATAAAACGACATATCGAGGTCGACCGGATCGACGCCGAGGTCGTTCCGTATTCCCACGAAAAACACTCTATGTCTCGTTTGTGGGACTCCCATGTTTTCGCCCTTGAGGAGCCAATGGTGGACCTTGTACCCCGCTTTCTTGAGACGCTTGTAAATCTCCTGGACGTACCCCCACGCCTCGCCCATAATAAGGCCCTCTACATTTTCCAGGATCACGCACCGAGGACGGAGCTTTTCCACGGTCTCAATGAAAACAAACGGGAGGTCGTCGAGGGTCTGTTCCTTTTGCCCTTCCCGGAATTTTTTCGCCTTTCCCCATGTTTCCTCTCTTTTTCCGGCTACCGAAAACGTGGTACACGGCGGGGAGCCGTCCAGAATGTCCAGCTCGAAAAGCTCCGGCGGAATTTCCGCGGCCGGCAGTTGATTAAACTCCCGTATGTCCATCAGATAGTTATATTTCGGAGCGTGGTTCCTCACATAGACCTCATTCATACGTGGATCAATCTCCACGCACCCGAGGACCTCGCACCCGGCGAGCTTATAGCCCATAGTCGACCCGCCGCCGCAAGCGAAACAGGAAAAAACTTTTAATCCGTTTTTTTCTTTCGGATAGTCTGAAAACCTCCATTTCCAATCCGTTGATTTTTCCGGCTTGAATTGTTCCCCTCCCGGCGTCAGGTCGAATATTGACAGGTTTTCCATGAAATCACTCTCCGGCCTCCAGGTCGCAAGAGCGGGTTTCACTCCTGGAGACCTTGATTTTCCCCTTGCTCGTGATCGAAAATTTCGCCTTACACTGGCCCCGGATATTGAGGGACGCCGAGGAGATCGGTCCCCGGGCGATCAGCTCGACCACGCGCTCCAGGAGTTCGATCGCGCCGTCCCCGGCGATCGGCTTAAAGCCGAGGTCCTCGGCCCCTTCACCGAAAAGGCGGTTGACGCGGCTCTGTGCGTCCTCGATCTGTTCCGCTATACGGCGGGCCGTCCGGGCGCTCGGGCAGGAACAAACCTCCGTCGCGGTCTCGTCCGCCGCCGCCTGGGACGGATGGGGGCCCACCTCCTGGAGCTGGCCGCAATACCTACACGCCCCCGTCGTGACGGCAAAGGCGACGCCGATCTCCGGTTTTCGGTTTTCCACGGCCTCCGGGCAATCGCAAACGCGGGTCGCGGCGGCGTTGGCCGTTTTCTGTGTGGGATAGCCTCCGCCTTTTGCCCCCTCCAGGGTGACGCCCCACTCCCGCCCGCAATAGTTACACTTTCCGAGGGTGAAGGAGCCGACCTCCTCGTCCTCCGGCGGATCGTGCGGGGCGGGCTCGCCGTTCCCGGCGGGCCGTTCCTTCCCGGGCGGATCGTCCGCCGCCGCGTCGATCGCCTCCAGGTATGCGGCGAGGTCCCGCTCCTCCGCCGCGAGGTCATTATCCGCTCTCGTTATTTCTTCGGTTGCCTCTTGCCCCAATTCTCCCGCCCGGTCTATTTCCGGGTGTTTTTCTATGTAATCTGATACTACCGACCCGCGGAGGCGCTGTACCATTACAAGCCTTTCCCGGGCGTGGTCCTCCGTGGTAGGATCCGGGGCCCCGGCGTCCTCCAGGGTGTGGCGGAGGTTCGCCTCCTCTTTTGCAAGCTCCGCCTGTTCGGCGTCCAGCATGGAGTCCTCCTCCAGGAGGGCGGCGCGGTCGTTCGGGTCCACGTTCTCCCGGCCCTCAAAATTGAGATAGGCCAGCTCCCGGCGGCGGAGGTCGATCCTGATTAGCCGATCCTGCACCTCGGCGAGGCGGGCGCGGTCGGCGTTGATCGCGTCGACCATGTGCTGGTGATCCTCCGGGCTCATGTCCCCGGCGTATGTATAATAATTGGAGCCCTCCTCCGGGCTGGGCGCGCCGGAGTAGGGGAGCGCCCCGGCCTCTCCGGCCTCCGCCGCGCCCTTTGTGACGGCCTCCAATGTGATAGACCAAACGGCGACATTTTCGTTATAGATAGGCTCGACCTTGCTCACGACGGCAAAGCGGCGGGCCGCCTCCTCCGGCATGGATACCGGGGAGGACCACTTATAGGAGGTCTGCCCTTCCGCAACGGTGGAATCCGCCGCAAGGATCACGCGGTCCGACGGCTCCCCGTCGCTCGGGTTTTTCAGCCTGTGCCACGGCTCCCGGAGGAAAACAATGTCCCCCGGCTGGACAGGCGGATCGAACACGTTCCCGGAATCGAGGAGCGGCTCCCCGTCCGTGTCCGCAACATACCAGCGCCCCGGGGCCTCTGTGCTCTCCAGCATTTGAGCCCCCTCGACATAGGCGGCGGGCGCGGGCTTGATCGGTTTCGTGATGGTGAGGCCGCCGAGCTTTTCAAATTCCCGGGCGTCCTGGGCTGTCATAATAATTGACTTCATGGTATAGCAATCTCCTTTCGTTTTATATCCAGATTAGAGGGATCGGGAAATCCCGCCTCATTCCCTCCGCCCCGACCACGGGGAGGAGGGAATCTTTCATAAATACAGGGACGCCCGTCTCGTCGCAATAGGAAACAATCTCCTCCACCCATTCCCGCCGAGGTCGGCGGGCGGCGGCCCCCGGCCCGGTCTCCGCTCCGATAATGGCCCAATCTATCCACGGGACCGCCGCTTTTACCGGACGGAGGCGCGGGTCCGCCGATCCGAGGAGCGGCTCAAAGCTGATAAACCGTTTTCCGTATAGCGGGAGGTCTGCGATCTTGTGGAGGTCCCGGTAGCTTGTCACGGTTGCGCCGTACCATATATTTTTGAGGTCTCCGTAGCTGTGACGCCATAGCGGGAATAGGTCGGCGTATGCCTCCGGTCGCTTGGATAACAATAAATATTCATGCTGGGGATTGCTCTCGATCGCGTCCAGGACGGCGTCTGCCCACGTTTGCCTCCAGTCTGCGGGATCGCTCATAGAGGTTAAAAACACTTTCGCGGGCGTCTTGCTTTTCAGTTGCTCCAGGCGCTCCGGGAAAAACCGCGGCTCCGAAAAATCCGGTACATAGTGAAAACGTGCGTTGATCCTCCTTGCGTAGCAGTACGGACAGCCATACGAGCACCCGACGACCGGGTTTAGGGTTTTGTCGCACCACTCTATTTTTGTTTTGTTCACGGTTTCGCCTCCTTCCCGCCGATAGTGATAACCAGGACCGGGGCCGGGTCGTCGCTCGGCCATACCTCCGGCCATTCGTCCAGGTCCAGGGCGAGGCGCTCGACCACATTGTCCCCGCATACCTCCACGCAACGGGTAGATCGGAGCTCCTGGATCGTTCCTCCGGCCACGCCCTCGCACTCATGCGGGCCCATACGGTGGACGATAAAGGCGCGGTCCCGCTCCTGGAGGACAGCGAGGAGGGCGGCCAGCGTCACGCGATCCCGCCGAGTTTCGGCCATTTCTGGACCGCCTCCTTTCTCAAAGCCTCCGCCGCCGCGGGCCCGAAAAGCTCGAAAACCGTCCGGGAGGTATTCGCCGCCGAGTGTTCCGCCTTGATATGTTCCGGCGATCCCTCGGGATAGAGGGCGAGGTCCGCCGCCGCGAGGAGGAAGTAGCCCCGGAGGGTGGTTAAAATGTTGTCGTTTAGCGTCGGCATGGTATAGCAATCTCCTTTCCTGTCAGTTTGCCGCGGCCCGCTCGCCCCGGCGCTTGATGTTCCTCTCAAAGGCCCGTTGTGCGACCTCGGCGCTATACACCCGCCGACCGTACTCGTCTACGGCCCCGGTGTATCCGTTGGGGAGTTCCCTGTAAATCGTCGCCGTGTGATAGCCGATCCTCTCGGCAATCGCCGCCGCCGGAGCGCCCCCGTTGTGGAGTCTCTCAATTTCCGCCCGCTCGCTCGGCCCGAGATAGCGGAGTTTTCGGCCCATGTTCCCGGCCTCCTTTCCCCCAAAACATAAAAAAATTGAAGTGCGTCGAGCTCTTTCGAGCTTTCGCACTTCAATAGTAAATCAACATCCGCGCGCTAATCCGCAAAATGATATTTACAACCGGCTCAAATCGTGGTAATATATAAAATTGTTGAAGTTTTCTACTCCAACGATATGAAAATGAGGAGTGTTCCTTTATGAGCCGTATGGTCGGTACCGTGTCCCGGGGCATCCGCACCCCCATCATCCGCAGTGGGGACGATCTGGTGGAGATCGTGACCGCATCCCTGCTGGAGGCCGCCGCCGAGGACGGCTTTGCCCTCCGCGACCGGGACATTGTGGCCATGACTGAGGCCATCGTGGCCCGGGCCCAGGGCAACTATGCCACCGTGGATCAGATCGCCGCCGACGTCCGGGCCAAGCTGGGCGGGGAGACGGTGGGTGTGATCTTCCCCATCCTCAGCCGCAACCGCTTCGCCATCTGCCTGCGGGGCATCGCCAAGGGGGCCAAAAAGATTGTGCTCATGCTCAGCTACCCCTCCGACGAGGTGGGCAACCACCTGATCAGCTTGGACGCTGTGGACGAGAAGGGGGTAGATCCCTACAAAGACGTGCTCACCCTGGAGAAATACCGGGCGTTGTTCGGTTATGAGAAGCACCCCTTCACCGGGGTGGACTACGTGGCCTACTACCAGGAGCTCATGGAGGGCTGCGGGGCCCAGGTGGAGATCGTCTTCGCCAACGACCCCCGGGCCATTTTGCCCTATACCAAAAACGTGCTGTGCTGCGACATCCACACCCGCCAGCGCACCAAAAGACTGTTGAAGGCCGCCGGAGCAGAAAAGGTGTTCGGCTTGGACGAGATCCTCAACGCCCCCGTCAACGGCAGCGGGTATAACGAGCATTACGGTCTGCTGGGTTCCAACAAGTCCACCGAGGAGCAGGTAAAGCTGTTCCCCCGGGACTGCCAGGGGCTGGTGGAGGCCATCCAGAAGAAGCTGCTGGAGAAAACCGGCAAGCACATCGAGGTCATGGTCTACGGCGACGGTGCGTTCAAGGATCCGGTGGGAAAGATCTGGGAGCTGGCGGATCCGGTGGTGTCCCCGGCCTACACCGCCGGCCTGGAGGGCACGCCCAACGAGCTCAAGCTGAAATACCTGGCGGACAATGATTTCGCCCACCTGTCCGGCGAGGCGCTAAAGGAGGCCATCAAGGATCGCATCCACAAGAAGGACGGGGATCTGGTGGGACAGATGGTGTCGGAGGGCACCACCCCCCGCCGCCTCACCGACCTCATCGGTTCCCTGTGCGATCTGACCTCCGGCTCCGGTGACAAAGGCACCCCGGTGGTCTTTATCCAGGGGTATTTCGACAACTACACTACCGAGTAAAGCTAATCTGCACAGATAAGGCCCTTGCCGGAAAACAATCCGGCAAGGGCCTTAAACTGATCTCTATCGGGGAAACCGCGGGAAAACGTCCCTGTGGACAAGCGTCCTTTTGATGCTGTCTGGAATAGAATGGGGTATCCAGACAAGCGCAGCAGGAGGAGAAATCCCGTGGAAATATATGTTGTAAAGAATGGCGACACCGTCTATCAGATTGCCCGCCGGTATTCCGTTCCGGTGGATGATATCGTTTTTGCCAATCAGCTGCAAAACCCCGATGTGCTGTCAGTGGGGCAGGCGCTGCTTATCCCGAACCGCGAGACCCGCCGGACGGTGAACCGGGGCGACACCCTGTACTCCATTGCCCGCCGATATGGGGTCAGCCTTGCCCGCCTCACGGCGGCCAATCCGCAGATCACGGATCCCAACCGCATCTATCCCGGACAGACGGTGATCCTCCCGGCCGATGGGCAGCCGACGCGGGAGATCATCGTCAACGGCTACGTCACCGACGCCGAGGACAGCACGCTGAACGCCACGCTGCCCTATCTGACCTTCCTGTCGCCCTTTTCCTACCGCTCCGATCGGTTGGGAAACCTGACGCCCACCTTTCATCTGAACCTGGCGCTGTCCGGTGGGCACCGCACGGCAAATCTCCTGACCCTTACAAATCTGAAGGAGGAGGGGGGATTCTCCAGCCAGATCGCCCACGCCATCCTCACTGATCAGACGGTGCAGGACAACTTTTTAAGCAACGTGGAGGCGCTGCTGGGGCAGGGCGGCTGGTACGGCGTGAATGTGGACTTTGAATATGTCTACCAGTTCGACCGGGAGAGCTACAACCAATTCCTGCGCCGCCTGACGGGGCGGATGCACCACCTGGGGTACATTGTAGTGACCGCGCTGGCCCCCAAGCTATCCGAGGGCCAGCAGGGGCTTTTGTACGCCGCCCACGACTATGCCGCCCACGGCCGGACGGTGGACTATGTGGTGCTCATGACCTATGAATGGGGCTATACCTACGGGCCGGCTATGGCGGTGGCCCCCCTCAACATGGTGCGCCGGGTGCTGGATTATGCCGTTCAGGTCATGCCGGCGGAGCGTATCCTCATGGGCGTGCCCAATTACGGCTACGACTGGACGCTGCCCTTTGTGCAGGGCTCGGCGGCGCGCTCCCTGACCAACGTGGAGGCGGTCACGCTGGCCGGGCAGATGAAGGCTGGGATCCAGTATGATCAGGCCGCCCAATCCCCCTTCTTCCGCTATCGTGACGGGGAGGGGAGACAGCACGAGGTCTGGTTTGAGGACGCCCGCAGCCTCCGGGCCAAGTACGCCCTGGTGGAGGAATACGGCCTTGCCGGGGTCAGCTTCTGGAACCTGAATCACCTGTTCCGCACCAATTTTCTGGTACTGGAGTCCATGTTCCAGGTGGAAAAGGTGCTGTGATGGGCAGTACAGTCAAACGGGCGGGCCGGAACAAAGGTTCCGGCCCGCCCGCCTCTTGTGTCACTCACCGGGGCCGGGGCGTATGACCTTCCTGAGGTTCCAACTGAGCGCCGCTTTCCGGGCGGCGTCCTGGCGCTCGGCCTCGTTTTGATAGGCCAGCTCCGCCGTGTAGGCGCCGCAGTCCATGCACTGGACGTACAGGCACCAGCCGCCCTCCTCCTGGATGCTCCCCACGCCGCCGCAGCAGGGGCAGTCCGCCAGGTCGATCTCGTGAAAGTGATCCATAATCCGTCCTCCTGCTATTTGCTGTCTGCCTGATATACTGTACCACAGAAGGGGGAAAAGCACAATGGATTTTTTGCTCAGCCCGGCTGGGAGGGGGCCGAAGGCGAAGAAAGGGGCAGATGTTTCAGCGCCTCCAGCGTGTCATCCAGGTTCTCCTTGTGCCAGTTTTTGAAGGAACCGGCAAATATGCTGGCGTAGTAGCCGGAACTCCGCAGGTCGCTCAGCTCTGCCTGCTGGGTGGTCAGGCGGATGGTGTCCGACCCGGTGCGGATGGTGATGACCGTGTTGAACATAGTGTCGTCCAGCTCCACCGACTGGATGTCCCCATAGGGAAGCACCAGGGACACGTCCTTGCACAGGTTGCCCCATGTGGTGTTGAAGGGGAGCAGGACGATTTCGTGTTCACACATCTGGAGAACATAAAATTCCGAGTTAAAAAACGCCGCAAATTGTTCGCTCAGGTTTGCCGGGGCATATTTGACGATGATGCAGCGGTTCTCCAGAGGCTCATATCCGGCCTTCTGGATAAATTTTTTGACTTCCTTTGCCATGGTAGATACCTCCAAGTCGTTAAAGTTCATTTTGACGCTGACAGATGGGATGAAGCCGGTGTTCAATCTTGTTTCCGGTGAGGATGTTCACAGCCTTTGCCGGGGGCGGCGGACAAGCCGTTTTCCCGGCAAAACCTGCCGCTCATGTTCCGTATGCCGTAATATCGGTTCTCATTTCTCAAAAACTGCAAAACCACATTCGTCAGGATGGGCGCAATACACGCTTCCTCGCTGATCAGTTAATATACTTCTCAGTATAAGCTGAAAATCTCCGCCACCTGATAAAATCATGTATTCTGCCGCAAAAAACAACAGCAGCTGATTTGTCATCACCGCGGCCACCGCACCCCCGCCTCCTAAAACCAATGTAGGCATAGCCGTTCCTAACAGATATTGCCACCTTTTCAGCGGTTCAAAGCAAGCGCAGTATGGGGATAACGTACTCCAAGCGATTCCGAAATCAATCGCGTGAAAATGATTTTTTGCAAAAATCGCCCAAGTCATTCCATGGATCGGCTCATGCACGATAATCAGGCCCAGAATCAGCAGAGGCAGCGCCACAGCATATCCCCAGGAAAGCCTATCTAAATTAAAACCATTCGCATTATTGTAGAGCCAAAATGCTAAAGCCATGAACGGAAGCATGACGAAAAGAGCTAAATACTTTGCTTTTTGCGTATTGATCGTCACATTCTTTATTTTGTACCCTTTTTGCTGCATTTCAGAGCATAATGTTTCAAAGCAATCTCTACGCTTCCGTTCTTTTTCTGTTAATTCTCTTTTGTCCTTATCCATACTTCATTTCTCCAAATCCCAGTTTGTCTATTTTTGGGAATGCGCCTATCCGCTTTCCGCCGCCATTTCCTCGATCCGGCTGACTGGCGCGTGCCGTTATACTGCATTCCCGGAACGGATTACCTCACGGGGGTGACGATGGGCTTGCCTTCGGCGTCCACCAGGATGCTCATCCCGCAGCCCGCAGTCAGCGTGGACGAGGCCAGCACGTAATTCACGCCGGTCTGGGTGTCCACGATGATCTTCTCCACGTTGGAGACGCCCTGGGAGTAGACCTCTACGAAACGTTCCTTTGCCATGATAGTTCCCTCCTTTCTCATCCTGCCTGCGGACAGAAGCATACCACAATGGAACCCCGCGGTGGGCAAATCTTCCTGGACGGCACAAATCGTTCCTGAACGGCAAAAAGCTGGGAGAGAGCCTCACGGTTCCCTTCCCAGCTTTTTGTGCAGCTCCGCTTTCCCGGCCCGGGACAGCAGGCACTCCCGGCCTCCCACCCGAACCTTGCTGCCCTTCCAGTCCACCGACTCGATTTTGTCCCATGCCGCCAGATAGGCCCGGTGGACGCGGATAAACCGCCCACCCAGTTCCCGCTCCAGCTCGTTCAGGCTGCCCACGAAGTCCATCCGGCTGTCCGCCGTGTGGAGGAACACGTGGTGAGCCTTGGGCGCGGTCTCAAAAAACAGGATGTCGGACAGGGGGACGTGCCGCGTCTCATCCCCCGCCCGCAGGGAAAACACCTCCGCCGGATCCCGGCGCTCGTCCAGCAGGCGGGCGTGGACAGCCTCCAAACACCGGGCGGCGGACGGGCCGGTCTGATCCGGCTCCTTTACGATGTAGTCAAAAGCCTCCAGATGGTACTGGAAGGTTTTCCAGGCCAGGTCGCCGTAGCTGGTGATGTACACCAGGGTGCCGTGGGGATCCCGCCGCCGCAGCTCCCGGCCCAGGGTGAAGCCGTCCCACGCCCCGTCCTTCAGATCCACGTCCAGGAAGTAGACGCTCCGGCTCCCGTCCTGGGCGGCGTCCAGCAGCTCTTGGGCCGTGGCGGCGGCGCAGGCCACCTCCATGTCGTAGTCCTCCACGAAGATTTTCCACTCCAGGGCCGTCTTGATCTGGTGGAGGACGGCCTCCTCATCATCGCATAAGTAAATCCGGATCATGGCTTGCCCTCCACCGTCAGCGCCTGGACAAACACGCCCCCTGCCCAGCTGGTGGACGAGGCCGCGTTGGCATACCCGGCCAAGATCCGCTGATAGCTGGCCAGGCCCAGCCCCCGGCCCTCGCCCTTGGTGGAAAAGCCCTCCGCCCAGATCTTATCCGGGTCGATGGTCCCGGCGTAGGGGTTGGACACCCGCAGGGATAGCCTTTCCTCCTGGGCCAGCAGGACCACCTCCACCCAGGGCGTTTCCGTGTCCGCCGCGGCCTCGGCGGCGTTGTCCAGCAGAATGCCCAGGCAGCGGGTGAAGTCCCACACGTCCATCCCGACCCCCTCCACGGGGTAGAGGGCCTCCAGGCGGCAGTCGATCCCCTTCTGCCCCATGGCTGCCAGCTTGGACAGCAGGAGGCTGCGCACTTGGGGCACCCGCACGTTGCCCAGCTGGGTGGAGGCCCGGATCTTCTCCCCGATGCGCCGGTCAAAGCCCGCGTCCAGCTCGGACAGGGCGGCGCGCAGCTGATCCAGCTGGCCCTCGTCCGCCTGCTCCGACAGGCCCGCCAGCAGGTTTTTGTAGTCGTGGCGGAAGGTGCGCACCTCCCGGCGGATGGCCTCCAGATCCCGCTCATAGAGCTGTTGCTGGGCGATGACGTCCCGCTGGGCCTCCATCTTCCGGGCGGCGTCCAGCCGTTGGCCCAGGTGGATCACCAGTCCCGCCTCCAGCGCCACCATGACCAGCACAAGCGCACAGTAGGGGACCAGATAGTTCGGCTGAACCCCCACCTGCAAAATCAGAAATGCCTCCATCGCCACCTCCAGGGCGAAAAAGAACAGAGCCGTTCGGCGCTGGCCGAAGCCCTCCTCCAGCAGAAAGCGGAACCAGCGCCCGAAGCGCAGGCGGTACAGCAGGAGGGCGGAGACCGGCACCGTGACCGAATAGATGGCCATCACCGCCGTGAGCGGGAGGTCACTGTGCGGAAACAGGATCTGGGACAGGCAGGAAATGGCCACCTGGAACGCACCCCCCATGCACACAGCGGAAAAGGCCCGCCAGAATTCGGTTCGCCACGCCCACCGAACCCACAGGGTGCACATCAACAGGATGGCCAAGGAGCCCACGCAGTAGCGGAACACTCCGTGGTTGGGAAAGAGCGCGTACAGGCCCGACGCCAGCAGGGTGGCCGTCAGCGGGGAGAGCAGCAGGAGGGGCAGCTTTTTCAGCATCTGCCACCCCCGCACGTCCATGATCACAAACAAGTAGACCGCCAGGGCGGCGTGGCCAATCAGGGAACCTGTCAATGAGGTCAGGTAATCCTCCAGTGTGAACATGGTGCTCCCCCCATCTTTTCCGAAAACAATGCCCAGACAATATACCATATCCGGGGCGGCTTGTCCACAGCCGAAGGCCGCCTATGGGCGTATGGGATGACGTCAGATGCGACGCCTTTTTTGTATGCCTGCTTACCCCGATGTCAATACTGTGTCAACAGGCCGAATTTTAGGCTTGTTTCATATGCTCAACATTTTTTGGAAAAATGGAGGAACTGCTATGGGGAACATCTATGGTTATATTCGGGTGAGCACGCAGGAGCAGAATGAGGCCCGCCAGATCATCGCCCTGCGGAACGCCGCTGTGCCGGAACGGGGCATCTTTTTGGACAAGCAGTCCGGCAAGGACTTTGAGCGGCCCAGGTACAAGGAATTGGTGAAAAAGCTGGAGCCGGGGGATCTGCTCTACGTCAAGAGCATCGACCGACTGGGGCGCAACTATGGGGAAATCCTAGAGCAGTGGAGGGTGCTGACCAGGGAAAAGGGCGTTGACATCGTGGTGCTGGATATGCCGCTGCTGGACACCCGCCGAGGGAAAGACCTGGTAGGAACCTTCCTCAGCGACATTGTTTTACAGGTGCTCTCCTTTGTGGCAGAGAATGAGCGCGCCAACATCCGCACCCGGCAGGCGGAAGGCATCGCCGCGGCAAAGCAGCGGGGCGTCCGGTTTGGGCGGCCCTGCGTGAGGCCCTCGGAGGATTTCCCTGCCATTGTATCGGAATGGGAGGCGGGGCGGTTGGACTTCCAGACAGCGCTGGAGCGCAGCGGTTTGGCCCAGGCCACCTTTTACCGCCGCCTGCGGGAGCATCGGTTGACGCGGGAGGCAGAAAAATAGAACCGACTATCAAATGGTACACCATTTGATAGTCGGCCGATACCAGATAACATATCATACATAACCTGCATTTGCAAGGCTTTTTTCTATAATCCCCACAATGAAAACAGAAATATTTTTCCCAAAAATCGGCATAAATTCAGCTGTCAAATGGTGTACTTTTTGATAAAATTTAAAGTTTTTGTAACTTTTTACTGTTTTTTCCACTTGCCTTGTTTCCGCTACATCCGGCAGACGGTTCTGGAAGCGGCACAGGAAAAGCGGAATGGTGCATGGAAGCCGGCCAGAAGCACAGTTCTACGGAACAAACAAAGCGTGTCAGGAGATAGTATGATGAAGCTGCATAAAAATCGAAACAGTGGTTTTACCCTGGTGGAGGCATTGGCTACGGCGGCCATCCTGATCATCCTGCTGGGGCTTTCCGCCGTGGGCGTGGCGCGCTGGCGGGATCCGCTAAAGATCACAGAGCTGGACAACGCGGCCCGAGCAATCTATATGGCTGCGGAAAACCGGGCCGTACTGCTGCAAAACAGCGGCGCCGCGGTCTCTCTGCTCACTGTGCCGGACACTCCAGACCCCGGAGACCTGACTTCTTCAAGCGCAACCGACGCCTTGCCCGATGGGACAGAACAAAGCGTAGACCTATGCGTGCTGTCTAACACCACGAAGGCAGATATTCTGAACGAGCTGCTGCCGGTGGGGGTGATCGACCCCACGCTGAGGGAGGGACATTTCTACATCCTCTATGACCAAAGCACCTACCATGTCTTTGAAGTGTTTTACGCCGAGAAGCCGTTTTTGCTTTCCGAGAAGGAGGAGGATATGAAAACCCTCCGTGGCAGCCGCTCCCAGCGGGTGTCCTATTACCGCGGGGACACCGCCAATCGCTGCCTGGTGGGCCATTACGCGGGTGGCTTGGCGGGGCCAATTGGCGCCAACCCCCTGCCCACGCCGGGGGTGGAGGTACTTATCACCAACGGCAATGAGCTGACGCTGACCGTCAAGTATACGATTCCGAAAGATCTGCCCTCCGGCGTGAAATACTCGCCCAGCGTGAGGCTGGGCTATCCGGGTGCAACTCCGAAGAAAGATCTGCTGTCTGTGAACGACAGTGGTATGATTATCCCTGTCAACGGCGGCCGGCTCATTGAGGAAGGTGACTTTTTCATAGCACAGCCGGGAGACATCGTTACCTATACCTGGACGTTGGATTCGCTGGCGCAGGATGACAGCGGCAAATTTACCAAGCAGTTCAAGGGTCTATTCAGTAACCCTGATACCATCGCGTTCGGCGGCAAGTTCACCGTCACCGCCAGTCTCAGGCTGAGCGCCGACGGCTACCTCGACAGTTCTTTCTCCGACCAGGGCACCGACAACAGTCTGTTCGATACCACCAGCACAGATAACTGTCAGCGCCAGTGATAAAATGTAAGAAAACGCCGAGGAAAAAATGTAATTATGTGGCGGAGAGGAGGGAAAAAAGATAGACTCCCCATAGGGCAGAAAAAGTGCCCGGAAAGG
>JAETSB010000035.1 GCA_021769865.1 Oscillospiraceae bacterium
ACGACGGCCCAGGCCATCGTGAAATTCCTGGATAACCAGTATGTCTCCATGGACGGGGTGGAGACCAAGTTCGTAGAGGGCTTTTTCACCATCTTCGGCCACGGCATCGCCGTGGGCCTGGGCGAGGCCCTGGACACCAACCCCGGCGGCCTCAAGGTCATGCAGGGCCGGAACGAGCAGGGCATGTGCCACACGGCCATCGCCTTCGCCAAGCAGAACTGCCGCAAGCGCATCATCGCCTGCGCCTCCTCCGTGGGCCCCGGCGCGGCCAACATGGTTACCGCCTGTGCCACCGCCACGGTGAACAACATCCCCCTGCTGGTCTTCCCGGCGGACACCTTCGCCTCCCGCCAGCCGGACCCGGTGCTCCAGCAGCTGGAGCAGAGCAGTTCCCTGGCCGTCTCCACCAACGACGCCTTCAAGCCCGTCTGCAAGTACTGGGACCGCATCACCCGCCCCGAGCAGGTCATGACCGCCCTCATCAGCGCCATGCGGGTCCTCACCGACCCCGCCGAGACCGGCGCCTGCTGCATCGCCCTGCCCCAGGACGTGGAGGGCGAGAGCTATGATTTCCCCGACTACTTCTTCCAGAAGCGGGTCCACCGCATCACCCGGCCCGTGGCCGTGGAGGAGGAGCTGGAAGACCTGGCGGACATCATCTCCAAGGCCAAGAAGCCCCTGGTCATCGTGGGCGGCGGCGTGCGCTACTCCGACGCGGGCGAGACCGTGGAGCAATTCTGCGAGGAGTTCCACATTCCCTTCGGCGAGAGCCAGGCGGGCAAGAGCGCCTGCAAGTCCAGCCATCCCTACTGCCTGGGCGGCATCGGCGTGACGGGCACCTACGCCTCCAACCACATCGCCAAGGACGCCGACGTGGTCATCGCCATCGGCTCCCGCCTCAGCGACTTCACCACCAGCTCCAAGCGGCTCTATCAAAACCCGGACGTGAAATTCGTCACCATCAACAACTGCCGCTTCCACGCCTATAAGATGGACGCCGTGAAGGCCGTGGGCGACGCGAAAGTGACGGTCCAGGCCCTGGCGGAGAAGCTGCGGGCCAGAAAGTACGTCTCCGCCTATACGGATGAAATCACCAAGGCCAAGGCCGTGTGGGACGAGGAGATGAAGCGCCTGGGGGCCATCGAGTACACCGGGGACGACTTTGAGCCCATCATCAAGGCCCGGGACCCCCGCACGATCCCCGAGTACGTGAAGCTCACCGGCGGCAAGCTCACCCAGACCGCCGCCCTGGCGGCCATCCGGCGCTGCATCGACGCCGACGCCACCATCATCACCGCCGGCGGGTCCCTGCCCAGCTGCATGCAGCGGATGTGGACCACCGACAAGCGGGGCGGTTACCACGCCGAGTACGGCTACTCCTGCATGGGCTACGAGGTGGCGGCCACCCTGGGCGTGAAGTTCGCCGAGCCGGACAACGAGGTCTACGCCGTGGTGGGCGACTCCAGCTTCCAGATGCTCCACAGCGAGATCATGACCATCATGCAGGAAAAGCAGAAGGTCAACATCCTGGTCTTCGACAACTGCGGTTTTGGCTGCATCAACAATCTGGAAATGAACCACGGCATCGGGAGCCTGGCCACGGAGTTCCGTTACACCGACGGCAAGAAGCCCTGCGGGGACCTGATTCCCGTGGACTACGCCAAGGTAGCCGAGGGCTACGGCCTCAAGTCCTACACCTGCAAGACCATCGCCGAGCTGGAGGCCGCTCTGGAGGACGCCAAGAAGCAGACGGTGGCCTGCCTGTTCGATTTGAAGGTCATCCCCAAGACCATGACCGACGGCTACGAGTCCTGGTGGAACGTCGGGCTTGCCGACGTGTCTGAGAAGGAGAGCGTCCGCAAGGCCTGGGAAGGCGTGAAGGAAGGCCGGAACGAGGCCCGAAAATATTGAT
>JAETSB010000023.1 GCA_021769865.1 Oscillospiraceae bacterium
AAATATGATACCCGTAGTGGCATCAAACCGTATAGGAGTGGAAGCCATGGGAACAACGGCGATACGGTTCTGGGGAGCATCGTTTATTTCCGATAACAGAGGCAATAAACTGGCGGAAGCGGATATCAGTACCGAAAGCGTGCTGACAGCCACCTTCGACATGGATGAATTGGCGGCCTACAGACGCGAAGTGTGCACTTTCCGAGACAGGAGGCCGGAGATGTACGATGTGATGATGACGCTGGACGGGAAGACCGGGAGATAGGTGGAGAAGGGTATGTGTTGATTTGATAAAAACTATCGTGGATCGCTTCGCTTTCCACGATAGTTTTTTGCTCAAAGCTCAGAAGCAGAGAGCCCTGTTACGATATATGCGGCGAGCGAATTATACGATAACGCCTTCCTTCATGATGATGTCCATGTTCGATACGGAGATAGCCGTTATGTCCTTCAACGGATCGCCGTCGATAACCAGCAGATCTGCGCTCTTGCCCTTTTCCAGCGAACCCGTGATATCATCTACACGCAGAGCCTTTGCGCCGTTTAGGGTAGCGGCAACGATGGTATCCATTTCGCTGAGACCGGCTTTGCTGACGAATTCGTATATCTCTCCGATGGCAGTGTCGCCGTATGGGGTGATCTTTGAATTGAAGGAGTCGGAGCCGATAGTAAGCAGAACGCCTTTGCTGAACGCCTTGCGGAGATTGTCGTATATGCGGTTCAGCTCTTTTTCAGTCGTCGTTTCTCCGTCGAATCTATCGTGAAGCTCCGGAACGTATTTCGGCGGATATGTTGCGAACCATGCCGGGAGGAAGCTGATGGTAGGGCAAAGCATGATGTTTTCCTTCGCCATGATATCTATGGTCTCATCGTCGAGATCCCAGCCGTGTATTATGAAATCGGCTCCTGCTTTTACGGAATTTGAAGCGCTGCCGAAGCAGTGTGACCACAGCGGGATATCACGCATCTTGCATTCGTCTGCAACTGCCTGTATCTCTTCCATCGTGTAGTGAGCATCCATGCCCTGTTCCCAGCGCCAGATGCCGCCGCCTGTTGCCCAGATCTTGATGGCGTCGGGATTTTCTCTGATCCTTCGTCTTACCGCCTTCCTCAGATCCCATGGACTGTCTACGCATTCCGCCCATGGATGAGCTTCCTTATTGTGTTCTATGGAAAGGCTGTGGGAGTCGCCGTGTCCTGCCGTGGCGCAGAAGCCCAGCCCTGTCGCTACGATCCTAGGTCCTGTCATGACCTTGGCGTCGACCATGTTTCGTATATGTATGCCGAATCTTGAGATCTCGCCTACCGTCGTAAGCCCGGCTTCGAGACATTCATGTGCCTGCTGGACCGATACGACCGCTTTCTGTATGTTGTCCTCGAGCACCCAGTCGCTGTCGTTTTCCGTGAGATTTCCGGAAAAGTGAAGGTGGGTGTCTATAAGCCCCGGCATAATGGTCTTGCCGGTGATATCCATGATCTCATATTCCGCAGGGATCTCTGCGGCGGGACCTGCGTATGCGATCTTATCACCGTCTACGAGAACGAGGCTGTTTGCGATGGCTGGTGCGCCGGTACCGTCTATGAGAAGACCTCCGGTAAAAGCTGTTTTGCTCATGATGTTTCTCCTTTGCTGTTTGGATTTTGCTGTTGGTTAATTATACCATACAAGCTTGTCGTAGTATAGCTGCTGGAGCCCCTGCGGGCCGCGGCCCCGGCCCTGCGGCCCCGGCTGACGCCCTACCGGGCGGTGGGCACGGCGGGCGGGCTGCTGCTGACCATCCGGACGGATTGGGCGGAGATCGACGGGGTCCGGTATCCGGGGCTGACGGCGGCCCTGTCCCCCACGGCGTTGGGCGCAGGCTATGCGGCGCTGTGGGGAGGACCGGCGGGAAAGGGAGGAGGACATGGAAGTGCTGGAAAAACTGAAACGGCTGCTGATCCGGCTGGGGCTCCGGCCGGCGGAGGGGGTCCATTACATCGGGGGCAGCGACACCCTGCCTCCGCCGCTGACCCGGGAGCGGGAGGCGGAGCTGCTGGCCGACATGAACGAGGCGGCCCGCCAGGAGCTGATCGAACATAACCTCCGGCTGGTGGTGTACATCGCCCGGCGCTTTGAGAACACGGGCATCAACATCGAGGATTTGATCTCCATTGGCACCATCGGCCTCATCAAGGCAGTGGGGACCTACCGGACGGACAAGAACATCAAGCTGGCCACTTACGCCTCCCGGTGCATCGAAAACGAGATTCTGATGTACCTCCGGAAAAACGCCAACCGGAAGGGAGAGGTGTCCTTCGACGAGCCGCTGAACACGGACTGGGACGGCAACGAGCTGCTGCTCTCCGACGTGCTGGGCACCGACGAGGACGTGGTGATGCGTCCCATTGAGGAGGACGTGGACCGGTCGCTGCTGGCGGCGGCCATCAACACCCTGTCCCCCCGGGAGAAGGAGATCATCACCCTGCGCTTCGGCCTGGGGGGCGGGAAGGAGCAGACCCAGAAGGAGGTGGCGGACCGGCTGGGCATCTCCCAATCCTATATCTCCCGGCTGGAGAAGCGGATTATCAACCGGCTGAAGAAGGAAATTTTGCGTTTGTCTTGACAATTCCCGGCGGGAATAGTATACTGCCTCCGTGTAAACGCGAGGAAGGGAAGCAGTACCCGGTCTGCCGAGGCCAAGAGAGGACGCGGTTGGTGAGAGCGTCTCCAAGGCGGCGGGGGAAGTCGTCCCGGAGCGGCGCGGCTGAAGGAGAGTAGGCCGCGACGGAGGCCCGCCGTTAGGAGGGAGACGAGTGCCCCGTGAGGGGAATTCAGGTGGTACCGCGGATTTGTGTTCGCCCTGAGCCGATGGCTTGGGGCGGTTTTCTTTTTCCCCGAAGATGGAGGCGTGGAAATATGAATGTGAAAAACATGGTTGGAGTGGCCGCTGGTATGGCGATGGCAGGCATTGGACTACTCAAGTATGTATCGGACAAATACCCTCCGGAGTATAGTGAAAAATGGTTTGATAGAATGCCGGATGAGGAGCTTAAAGTAGAGCGGGAAAAGGTTCGACAGGCATATTGTTCCGCTGGAGGCGATTTTTCGGCAGGCACCCGGTTGCAGAAGCTATTATGGCTGTTTGACGATGTCCTGAGAAAGAGAGATGGAAATGGTAGTAAAGAATATGTTTACCCGAAACACGGTGAGAATGGATGGTACTTGCCAGGCGATGATTAGGCTTCTTTGAAAAATACACAAACGGATATCACGTGCTCTTCGGATAAAAACCTCTCTCCGTTTGGCATCCCGCCAATTTTCAAGCATTAAAAATGAATTCCAATTTACCATATAAAGGAGAATCAACATGAAAAAAGAACTCCCGAAAGTGTACGAACCCCAGCAGGTGGAGGGCCGCGTCTATGAGATGTGGGAGAACGCCGGGTGCTTCAAGGGCGACCCGGACCGCTCCAAAAAGCCCTTCTCCATCGTCATGCCGCCCCCCAACGTCACGGGACAGCTCCACATGGGCCACGCCATGGACTCCACCCTCCAGGACATCCTCACCCGCTTTAAGCGGATGCAGGGCTACTCCACCCTCTGGCTTCCCGGCGTGGACCACGCCGGCATCTCCACCCAGGTGAAGGTGGAGGAGGAGCTGCGCACCAAGGAGGGCCTGAGCCGCTACGACCTGGGACGGGAGAAGTTCCTCCAGCGGGTCTGGCAGTGGAAGGAGAAGTACGGCGGGCGCATCGTTCAGCAGCAAAAGAAGCTGGGTGTTTCCTGCGACTGGTCCCGGTCCCGCTTCACCATGGACGAGGGCCTTTCCAAGGCCGTCCGGGAGACCTTCTGCGAGCTCTACGACAAGGGACTCATCTACAAGGGCAGCCGCATCATCAACTGGTGCCCCCACTGCGTCACCGCCCTCTCCGACGCGGAGGTGGAGTATCAGGACAAGCCCGGACACCTCTGGTATATCCGCTATCCCCTCACCGACGGGTCCGGCGACCTCGTCGTCGCCACCACCCGGCCCGAGACCATGATGGGCGATACGGGCGTGGCCGTGAACCCGGAGGACGAGCGCTTCCAGCACCTGGTGGGCAAGACCTGCATCCTGCCCATCATGAACCGGGAGATCCCCATTGTGGCGGACGAGTACGTGGAGCTGGGCTTCGGCACCGGCGCGGTGAAGATGACCCCCGCCCACGACCCCAACGACTTCGAGGTGGGCCAGCGGCACAATCTGGAGATTATCCGCTGCATCGGGGACGACGGGAAGATCAACGAAAACGGCGGGCCCTACAACGGGATGGACCGCTACGAGTGCCGCAAGGCCATCGTCAAGGACCTGGAGGAGCAGGGATACCTTGTCAAGACCGAGCCTTACAATCACAACGTGGGCACCTGCTACCGCTGCCACAACGACGTGGAGCCCCTGATCTCCGCCCAGTGGTTCGTCAAAATGGAGCCCCTGGCCAAGGAGGCCCTCCGGGTCGTCCGGGAGGGCGAGGTGAAGTTCGTCCCCGAGCGGTTCAGCAAGACCTATATCAACTGGATGGAGAATGTCCATGACTGGTGCATCTCCCGCCAGCTCTGGTGGGGCCACCAGATCCCCGCCTGGTACTGCGACGACTGCGGGCATATCAACGTCAGCCGGGAGGACCCGACGAAGTGCGAGAAGTGCGGAAGCGCCCATCTGACGAGAGACCCCGACGTGCTGGACACCTGGTTCTCTTCCGCCCTGTGGCCCTTCTCCACCCTGGGCTGGCCTTCGATGACCGAGGACCTGGAGTTCTACTATCCCACCTCCGTCATGATCACCGGCTATGACATCATCTTCTTCTGGGTGGCCCGGATGATCTTCTCCGGCTGCGAGCAGATGAAGAAGATCCCCTTCCACACCGTGCTGATCCACGGCCTGGTCCGGGACGACAAGGGCCGGAAGATGTCCAAGTCCCTGGGCAACGGCATCGACCCCCTGGAGGTGGCGGAGACCTACGGCGCGGACGCCCTGCGGTTCAACCTCATCACCGGCAACAGCCCTGGCAACGACATGCGCTTCTATACCGAGAAGTGCGAGGCCATGCGGAACTTCGCCAACAAGGTCTGGAACGCCAGCCGCTTCGTCATGATGAACCTGGGGGACTTGGAGACCTATAGCCTCCCGGCGGCGGAGTCTCTGGAGCGGGAGGACAAGTGGGTCCTCTCCAAGCTGAACACCCTGGTAAGGGAGGTCACCGAGAACCTGGACAGCTATGAGATCGGCGTAGCCTCCGCCAAGGTCTACGATTTCCTGTGGGACACCTACTGCGACTGGTATATCGAGCTGACCAAGACCCGCCTGAACGGCGAGGACGAGGCCGCGAAGTCGACCGCCCGGAACGTGCTGTGCTATGTGCTGACGGAGCTCTTGAAGCTGCTGCACCCTTTCATGCCCTTCATCACGGAGGAGATTTTCCAGGCCCTGCCGAAGCAGGCGGGGGCGAAGGACCAGTTCCTCATGCTGGCCAAGTGGCCGGAGTACAGCGAGGCCCTCAGCTTCCCGCAGGAGGAGGCCGCCATGGAGGCCGTCATGGACACCATCAAGGCCATCCGGGCCCGCCGGGCGGAGATGAACGTGCCCCCCTCCAAGAAGGCGGAAGTCCTTCTGGTGACGGCCACCCCGGAGCCCTACCAGCAGGGCCTGCACTTCATCCAGCGGCTGGCCTTCGCGTCGGAGGTCCGTTTCGCGTCCGAGGCCCCGGCGGACCTCAGCGGCCAGATGAGCATCGTCACCCGCAGCGCCGCGGCGTATCTGCCCCTCAGCGAGCTGGTGGACCTGGCGGCGGAGCGGGAGCGCATCGCCAAGGAGCGGGAGAAGGCGGAGAACGGCCTGCGCATCGTGGAGCAGAAGCTCAGCAACGAGAAATTCGTCTCCCGGGCCCCGGAGGCGGTGGTCAACGCCGAGAAGGAGAAGGCGGAGAAATTCCGGGAGCTCATCGCCAAGCTGGAGGAGTCCGCCAAGGCGCTGCAATAAGAAAGAATAGCGGGGTGCAGGGGGGACTGTCCCCCCTGCCGGGAGTCCAGAGGGCGGAGCCCTTTGGCGCCCCCGTAATTAAAAAGGACCCGAGGCGGATCGCCTCGGGTCCTTTTCATGTCAAGTCCGCCGAATTACCCGCCGCCGCGTCCAAATCGACGGGGCGAACAGCAGCAGCATGGGGAAAATCTCCAGCCGGCCCACCAGCATGTCGAAGGACAGCAGCAGCTTGGACCACCAGGAGAACGCCGAGAAATTCCCCACCGGCCCCACCATCTCCAGGCCCGGG
The DNA here is from genome assembly GCA_021769865.1 of Oscillospiraceae bacterium. Classification (GTDB taxonomy): domain Bacteria; phylum Bacillota; class Clostridia; order Oscillospirales; family Oscillospiraceae; genus Oscillibacter. The sequence continues at coordinate 6,286 of JAETSB010000023.1, forward strand.
CCGATGTTGTTGATGCAGGCCGTCAGGGCGGTGAAGGTGGTGACGATATCGAACCCTTCCAGGCACAGCAGCAGGAAGGAGGCCGTGAACACCAGCAGATATACCGTGATAAACAGATGAACGCTCCGAATATGCTTGTCCGTCAGGGCCTTCCCCTCGAAGCGGGTGGTGGTGACGGCGTTGGGGTGGAGCATCTTCCGCATGTCCCCCCAGGAGGTCTTGGCCAGAATCACGATCCGGGCCACCTTGATGCCGCCGCCGGTGGACCCGGCGCAGGCGCCGATGAACATCAGCACCACCAGAATGCCCTTGGAGAAAGTGGGCCAGAGGTTGAAGTCCGCCGTGGCGTAGCCGGTGGTGGTGATGATGGAGGCCACCTGGAAGAAGGAGTACCGGAGGCTTTGAGTAAAGGACCCGTACAGGTGGAGGATGTCCGCGGCGATGGCGAGGACGGCCGTACCCACGATGGCGAGATAGGCCCACAGCTCCTCGGACCGAAACACGTCCCGAAAGCGGCGGACCAGGAGGAAGTAGTACAGGTTGAAGTTCACGCCGAAGAGGAGCATGAACACCCCGATCACGACGTCAAAATAGGCGTTGTCGTAGGCCCCGACGCTGAGATTCTTGCTGCTGAAGCCGCCGGTGCCCGCGGAGCCGAAGGCGTGGATGCAGGAGTCGAAAAGGGGCATCCCCCCCAGGACCAGCAGGGCGATCTCGATGAGGGTCATGACCAGATAGATGCCGTAGAGAATCTTGGCCGTGTCGCTCATGCGGCTCACCAGCTTCCCAACCGACGGCCCCGGCATCTCCGCCCGGAGCAGGTGCATCCCATGGCCGTCGGTCATGGGCAGGACGGCCATGACGAACACCAGCACGCCCATGCCGCCGATCCAGTGGGTGAAGCTTCGCCAGAAGAGAATGCCCTGGCTCAGGGGCTCCACCGCCGTGAGGATGGTGGCCCCGGTGGTGGTGAAGCCGGAGACGGTCTCGAAAAAGGCGTCGACGAAGTCGGGGATGTACCCGGAGATGAGAAAGGGCAGAGCCCCGAAGGCGCTCATCAGCACCCAGGCCAGAGCCACCACCGCAAAGCCGTCCCGGGCGTATAGGGAGGTCTGTTTGGGCTTTTTGCGGAAGGGCAGCCCCGCGATCAGCAGCAGCAGGATGGGGCCCAAAAAGGGCATGGCCGACTCCCCGTAGAGAAGCGCCGCCAGGGAGGGCAGAAGCAGCAGCGCCGCCTCCGTCCACAGGATCCGCCCGATGACGAAGCCGATCATTTGATAGTTCAAAAGACGTGTCCCCCCTTACTCCCGGCAGATGTCGTGGATGTCCTGGAGGGAGGTGTCCGTGGTGACCACGATCACGTCGTCCCCCAGGCTGAGGCAGTCGTTGCCGGAGGGAATGACGATCTTCCCGCTGCGCTGGACGATGCCCGCCAGCAGCAGGCCGTTCCGGAGCTTCAGGTTTTTCAGGGGCACACCGATGAAGGGCACGTCCGGCCCCACGCCGAACTCCAGGGCCTCCACCGCCCCGTCCACCAGCCGGTGGAGGGTCTTGATCTGGGCGCCCTCGGCGCTCTCCATGGCCCGGACGTACTGAACGATCAGCTCCGTGGTGGTGGAGCGGGCGGAGATCACGCTGTCGATCATGCTCTCGGCGCTGACCAGGTCCACCAGGGACTTCCGGTTGATTTTCGCCACGACCTTACAGTTGTTCCCGGATTCCTTGGAGGCGCACATGGACATTAAGATGTTGGCCTCGTCGATGCCGGTGATGGCCACAAAGGCGTCCGTCTGGCCGATGCCCTCCTCGTGGAGGAGGTCCGTGTCCGTGCCGTCCCCCACGATGACCAGGGCCTTGGGCAGCTGCTCGCCCATCTGGATGCAGCGCTGCTCGTCCCGGTCGATGATCTTCACGGACATGCCCGTGTTCAAAAGCTCGCTGGTCAGGTAGTAGCAGATCTTGCTGGCCCCCACGATCATGACGGTGGACGCCTTGGAGCGGAAGACCCCCAGGTGCCGGAAGAACTGGGCCAGCTGGTCCGGGGAGGAGGTGAGGTAGATCTTGTCCCCCGCCCGGAGGATGAAGTCGCCGGAGGGGATGATGGTCTCTCCCTTCCGGGCCACGGCGCAGATCAGCACCCGGACCCGGATGTTTCGGTACAGGTCCGCCAGCTGGAGGCCGTCCAGGGCGGAGTCGGCGGGGAGGCGGTACTCCACCAGCTCCAGCCGCCCCTTGGAGAAGGACTCCACCTTCATGGCGGCGGGGAAGCGGAGGACCCGGGCGATCTCCCGGGCGGCGGCCCGCTCGGGGTTGATGACCATGGAGAGGCCCAGCTCCTCCCGCATGAAGCGGAGCTGCTTTTCATACTCGGGGTTTCGGATGCGGGCGATGGTGTGGTTCACGCCCAGTTTCTTGGCCACCAGGCAGGAGAGGATGTTCAGCTCGTCGCTGGAGGTGGTGGCGATGAGGAGTTCGGCCTTTTCCACCTCCGCCTCCTTCTGCACGCTGTAGACCGCGCCGTTGCCGCAGACCCCCATGACGTCGTATATATTGATGATATTGTCGATGAGCTGGGGGTCCTGGTCCACAACGGTGACGTTGTGCCCGTCGGCGGAGAGCTGCTGGGTCAGGGCGGAGCCCACCTTGCCCGCTCCCACGATGATGATTTTCATGTACGCCTCCTAAAAGACCGCCGGGGAAGAGCCCCGGATATAATACAGGACAGTAAGCTGATTATATAAGATTTTCACAAAAAAGGGAAGGGCTCATTCGTGAAAATTTTCCTTGACAAACGGAACCCTCCTGTGTAAAATAAGTTCAATTATTTTAATTAAAAATTTTTAGTTAAAATAATTGATATTTCGACAAACAAGGAGAAGCTCAAATGGAATTCGAAAAAGTACGTGATATCATCGTGGAGACCCTGGGCTGCGAGGCGGAGCAGGTGACGCTGGAGGCATCCCTGGCGGACGATCTGGGGGCGGATTCCCTGGCGGCGGTGGAGCTGGTCATGGCCCTGGAGGAGGCCAGCGGCGTCACCATCGACGACGCCGACGTGGAAGGGCTGAAGACCGTGGGCGACATCGTGAAGTATCTGGAGACCCACAAGGCTTGAGACGGGCCGTCCCGCCTACATGAATCCATCCCAAAAGCGCCGTCCCGCCGGAAGAGCCGCGCTCCCCGGCGGGACGCCTGGAAAGGAACGAGTATGACCAACCAGGAGATTTATGAGTTAATGGCCCGCTTCGACGCCAGCGGCCTGCAAAGGCTGAAGCTGTCGCGGGGGGACGTTCAGATAGAATTGGAGAAGGCCGCGCCCGCTGCGGCGGCTGCCGTTCCCGCCCCCGCCGCCCCGGCGGCGGCGCCCGAGAAAACGGAGGAGGCCGTCACCGCGCCGCTGGTGGGCACCTTTTACGCCGCCCCCGCCCCGGAGCAGCCCCCCTTTGTTGTGCCGGGGGACCGGGTGAAAAAGGGGCAGACCGTCTGCCTCATCGAGGCCATGAAGACCATGATCGAGGTCCCCGCCCCCTGCGACTGCGTCATCGGGGAAGTGCTGAAGGCCAACGGCGAGCTGGCGGCCTTCGGCGAGGCGCTGATGCGCTACAAGCCATGCTGAGGCGGGTCCTCATCGCCAACCGGGGGGAGATCGCCCTCCGGGTCCTCCGGGCCTGCCGGGAGCTGGAAATCGAGACGGTGGCCGCCTACTCCGAGGCGGACGCGGAGGCCCTCCACGTCCAGCTGGCCACGGAGTCCGTCTGCATTGGCCCCGCGAAGGCGGCGGACAGCTATTTGAACCAGGACGCCCTGCTGACGGCGGCCCTGGCCACCGGCTGCGACGGCGTGCACCCCGGCTACGGCTTCCTGTCCGAAAACGCGGACTTCGCCGACGCCTGCGCCGCCGCGGGCCTGACCTTCATCGGCCCCTCCGGGGACGCCATCCGCAAGGCGGGCTCCAAGTCCGCCGCCCGGGATTTGATGAGGGCGGCGGGGGTCCCGGTGACCCCCGGGTCCGACGGCCCCGTGGCTTCGGTGGAGGAGGCCCTGGCGGCGGCGGAGGCCGTGGGCTGGCCCGTGCTTCTGAAAGCCTCCGCCGGAGGCGGGGGAAGGGGCATCCGCCGCTGTGACGGCCCAGAGACCCTCCCCGCCGCCTATGCCGAGGCGAAAGCGGAAGCTGCCGCCTGCTTCGGGAACGACGAGATGTACCTGGAAAAGCTGGTGCTGAACCCCCGCCATGTGGAGGTCCAGATTCTGGCGGACCGCCAGGGGCACACCATCCACCTGGGGGACCGGGACTGCTCCGTCCAGCGGCGGAATCAGAAGCTGATCGAGGAGGCCCCCGCCCCCGGCCTCAGTCCGGGACTGCGGAAGGCCATGGGGGAGGCCGCCGTCCGGGCGGCGGAGGCCGTTGGCTATGAGGGCGCGGGCACCGTGGAGTTCCTGGTGGACGGGGAAGCCTTCTATTTCATGGAGATGAACACCCGCATCCAGGTGGAGCATGGGGTCACGGAGCTGGTCACCGGCGTGGACCTGGTGCGCCAGCAGCTGCGGATCGCCTCCGGCCTGCCCCTGGACATTTGCCAGGAGGACGTACAGGTCCGGGGCTGCGCCATGGAGTGCCGCATTAACGCGGAGGACCCCCACGGGGACTTCCGGCCCTGCCCGGGCAAGGTGGAGTTCCTCCACTTCCCCGGCGGCGCGGGGGTCCGGGTGGATTCCTGCCTCTACAACGGCTGCACCATGTCCCCCTATTACGACTCCCTGGCCGCCAAGGTCCTGGCCCACGGGGCCACCCGGCTGGAGGCCATCCGCAAGCTTCGCCGCTGCCTGGAGGAATTTACCCTGGAGGGCTTCCCCACCAACGCGGAGTTATCTTATGAGATTTTATTCCACCCCGTATTCGTCCGGGGCCGGTGCACCACGGGCTTCCTGGACGCGCACCTGGCGGAGCTGCTGGACTTCAGTCGGCGGGTGGAGGAGCGTGAAACATGAACAACATTTTTGCCAGGCGCCGGGCCCGGCTGCTGGCCATGAAGGCCATCCGGGACAACTACATCCCCGGGGACCGGCTGGTGTCCTGCCCCAGGTGCGGCGGGGAGAGCCAGCGGAAGGACGTGGCGGGGAACCTCTCCGTCTGCCCCCTGTGCGGGTATCATTTTCCCATCGGGGCCTATTACCGCCTCAGCACCGTTCTGGACCCGGGCAGCTTCCGGGAGCTGAACGAAAAGCTCCCCGCCGCGGACCCCCTGTGCTTCCCCAGCTACCGGGAGAAGCAGCGCTCGGCCCAGCGGAAGACCGGCCTCACGGAGGCCGCCGTCACCGCCGTTGGGACCATTGGGGGCCGGAAGTGCGTCGTGGGCGTGCTGGACAGCCGGTATCTATGCGGCAGCATGAGCGCCGCCGTGGGGGAGAAGATCACCCTGGCCATAGAGTACGCGGCGAAAAACAAGCTGCCTCTGATTCTCTTTTCCGCCAGCGGCGGGGCCCGGATGCAGGAGGGTATTTTGTCCCTGATGCAGATGGCGAAAACCTCCGCCGCCCTGGCCCGGTTTTCGGAGAAGGGGCTTTTGTACATTTCCGTTTTGACGGACCCCACCACCGGCGGCGTCACCGCCAGCTTTGCCTCCCTGGGGGATATCATTCTGGCCGAGCCTGGGGCCCTGATCGGCTTTGCCGGGCCCCGGGTCATCCAGCAGACCATCGGCGAGACCCTGCCGGAGGGCTTCCAGCGGGCGGAGTACCAGGAGGAGCACGGCTTTGTGGATGCGGTGGTCCCCCGGGGAGAGCTCCGAGAGACCCTGAGCCGCCTGCTGCAGCTCCATGAGAAAGGAGGCCGCCCATGAGCAGCCTGACCGCCGCGGAGCGGGTGGCGATTGCCCGGCACCCCCAGCGGCCCAATATCACGGACTATATCGCCGCCCTGTTCACGGACTTTTTTGAGCAGAAGGGGGACCGCCTCTGCCGGGAGGACCCGGCCATTCTGGGGGGGATCGCCCTGTACCACGGGCGGCCCGTCATCGTCATCGGCACCCGGAAGGGGAAGACGGCGGAGGAGAGCCTCCGCTGCAACTTCGGCATGCCGGGGCCCGAGGGCTACCGGAAGGCCCTGCGGCTGATGAAACAGGCGGAGAAGTTCCGCCGCCCGGTGTTCACCTTCATCGACACCTCCGGGGCCTATCCCGGCCTGGAGGCCGAGGCCCGGGGCCAGGGGGAGGCCATCGCCCGGAATCTCATGGAGATGAGCCGCCTCACCGTCCCGGTTCTCGCCGTCATCACCGGCGAGGGCAACAGCGGCGGGGCCCTGGCCCTGGCGGTGGCGGACCGGGTGCTGATGCTGGAGAACGCGGTTTACGCGATTCTCTCCCCGGAGGGCTTCGCCTCCATCCTCTGGAAGGACGCGGGGCGGCATGCGGAAGCCTGTGACCTGATGAAGCTCACCGCCCCGGACCTGCTGGCCCTGGGGGTTGTGGACGACGTGGTCCCGGAGCCGAAGGGTGGGGCCCACCTGGCCCCGGAGGCCGTCTTCCGGGAGCTGGACCGGGCTCTGAGCCGCCATCTGGCGGCGCTTTTGAAGGAGAGCGGGCAGAACCTCGCGGAAAAACGTTATCAGAAATTCAGAAGGATGGGTGTTGGGGAGGAAGCATGAACGGAATCAAAATTCGGGGGACCGGCCGGGGCGTGCCAGGGAAGCTGGTGACCAACCGGGACCTGGAGAAAATTGTGGACACCAGCGACGAGTGGATCATCGCCCGGACGGGCATCAAAACCCGGCATCACTGCGGGGAGGGGGAGACTATTTCCGCCATCACCGCCGAGGCCGCCCGCCGGGCTCTGGAGGATGCGGGAATCTCGCCGGGGGAGATTGGAGCCTGTATCGTGGCCACGGCGACGCCGGAGACCCTGGTCCCCTCCGCCGCCTGTACCCTCCAGCGGGAGCTGGGGCTGCCCCAGGATATCCCCTGCTTTGACCTCAATGCGGCGTGCACGGGCTTTCTGTTCGCCCTGCACACCATGGAGTGCCTGCTGAACGCCTCCCCCCGGAAATTCGGCCTGGTGGTGGGGGCGGAGAACCTGAGCCGTGTCATCAACTGGGCGGACCGGGGCACCTGTATCCTCTTTGGAGACGGGGCCGGGGCCGCCGTGGTGGAGTGCCGGGAGGGCTGGCCCTCCATCTCCGCCGTGCTGGGCTGCCACGGAAACGACGAGCTGCTGCGCCTCCCCGGCCCGGAGGCGGGAGAGCCCAGCTATATCTCCATGGAGGGCACCAAGGTCTTCAAATTCGCCGTGGAGGCGGTGCCCTGGTGCGTAGACCAGGTGCTGAAAAAGACCGGCCGGACCGTGGAGGACGTGGACTTCTTCGTCTTCCACCAGGCCAACGCCCGCATCATCGACCTGGCGGTGCGGAAGCTCCGTATCCCGCCGGAGAAATATGTAAAAAGCATCACCGAATACGGCAACACCTCCGCTGCCAGCATCCCCCTGGTCCTCAGCGAACTGCGGGAACAGGGGAGGATCGGCCCCGGCAGCCGTCTTCTGGCCGTGGGCTTCGGCGGCGGCCTGACCTGGGGAGGGTGCCTGATTGAGTTCGCGTGATGGGAGGAAACACACTGTGAAGAAATTAAACGAAATCCTGGGGACGGAGTTCCCCATTATCCAGGGCGGCATGGCCAACATCGCCACCGGCGAGTTCGCCGCCGCCTGCTCCAACGCCGGGGCCCTGGGGATGATTGCCACCGGCGGCTGGGATGCGGACCGGCTGCGGAAGGAGATCCGCCGGGCCCGGGAGCTGACGGAGGGGAAACGGCCCTTCGGCGTGAACCTGATGCTGATGAGCCCCTACGCCGCCGACATTGCCCAGGTGATCCTGGATGAGGGCGTGCAGGTGGTCACCACCGGCGCGGGAAACCCGGGGCAGTACATCCCCGCCTGGAAGGAGGCGGGCATCAAGGTGATTCCCGTGGTGGCGGCGGCGGTGCTGGCGAAGCGGCTGAGCCGCTACGGCGTGGACGCCTTCGTGGCCGAGGGAATGGAGTCCGGGGGCCACGTGGGGGAGATGACCACCATGGCCCTGGTGCCCCAGGTCATCGACGCGGTGGACGTGCCCGTCATCGCCGCCGGGGGCATCGCCGACGGGCGGCAGATGGCGGCGGCCCTGGCCCTGGGGGCCAGCGGCGTGCAGGTGGGCACCTGCCTGCTGGCGAGCGAGGAGTGCCCCATTCACGAGAACTACAAGCAGGCCGTGCTGAAGGCCAAGGACAGCGACACCACCGTCACGGGCCGCTCCATCGGCGGGCCGGTGCGGGTGCTGAAAAACAAGATGGCCCGGGAGTACCTGGCCCTGGAGAAGCGGGGCGCCACGCTGGAGGAGCTGGAAACCGTCACCCTGGGGGGCCTCCGCCGGGCCGTGCTGGAGGGGGACGTGGAGCGCGGCAGCGTCATGATGGGCCAGGTGGCCGGTATGGTCCGCGAGGTCCGGCCCCTGCGGCAGATTTTCGAGGAGCTGGTGAACGGCGGCAAGGCGGTCCTGGAGGAGACCGGCCGGGAATGGGGGGCCGCGCTGTGAAGCTGGGCTTCTTGTACGCCGGACAGGGCAGCCAGCACCCCGGCATGGGGGCGGATCTGTACAAGGCGTTTCCCGCCTTCCGGGAGGTTCTGGACGCTGCTCAGGCGGAAGTGGACTTTGACTTGAAGCGGACCTGCTTCGAGGACCCGGAGGGGGTCCTGAACCAGACCCGCTATACCCAGCCCTGCATGGTGGCCTTCGCCGCCGGGCTGACGGCGGTGCTCCGGGAAAGGGGCGTCGTCCCCGCGGCGGCGGCGGGCCTGTCCCTGGGGGAGTACTCTGCTCTCCACGCCGCCGGCGTGTTTGACGCGCGGACGGCGGTCCGGCTGGTCGCCTTTCGGGGCAAAGCCATGGAGGAGGCAGCCAAGGGCCATGACAGCGCCATGATGGCCGTCCTGGGCCTGGACCGGGAGCCCCTCCGGGCTGCCTGCGACGCGGCGGCGAACCTGGGGACCGTGGTCATCGCCAACTACAACTGCCCCGGGCAATTGGTCATCGGCGGCGACAGGGCGGCGGTGGAGAAGGCCGCGCTTCTGGCGAAGGAGAAGGGCGCGAAGCGCTGCCTGCCCCTGAAGGTCAGCGGACCCTTCCACACGCCCCTGATGAAGCCCGCCGGGGAGGCGCTGGAGGACTATTTCCGAAGCGTCTCCTTTGAAACGCCGGGCATTCCCGTCCTGTTCAACTGCCTGGGCCGGGAGAAGGGGGCGGAGGATTCCATTCCCGCCCTGCTGGTCCGGCAGGTCCGGAGCAGCGTCTACATGGAGGATTCCATTCGCCGCATGGCGGCGCTGGGCCTGGACGCCCTGGTGGAGATCGGCCCGGGCAGGGCCCTCAGCGGCTTTGTAAAGAAAACGCTCCCCGGCTTCCCGGTTTACGCCGTGGAAACGGTTCGGGACGTGGAAGCCCTGGAGGGGCTGGGTAAGGAGAACGGATGATGAAATTTGAGGGAAAGACCGCCATCGTCACCGGCGGAAGCCGCGGGCTGGGACGGGCCGTCTGTCTGGAGCTGGCGAAGGGCGGGGCCAACGTGGTTTTCTGCTACGCCGGGAACGAGGCGGCGGCCCGGGAGACCGCCCGGGATATCGAGGCCCTGGGGGCCAGGGCCCTGGCGGTCCGCTGCGACGTGTCGGACGCCGTCCAGGTGGACGAACTGGTGAAGGCGGCTCTGGAGACGTTTGGAAGGATCGACATTCTGGTGAACAACGCCGGAATCACCCGGGACAACCTTTTGATGCGCATGAGCGAGGCGGACTTTGACTTAGTTGTCAACGCCAATCTGAAGGGGACCTTCCTGTGCATGAAGGCCGTGTCCCGGCTGATGCTGAAGCAGCGCTATGGCCGTATCGTGAACCTGAGCAGCGTGGTGGGCCTCCGGGGCAACGCCGGGCAGGTGAACTACGCCGCCAGCAAGGCGGGGGTGATCGGTATGACGAAATCTCTTGCCAAGGAGCTGGCATCCCGGGGCGTGACCGTCAACGCCGTGGCCCCGGGCTTCATTGAGACGGACATGACTGCGGCCCTGTCCGAGTCCGCCCGGGCCGCCGCCCAGGGGAGCATTCCCATGAACCGCCTGGGCGCGCCGGAGGATGTGGCCCGGGCCGTGGCGTTCCTGGCCAGCGACGACGCCGCCTATATCACCGGCCAGGTGCTGGCGGTAGACGGCGGCATGGCAATGTAAGAGGAGGGTTTGACTATGGAACGACGGAGAGTCGTGATTACCGGTCTGGGGGCCGTCACGCCCCTGGGCCTCACCGCCGGGGAGAGCTGGCGGGCCGTCCGGGAGGGCGTGTGCGGCGTCGGGCCCATCACCGCCTATGACCCCGCCGGGATGAAGGTCCAGATGGCCGCCGAGGTGAAGGACTTTGACCCCGACGCCCTTTTTGGAAGGCCGGAGGCCAAGCGCATGGGCCGCTTTACCCAGTTTGCCCTGGCCGCCGCCCGGGAGGCCCTGGCGGACGGCGGCTTCCAAATGGAACAGGCCGACCCCAAACGCTGCGGCGTCATTGTCTCCAGCGGCATCGGCGGCATCGGCATCACGGAGGAGGAGCACGACCGGGGGCTGGCCCGGGGCTGGGACCGGGTGTCCCCCTTCTTCATCCCCACGGGCATCTGCAACATGGCCGCCGGGCGGGTGGCCATCGACGCGGGCTTCCGGGGAATGTGCTCCTGCCCCGTCACCGCCTGTGCCGGGGGGACCAACGCCGTGGGTGACGCCTTCCGCTACATCCGGGACGGCTATGCCGAAGTCATGCTCTGCGGCGGCGCGGAGGCGGCCCTGACGCCCCTGGCGGTGGGGGGCTTCACCTCCATGAAGGCCCTGTCTCAGGCAACTAGCCCCAACCGGGCCTCCATCCCCTTCGACGCCGAGAGAAACGGCTTCGTCATGGGGGAGGGGGCGGGTGTCCTCCTGCTGGAGGAGCTGGACCACGCCCTGGCCCGGGGCGCACGGATCGTGGCGGAGATCGCCGGCTACGGCGCCACCTGCGACGCCTACCACATGACCGCCCCCCGGCCCGACGGCAGCGGCGGCGCGGACGCCATGGCCATGGCTTTGGCCGACGGCGGCGTGAAGCCGGAGGAAGTGGACTACATCAACGCCCACGGCACCTCCACCCACTTGAACGACGCCGGGGAGACCGCCGCCATCAAGTCGGTGTTTGGAGACCACGCCTATAAGCTGGCGGTCAGCTCTACCAAGTCCATGACCGGCCACATGCTGGGGGCGGCGGGGGCCGTGGAGGCCATGTTCACCGCCCTGGCCCTGCGGGACGGATACATCCCCGCCACCATCAATTACCGGACCCCGGACCCGGAGTGCGATTTGGACATCGTACCCAACCAGGGCCGGGAGGCGGATATCCGCTGCGCCCTGTCCAACTCCCTGGGCTTTGGCGGGCACAACGGCTGTCTGCTGTTCAAGAGATGGGAGGCGTAAGCATGGGCATGCAGTATGATTCCAACCAGATCGCCGAGATCCTGCCCCACCGCTACCCCTTCGCCCTGGTGGACAAGATTGTGGACGGGGAGCCGGGCCAATGGGCCAAGGGCGTGAAGTGCGTCACCGTCAACGAGCCCTTTTTCCAGGGTCACTTCCCCCAGAAGCACGTGATGCCCGGCGTGCTCCTCATCGAGGCCATGGCCCAGGTGGGGGGCGTGGCGGTGCTGGCCCTGCCGGAAAACCGGGGAAAGCTGGCCTTCCTGGGCCGGGTGAAGGACGCCCGGTTCAAGCGACAGGTGGTCCCCGGGGACGTGGTGGAGCTGGAGTGCCGCCTGACCCGGCAGAAGGGTCCCGTCGGCGTGGGAGAGTGCACCGCCAGAGTGGACGGCGAGATCGCCGTGATGGCGGAGCTGACCTTTGCCATTGGATAAGGTTTGCCCGGTTGCCTTTTTCCGCTGTTTCGGTTATAATAGAGGCAGAATCGACGCCGGAGGAGGAAGAGCGATGCTGGAGGAGGCCTTCAACAACGTGTACTCAAAATTCAAGCTGCACTTTTACCAGGAGATCTTCCGGCGCTTCCAGGACCGGGAGGCCAGCCTGACCACGGTGGAGACCTTCTGCATGGAGTCCATCCAGGCCCTGGGCAGCCCGACCATCAACGAGTTCGCCGGCTTCATGCGCATCTCCCCGCCCAACGCGGCCTATAAGGTGAACAGCCTGGTGAAGAAGGGCTATGTCCGCAAGGTCCAGTCCGCCAGCGACCGCCGGGAGTACCACCTGGAGGTCACCCAGAAGTATATCGACTACTACAACGTGTCCCGCAGCTACATCGAGACGGTGATGGACCGCGTGGCCGCCCGCTTCACCCCGGAGGAGTGCGGGAAGCTGGAGGAGATGCTCCGGATCGTGGACCGGGAGCTGATGCCGGAAGTGGGCCTCCCGCCGGAGCGGGAAGAAGAGGCGTAAAAAAACAGGAGGCAGGTCTTCGACCTGCCTCCTGTTCTGGAAAAGAGGAGCTTACTTGCGGTTCTCCTTCTGGTTCTGGCGCTGCTCCTTCTGGTTGTTCTGCTGATTCTGCTCACGTTCGTTCTGATTGTTCCGGTTCTCCATTGAGAACACCTCCTTTCGGCCCCGGAGGGCATCTTCAAACCGACTGAACGTCCGGCGCTCCGCCGGCTTGAAGACACCCTCCAGTGAGTTCAGGAGTTATTCTTGCCGCCGGATTTGAAAATTATTCAAGAATAAGAAAAATCTTTGTTGACAAACGGGCCGGAGACTGATATACTGACTTGGCAAAACAAAGAAGGCTGACTGCATCCGCCTCACCTCCAGCGCGTCCGCGAAGAGGTCAAGAACGAGTTTCCCGAGCTGCCGGTCCCGGCAGTTCGTTGTCGCGCGGATGCCTTGCGGTGTCCGCGTTTTGTGATTTTTAGGATGGAGGTGCTTTGACCATTAGTAAGCAAGTGCATGAACTGAATGAGAGCATCGGCGACAAGGAGATCCGGCTGATCGGCTCCGCGGGCGAGCAGCTTGGCATTATGGCGCCCGCACAGGCCCTGCGCATCGCCGAGGAACAGAATCTGGACTTGGTCAAGATCTCGCCCCAGGCCAAACCCCCGGTCTGCAAGCTGATGAACTATGGGAAGTTCCGGTTTGAGCAGAGCAAGCGGGAAAAAGAGGCCCGGAAGAACCAGCACGTGGTGGAGATCAAGGAGATTCGAATGTCTCCGGGCATTGACATCGGGGACTTCAACACGAAGCTCCGGAATGCCCAGAAGTTCATCGCCGACGGCAACCGGGTCAAGGTCTCTGTTCGTTTCCGCGGCCGCGAGATGGCGCACACCGACATCGGGCGGGACCTGCTGACCCGCTTCGCCGAGCAGTGCGCCGACATTGCCAATCTGGACCGGCCCGCCAAGCTGGAGGGGCGGATGATGTCCATCTTCCTCTCGCCCAAGGCCGGCAAGTAAAAAATCTGCAAGTTCAAAAACACGGAAGGAGTCAATCACTATGCCGAAGCTGAAGACCCACAGCGGCGCCAAGAAGCGGTTCAACCTCACCAAGACCGGTAAGGTCAAGCGCGCCAAAGCGTTTAAAAGCCACATTCTGACCAAGAAGGACACCAAGCGGACCCGCCGCCTCCGCACCGGCGGCTATGCCGACGCCACCAACGTGGACGCGATCCGCAAGATGATCCCCTACAAGTAAGAAAAGGAGGCTTTTGAACAATGGCTAGAGTCAAGGGCGCGATGATGACGCGCAAGAGAAGAAATAAGATCATGAAGCTGGCGAAGGGCTACTGGGGCTCCAAGTCCAAGCACTTCCGCGTGGCCAACCAGGCCGTGATGAAGTCCCTGAGCTACGCCTACACCGGCCGCAAGCTGAAGAAGCGGGACTTCCGCTCCCTGTGGATCACCCGCATCTCCGCCGCCTGCAAGATGAACGGGATGAACTACTCCACCTTCATGCACGGCCTGAAGACCGCCGGCGTGGAGATCAATCGCAAGATGCTGGCCGAGCTGGCCGTCAGCGACGCCGCCGCCTTCACCCAGCTCACCGAGATCGCCAAGAAGGCGTAATTGGTTTTTGGGACAATGAAAAGGACTTCGGAAGAACTTCCGAAGTCCTTTTTTGTGTGCCGGGCTTATTGTTTGGCCCGGCAGAAGTAGGGGCCGCAGTTTGCCTCATGGGTGTGGACGTAGGTCCAGGTGAAGTCCTTGTCCACCAGATACCAGTCCGCCCCGTTCAGCGTATCCGGTTCCGGCAGGGCCAGGGCCTTCGCCTTGGAGAGGGCTTGGGACAGAGGGACCCCCTCCGGGGGATATTCATAATAGAAAAGATAGACCGTCTCCTCCGGCACCTCCGCCAGGGCCTGCCTGGCGGCATCCCCCTCCAGACAGGGAACCAGCTTCCAGGAGAACAGATGCCAGAGGTAATTCCCCTCCGCCAGAACCCGCTTTCCCAGGTCCTCTTCCGAAGCGCCCTCGGCGAAGGCGTCCAGCCAGCGATTTTTGAGCACCTTCCGGCTGGAGGGGAAGGGCTCTTCCCACTCCACCATGGTGCCCACGCAGCGGTTGATGGGCTGGCCCAGGCCGAAGAACTTGGCCTCGTAGTCCGTCATGACCCCCACGGGGCCGTGTTCATGGAGGTTCCTGGTGACCTCCGACAGCTGAAAGCCGAACTGAGGCAGCTCCTCCACGGAGAACTCGAAGAGGGGCTGGTTGTCCGTCTTGAAGTGGATCTGCCCGCCCGGTTTCAGGACCTGCCGGTAGAGCTTCAAAAAGTTCCCGTGGGTCAGCCGCCGCTTGGCGTGGCGGCCGCTGGGCCAGGGGTCGCAGAAGTTGATATAGATGCGGTCCACCTCGCCGGGGGCGAAGAAATAGGGAAGCTGGTCCGCGTTGGCGCTGATAAACCAGACGTTGCCGAGCCCTGCGTTGACGCAGCGCTCCATGGCCACCACCATGGCGTCGGGCACGATTTCCACCGCCAGAAACAGCACATCCGGCTCCGCCGCCGCAGTTCCGGCGGTGAAGCGGCCTTTGCCGCAGCCCAGCTCCAGATGGACTTCCCGGGCCTGGGGCATCAGCTCCCGCCAATGGCCGGGGCGGTCGTAGGGGTCCCGGATGAGCCGGTCCGCGCAGCGCTCCATCCGGGGGATCAGGTTTTTCTTTTTCCGCATTCGCATAGGGCGACGTCCTCCGTTGTTCCCTGTCGGCAAATCCAATTGCACGGCCTGTCAATCGATCCGTCACGATTTTTGGATGCCCATTTTTTAGCATCAAAATAGTACCATAAAGGGCTCGGAAATGCAACTACATGTTGCTGTCAACTTCGTCATTTTTCATCATCCCGGCGAACTGCCTATCGCTGAACGCAAAGCCCAGGGGCAAAGCGTTAAATTCGTGCTGCTGGCGGATTCCCAGTTCGGCATACTTGTTTATGATGAAAACCTCTGGAAATTCTGACGGAAATACCCCTGGCGTCCTCTGGGATGCAAAAAATCCGCTGACCTTTAACCAGCGGAAAGAAAGCTTGAATTTGTTTGATGCGATACACAAATCAGGGGCTCGTCTGAAAAAGTCAGACGAGCCCCTTTGGTTCCAAAATAGTTAATTCGGTATTCCACCGCTCGGACCCTTACAACGCAAGAGCCTCGGGGGGGTATAATAATTTCAGGGGAGAAGCATTACTTCGCGGCCTTGGCGGCGCGGATGGCCTCGGTCAGCAGCGGGGTCACCTTGAACAGGTCGCCGCAGATGCCGTAGTCCGCGATCTCGAAGATGGGAGCCGTGTCGTTCTTGTTCACCGCGATGATGCACTCGGAATC
>JAETSB010000024.1 GCA_021769865.1 Oscillospiraceae bacterium
GCCGTCCGCCGCCGGGGCCGCGGTTAAAGCCGCCGCCGCCCTGACGGTCCCGGTTGAAGCCGCCCCGGCGGTCGCCGTCGCGGCGGGGACGACGCTCCCGGCGCTCCTGATAGGGCTTGGAGGTGTCCATGGTGCGGGGGGTGGTGCGCAGGGTCTGGCTCAGCACCTCGCCCTTGTAAATCCACACCTTCACGCCGATGCGGCCGAAGGTGGTGGCGGCCTCCGCGAAGCCGTACTCGATGTCGGCGCGGATGGTCTGCAGGGGGATGGTCCCCTCGTGATAGTGCTCCACGCCCGCGATCTCGCGGCCGCCCAGGCGGCCGGAGCAGCAGGTCTTGATGCCCTTGGCGCCGGCCCGCATGGCCCGGGCCATGGCGTTCTTCATGGCGCGGCGGTGGGAGATGCGCTTTTCCAGCTGCTGGGCGATGTTCTCCGCCACCAGCTGGGCGTTCATGTCGGGGTTGCGGACCTCGACGATGTTCAGGCGGACCTTCTTGCCCACCAGCTTCTCCACGGCCAGGCGGTACTGCTCGATCTGCTCGCCGCCCTTGCCGATGACCATGCCGGGCCGGGCGCAGTGCAGGAAGACCGTCACCACGTCGCCGCTGCGCTCGATCTCGATCTTGGGCACGCCGGCGCCGTACAGGGTCTTTTTCAGGTACTTGCGGATCTTCTGGTCCTCCACGATCAGGTCGCCGACCTTCTCGTCACTGGCGTACCAGCGGGAATCCCAGTCCTTGATAACGCCCACGCGCAGGCCGTGGGGATTGACTTTCTGTCCCATAAACGGTTCTCCTCCCTCTTATGCCTTTTCCGCCACAGCCAGGGTGACGTGAGAAGTGCGCTTGTTGATACGGTAGGCGCGGCCCTGGGCCCGGGGCATCATCCGCTTGAGGATGGGGCCGGGCGTGGCGTACACCTCGGACACCACCAGCTTGGCGGGGTCCATGCCGAAGTTGTTCTCGGCGTTGGCAACGGCGCTCTTCAGCAGCTTCTGCAGGGGCTCGGAGGCAGCCTTGGGGGTCTGCATCAGGATGGCCATGGCGCTGCCCGCGTCCTTGCCGCGGATCAGGTCGCAGACGATCTGGACCTTCCGGGGGGCGATGCGGACGTAGCGCAGATAGGCCTTCGCAACTTTATTTTCCATGTTCTGCATCCTCCTTCAACTCAGTCCTTCCGGTGTCCGCGGAAGGTGCGGGTGGGGGCGAACTCACCCAGCTTGTGGCCGACCATATCCTCCTGGATATAGACGGGCACGTGCTTCCGGCCATCATGCACGGCGATGGTGTGGCCCACGAAGGAGGGGAAGATGGTAGAGCTGCGGCTCCAGGTCTTGAGGACCTTCTTCTCGTTCTTCGCGTTCATTTCCTCGACCCGCTTCAGGAGCTCGGGGGCAACGTACGGGCCTTTCTTAATGGATCTGCTCATGTTTCATCTGCCTCCCTTACTTCTCGTTGCGGCGCTTGACGATGAATTTGCTGGTGGGGTTCTTCTTCTTCCGGGTCTTGTAGCCCAGAGCCGGCTTGCCCCAGGGGGTCACAGGGCCGGGACGGCCGACCGGGGCGCGGCCCTCGCCGCCGCCGTGGGGGTGGTCGCAGGGGTTCATGACGGAGCCCCGGACCGTCGGGCGCCAGCCCATGTGGCGCTTGCGGCCCGCCTTGCCGATGTTGATGTTGGCGTGGTCGATGTTGCCCACCTGGCCGATGGTGGCCATGCAGTTGGTACGGACGATCCGGACCTCGCCGGAGGGCATGCGGATCTGGGCGTCGCCGCCCTCCTTGGCCATGAGCTGAGCGGCCGTGCCGGCGGAGCGCACCAGCTGGGCGCCGTTGCCGGGGTGGAGCTCAATGTTGTGGATCATGGTGCCCACGGGGATGTTGGCCAGAGGCAGGGCGTTGCCCTCCTTGATATCGGCCTTCTCGCCGGACTCCACCTTGTCGCCGGCCTTCAGGCCCACAGGGGCCAGAATGTAGCGGCGCTCGCCGTCCTCATACTCCAGGAGGGCGATGTTGGCGGAGCGGTTGGGGTCGTACTCCAGGCGGAGGACGGTGGCGAAGCAATCGTGCTTATCGCGCTTGAAGTCGATGACGCGGTACTTGCGCTTGTTGCCGCCGCCGCGGTGGCGGACGGTGATGCGGCCGTAGCTGTTGCGGCCCGCGCTCTTCTTCAGGGTCTCGGTGAGCTTGGGCTCGGGCTTGGCCTTCTTGTCGATGCCGTCGAATCCGGAGACCGTCATCTGACGCCGGGAGGGAGTCGTCGGCTTAAAAGTTTTAATAGACATTTCTCATTCTCTCCTTCCCTGGAATCAGACCATGCCTTCGAAGAACTCGATGGTCTTGGAATCGGGGGTCAGCTGGACGTAGGCTTTCTTCCAGGTCTTTGTCATGCCGGGACGGCCCGCGCCCATGCGCTTTTCCTTGCCGGGAACCGTCAGGGTGTTGACGGCGGCGACCTTCACGCCGAAGATCTCCTCCACGGCCTTCTTGATCTCCACCTTGCCGGCGTCCTTGGCCACCTCGAAGACGTACTTCTTATCGGCGGCTCCGGCCATGGCCCGCTCGGTGATGATGGGGCGGATCACGATATCGTATGCGGTCATTACGCGTACACCTCCTCGATTTTGGCGAGGGCGGCCTGATCCACCACCAGGTACTTGGCGTTGACGATGTCATAGACATTCAGCTGCGCCGCGGGGGTGGTCAGCACGCCGGGCAGGTTCCGGGCGCTCTTGACGATGGTCTCGTCCATGGCGGGGGTCACCACCACGGCCTTGCCGTCGACCTTGACGGCGTCCAGGAACTTGCGGAACTCGGCGGTCTTGATGTTCTCCTGCTTGATGGAGTCGATGACCACCAGCTGGCCCTCCTGGGCCTTGGCGGAGAGGACGGACTTCAGCGCCAGGCGGCGGACCTTCTTGTTCAGCACATAGCGGTAGCTCCGGGGCTTCGGCGCGAAGACGATGCCGCCGTGGGTCCACTGGGGAGCCCGGGTGCTGCCCTGGCGGGCGTGGCCCGTGCCCTTCTGGCGCCAGGGCTTCCTGCCGCCGCCGGAGACCTCCGCGCGGGTCAGGGCGCTCTGGGTGCCCTGACGGCAGTTGGCGAGGTGATTCTTCACGACCTCGTGGACGACGGACTCGTTGGGCTCAATGCCGAAGATCGCGTCGTTCAGTTCCACAGTGCCGACTTCCGCGCCGGCCATGTTTAACACTTTCACAGTAGACATTTACTCAGCACCCCTTTCTCACTTGCTTCTGGCGGAGGCCTTCTGCGGGTTGCGGCCGGAAGCCTTCTGCGGGTTCTTGCTGATGTCCGCGCCGGCCTGCTTGACCTTGTGGACCTTGACGGTGGACTTGATGGTCACCAGCCCGCCCTTGGGGCCGGGCACCGCGCCGCAGACCACCAGCATGTTCAGCTCGGGGTCCACCTTGACGACGGAGAGGTTCTGAACGGTGACCTGGTCCACGCCCATGTGGCCCGCGCCGTCGCGGCCCTTCATGATGCGGCCCGGGGTCGTACCCGCGCCCAGGGAGCCCTGGTGACGGTGAACGGGGCCGCCGCCGTGGGTGTTGCGCTTCACGGCCGCGCCGTGGCGCTTGACCACGCCCTGGAAGCCGTGGCCCTTGCTGGTGCCGGTGACATCCACGAAGTCCCCGGCGGCGAAGGTGTCGGCCTTGACGATGTCGCCCACGTTCAGCTCGGCGGCGTTCTCCAGGTCGAACTCCTTCAGGTGCTTCTTGGGCGCCACGCCCGCCTTGTTCAGGTGGCCCAGCTCGGGCTTGGTGAGCTTGCGCTCCGCAATGTCCTCGAAGCCCAGCTGCACGGCCTCGTAGCCGTCCTTCTCAGCCGTCTTCTTCTGCACGACCACGCAGGGGCCCGCCTCGATGACCGTGACGGGGATCACATGGCCGTTCTCGTCAAAAATCTGGGACATGCCCACTTTTTTGCCGATGATCGCTTTCATGTAGGTTCCTCCTTAAATTAAGGTTATTGGTTGGGCGAGGCGGCCATTGGGAACCGTTGCTCGGCCAACTTGACCCGTCTGCCTCGATACGGCGGCAGACTGCGGTTCAACAAATGAAATGGGGCCTTACAGCTTGATCTCAATCTCCACGCCGGCGGGGAGCTCCAGGGCCATCAGGGCCTCCACGGTCTTGGGGGAGGACTTGGCGATGTCGATGAGCCGCTTGTGCGTCCGGCGCTCGAACTGCTCCCGGCTGTCCTTGTGCTTGTGGACGGAGCGCAGGATGGTGATGATCTCCTTCTTGGTGGGCAGGGGGATGGGGCCGGAGACTTCCGCGCCGGTGCGCTTGGCGGTCTCCACGATCTTTTCCGCGCTCTGGTCGATCACCTGGTGGTCATACGCCTTCAGGCGGATGCGGATCTTTTCCTTCTGTGCCATGTTCGGGTTCCTCCTAATTCGTACGGTTTTTAATAGGCGTCGATTCCGTACGGCGAGAGAAATTTTTCTGTCCGCTCAACCGTGCGTATCATTCCGGCTCATGAAAAAACCCGGCGCAAAGCAGGCCGGTTCCGTCATGGCGCGGCGATCTACGCTCGCGGTCAGACCTTTCTCAGCCGCCCGATTATCGGACATACTCCCCGGAAGTTACCTCTTTCGAGCAATCTCCCGGTTCATCGCGGTGGCGGGCGCAGAGGATGTCCTCTCCGCCGCATGCCCATAAATAATACTTGAAAATCAGCCCCGTGTCAAGAGAAATTTTGCTGGATTTCCTCTTTTTTTAAGAACGGCGGATGTCAAGAGTTTTTTTCACACCCTCCAAACAAAAAATGTAACACAGGAGGAACAGTCAATGCCCGCGGCTAGAGGCACACGGAAACTGGTGGTAATGCTGAGCATGGTATTCACCTCCTCCCCGTTGCCAGGAGGACAGCGGAAACACTATGTCAGATTTCGGCAGATACGGCAAGAATCCCCGGCAAAATTTGCCGCCCTCCCGACGGCATTCTTGTGCATTCCGCCAATTGCATAAATATTCATTGAGGTTGTATAATTCTTTCACCATGAAAAACAATGGAGGCGCAGTTATGAAGAAGAACATCAAGAAAGTCGTCCTCGCCTATTCCGGCGGGCTGGATACATCCATCATCATCCCCTGGCTGAAGGAGAACTACGGCGACGTGGAGATCATCGCCGTGGCCGGGGACGTGGGCCAGGAGCAGGAGCTGGACGGCCTGGAGGAAAAGGCTCTCAAGACCGGGGCCAGCAAGCTGTACATCGCGGACCTCACCGACGAGATGGTGGATGAGGTCATCATCCCCTCCCTGAAAATGGGGGCCAGCTACGAGCAGTACCTGCTGGGCACGGCCTTCGCCCGGCCCATCATCGCCCGGAAGCTGGTGGAGATCGCCAAGGCCGAGGGGGCGGATGCCATTGCCCACGGCTGCACCGGCAAGGGCAACGACCAGGTGCGGTTTGAGCTGGCCATCAAGCACTTCGCGCCGGACATGACCATCATCGCCCCCTGGCGGGAGTGGGACATCAAGGGACGGGACGAGGAGATCGACTACGCCGAGGCCCACAAGGTCCCCCTGAAAATCAGCCGGGAGACCAACTACTCCAAGGACAAGAACCTCTGGCACCTGAGCCACGAGGGCCTGGACCTGGAGGACCCCGCCAACGAGCCCCAGTATGAGAAGGAGGGCTTTTTGGAGATGGGTGTGAGCCCCATCGCCGCGCCGGACGCTCCCACCTATGTGACCATCGACTTTGAGAAGGGCGTACCCGTGGCCGTGGACGGGGAAAAGATGAAGGCCAGCGACATCATCCGCAAGCTCAATAAGCTGGGCGGGGAGAACGGCATCGGCCTGCTGGACATCGTGGAGAACCGGCTGGTGGGTATGAAGGACCGGGGCGTCTACGAGACCCCGGGCGGTACGATCTTATATAAGGCCCACCAGTGCCTGGAGATGATAACCGTGGACAAGGACACCGCCCACATGAAGAGCAAGCTGGCGGTGGACTTCGCGGACCTGGTGTATAACGGCAAGTGGTTCACCCCCCTGCGGGAGGCGCTGAGCGCCTTCGCCGACAAGACCCAGGAGCACGTGACGGGCTCTGTGAAGCTGAAACTCTACAAGGGCAACATGATCACGGCCAGCATCACCTCTCCCGAGAGCCTGTACTCCGAGGAGCTGGTAACTTTCAACGAGAGCGCCTATGACCAGACTAACGCCACGGGCTTCATTAACCTGTGGGGCCTGCCGGACACTGTTCTCGCGCTGCGGGAGCAGGGAAAACTGTAATTAAAGAGGAGCAAAGACCATGAAACTTTGGGGCGGACGGTTCAGCAAGGAGACGGATTCCCTGGCCAACGACTTCCAGTCCTCCATTCACTTCGACCAGCGGCTCTACCGGGAGGATATCCAGGGGAGCATGGCCCATTCGGAGATGCTGGCGGCCCAGGGGATCATCTCCCAGGCGGACAAGGACGCGATCCAGAAGGGCCTCCAGGAGATTCTCTTGGACATCGAGGCGGGGAAGGTGGAGTTCTCCCCCGAGGGCGAGGACATCCACATGAACATCGAGGCCCTGCTGACGGCTCGGATCGGCGAGGCGGGGAAGCGCCTCCACACCGCCCGCTCCCGGAACGACCAGGTGGCTCTGGACTTCCGGCTGTACGTGCGGAAAGAGATTGGGACCGTCATTGGACAGCTGCTGGACTTGGAGAAGGTCCTCTGCGCCCAGGCGAAACAGCACCAGGGCACGGTCATGCCGGGCTATACCCATTTGCAGCGGGCCCAGCCCGTGTCCTTCGCCCAGCACCTGCTGGCCTACGCCGCCCAGTTCTCCCGGGACGTGACGAGGCTGGAGGACTGCCGAAAGCGGCTGAACGAGTGTCCCTTGGGCTCCGGGGCCCTGGCGGGGACCACGTACCCCACCGACCGCTGGCAGACGGCGGCGGCCCTGGGCTTTGACCGCCCCTGCGGCAACTCCATGGACGGCGTATCCGACCGGGACTACGCCCTGGAGCTTTTAAGCGATCTGTCTATTTTGATGATGCACCTCAGCCGCTTTGCCGAGGAGGTCATTCTCTGGTGCAGCTGGGAGTTCAAGTTTGTGGAGCTGGACGAGGCCTACTCGACAGGCTCCAGCATCATGCCCCAGAAGAAGAACCCGGACATGGCGGAGCTGGTCCGGGGCAAGACGGGCCGGGTCTATGGGGACCTGATGGGCCTTCTGACCGTGATGAAGGGCCTGCCCCTGGCCTATAACAAAGACATGCAGGAGGACAAGGAACCGGTGTTTGACGCCCTGGACACGGTGGAGCAGTGTCTCCCGGTGTTCACGGGCATGCTGGACACCATGACGGTTCTTCCGGAGAACATGCGCAAAGCGGCGGGCCGGGGCTTCATCAACGCCACGGACTGCGCCGACTACCTGACCAAGAAGGGCATGCCCTTCCGGGACGCCTACACCGCCACGGGGCAGCTGGTGGCATCCTGTACCGCCCAGGGGAAAACTCTGGAGGAGCTGACCTTGGAGGAGCTGGCAGCCGTCTCTCCCCTGTTCGGGGAGGACGTCTACGAGGCGCTGAAGCTGGAGAACTGCATGGCCCTCCGGCGGAGCTTCGGCGGCCCGGCGGAGGAGGAGACGGCCCGGCAGATCGAGGAGATCGAGGCGTTCGTCCAGGCCAGGCGCAAATAAAAGGGAGGCGGTCCCATGAGACCAAAGGTCTATATCGACGGCAAGGAGGGCACCACCGGCCTCCAGATCTACGACCGGCTGGCGGCCCGGGAGGACATCGAGCTGCTCCTCATCGACGAGGAGAGGCGCAAGGACCCGGCGGAGCGGAAGAAATTCCTCAACGCGGCGGACCTGGTGTTCCTCTGCCTGCCGGACGCCGCCGCCGTGGAGGCGGTGAGCCTGATTGACAACGGCCATACCCGGGTCATCGACTGCTCCACCGCCCACCGGACGGCGGAGGGTTGGGCCTACGGGTTCCCGGAACTGTCGCCGGAGCGCCGGGAGGCGATCCGCACCTCCAAGCGGGTGGCGAATCCGGGCTGTCACGCCACGGGGTTTATCTCCATCGTCTATCCCCTGGTTCAAATGGGTCTGATTCCCCGGGACGCGGCGCTGAGCTGCTTCTCCCTCACCGGGTACTCCGGCGGCGGGAAGAAGATGATCGCCCAGTACGAGGATGCAGAACGGGAACCGGCGCTGGACAGTCCCCGCATTTACGGCCTGACCCAGGAGCACAAGCACCTGCCGGAAATGCAGAAGATTTGCGGCCTGACGGCTCCCCCGGTGTTTTCCCCCATTGTGGCGGATTATTACAAGGGCATGGCCGCGACGGTTCCCCTGTTCCTGGACCGGGAGACGCTGACCCGCGCCCTGACGGAGCACTACCGGGGCTCCGCCGCGGTCCGGGTGTCCGCCGCGTGGGAGGGAACCATGCTGGCGGCCAACACCCTGGCGGGCAGCGACAGCCTGTCCCTGATCGTAGAGGGGAACCGCCAGCGCTCCACCGTCACCGCCCTGTTCGACAACCTGGGCAAGGGCGCCAGCGGCGCGGCGGTGCAGAATATGAATTTGATGCTGGGCTTCGAGGAAACCGCGGGCCTGGAACTCTGAGAAAGTACGAGGAACGGATATGCTGAACTTCATTGAAGGCGGCGTCTGCGCCGCCCAGGGCTTCCGGGCGGCGGGCGTCCACGCGGGGGTCAAGACCCACGCGGAATGGAAGAAGGACGTAGCCCTCATCGTCTCCGATGTGGACTGCGCGGCGGCGGCGGTGTTCACGAAAAACGTCGTCAAGGCCGCTCCCATCCACGTGGACCTGGGGCACCTGGCGGACGGGAAGGCCCGGGCCATCATAGCCAACAGCGGAAACGCCAACGCCTGCGCCCCCCAGGGGGAGGAAAACGCGGAGCGCATGTGCGCCGCGGCGGCGAAGGCCCTGGGCTGCAAGCCGGAGGACGTGCTGGTGAGCTCCACCGGCGTCATCGGTCAGCGGATCAACGTGGAGGCCATTGAGGCCGCCGTCCCGGCCCTCTGCGCCGCCCTGGAGCGGTCCGCGGAGGCCAGCGACGCGGCGGGCCATGCCATCATGACCACGGATACCATGAAAAAAGAAGCGGCAGTGGAGACCACCGTGGGGGGCAAAACGGTACGCTTGGGCGGTGTTGCCAAGGGCAGCGGCATGATCCACCCCAACATGGGCACCATGCTCTGCTTCCTCACCACCGACTGCGCCATTTCTCCGGAAATGATCAAAGCCGCCCTGCTGGAGACGGCGCGGGTCAGTTTCAACCGCATCAGCGTGGACGGGGACACCTCCACCAACGACACCTGCTGCGTCCTGGCCAACGGCCTGGCGGGAAATGAGACCATTACCGCCGAGGGCCCGGACTACGACGCGTTCCTGACGGCCCTGAAGGCCCTGTGCACCGAGCTTGCCAGGGAGATGGCCTCCGACGGCGAGGGGGCCCGGCACCTGATCACCTGCACCGTCCAAGGGGCGAAATCCGAGCAGAGCGCGGAGACCATCGCCAAGTCTGTGGTCTCCTCCACGCTGACCAAGGCGGCCATCTTCGGCGCGGACGCCAACTGGGGGAGGGTTCTCTGCGCCGTGGGCTACTCCGGGGAGGAGTTTGATCCGGAGAAGGTGTCCGTCCATTTCGCCAGCGCCGCCGGGGACATTCAGGTCTGCGCCGACGGCCGGGGCCTGGACTTTGACGAGGACCTTGCCAAGAAGATTCTGACGGAGCACGACGTGGAAATCAACATCGCCATGGGCGAGGGCTCCGGGGACTGCACCTGCTGGGGCTGCGACATCACCTACGACTATATCAAAATCAACGGCGACTACAGAACGTAAAAGGGGGCGGACAGAATGTCTTCCCATGAACAGCAGGCCCAGACCCTGATCGAGGCCCTGCCCTATATTCAGAAATTTACCGGCAAGACCATCGTGGTCAAATACGGCGGCAACGCCATGACCTCCGACACCCTCCGCCGCTCCGTCATGACGGACATCGTGCTTTTAAACCTGGTGGGTATCCGGGTGGTGGTGGTCCACGGCGGCGGCCCGGAGATTTCCGCCATGCTGAAGATGATTGGCCACGAATCCAGGTTTGTGGACGGCCTCCGGTACACCGACGCCACCACCATGGACGTGGTCCAGGCCATCCTCTGCGGCAAGGTCAACAAGGACCTGGTCGCTCAGCTGAACCGCCTGGGATGCCGGGCCGTGGGCCTCTGCGGACTGGACGGGCAGCTGTTCCAGGCGGAGCGGCTGGACGAGAAATACGGTTTGGTTGGAAGCATCACCGCCGTGAACCCCCACACGGTGGAAAACGCCCTCCAGACCGGCTATACCCCCGTGGTGTCCACCGTGGCCCAGGGAGTGGACGCGGACACCGCCTACAACATCAACGCGGACACTGCCGCCGCCAAGCTGGCGGAGGCCCTGGGGGCGGAGAAGCTGATCCTGCTCACCGACGTCCGGGGGCTCCTCCGGGACCCCAAGGACGAAAACACCCTCATCCACGTGGTCCGCACCGGAGAGGTGCCGGCCCTGGTGGAGGAGGGGGTCATCTCCGGCGGCATGATCCCCAAGATGCAGTGCTGCGTGGACGCCATCCACGGCGGAGTGGAGCGGGTTCATATCCTGGACGGCCGCATCCCCCATTCCATCCTCATTGAGCTGCTCTCCGACGAGGGCATCGGCACCATGATGAAAAAGGAGGAGACCGCATGACTTCCGAAGCCATCAAGAGCCTGACCCGGCAGTACATTATGAATACCTACGGCCGCTTCCCCGTGGCTTTAGACCACGGGGAGGGGGCTACCCTCTACGATCCCGAGGGCCGGGAATACATCGACTTCACCAGCGGCATCGGCGTCACCGCCCTGGGCTATGGAAACCAGCCCTGGGCGGAGGCCATCGCGGACCAGGCGAAGAAGCTGGGCCATGTGTCCAACCTCTTTTACACCGAGCCCCCGGCCAAACTGGCGGAGATTCTCTGCAAGCGCACCGGGGAGAGCGCCGTCTTTTTCGCCAACGGCGGCGGCGAGGCCAACGAGGGCATGATCAAGCTGGCCCGGAAGTACAGCTTCGACAAGTACGGCCAGGGCCGCAGCACCATCGTCACCCTGAAAAACTCCTTCCACGGCCGGACCATCACCACCCTGAAGGCCACGGGCCAGGACGTGTTCCACAACTACTTCTTCCCCTTTACCGAGGGCTTCCGCTACGCCCCGGCCAACGACCTGGAGGCGTTAAAAGCCCAGGACCAGGGCGACGTCTGCGCCGTCATGGTGGAGCTGGTCCAGGGAGAGGGCGGCGTGCTGCCGCTGGACAAGGACTATGTAAAGGCCGTGGAGGCCCTCTGCGCGGAGCGGGACTGGCTCCTCCTGGTGGACGAGGTCCAGACCGGCGTGGGCCGGACGGGGACGCTGTTTGCCTTCCAGCAGTATGACCTGCTGCCCGACGTGGCCAGCTTTGCCAAGGGCATCGCCGGGGGCCTGCCCATGAGCGGCATCCTGGCCAATGAGAAGTGCAAAGACGTGCTGGGCCCGGGGATGCACGCCACGACCTTTGGCGCCAACCCCGTCTGCGCCGCCGCGGGCCTGGTGGTTCAGGAGACCCTCAGCGACGAGTTCCTGAACGAGGTCCGGGAGAAGGGCGCGTATCTCCGGCAGGGCATTGAGGCGCTGAACCTCCCCTGCTTCGGGCATACGAGGGGCCTGGGGCTGATGATCGGCATTGAGGTTCACGAAGGCTGGACCAACAAGGAGATTGCGGGCAAGCTCATCGAAAACGGTCTGCTGATCCTCACCGCCGGGCCGGGCATGCGGCTGCTGCCGCCCCTGGTCATCACCAGGGACGAGATGGACAAGGGCCTGGCGATCATGAAGAAAACCCTCGGCTGAGAGAAAGAGAGGACGAGATGGGAAAACACTTTTTAAAGCTGCTGGACTTTACCCCGGCGGAGATTCAGCAATTCCTGGACACGGCGGCGGATCTGAAAGCCAAGAAAAAGGCGGGCGTTCCCCACAGGTATCTGGAGGGGAAAAACGTGGCCCTGATTTTTGAGAAGACCTCCACCCGGACCCGCTGCGCCTTTGAGGTGGCGGCCCAGGATCTGGGTATGGGCAGCACCTACCTGGGGCCCACCGGCTCCCAGATCGGCGTAAAGGAGTCCATCGCCGACACCGCCCGGGTGCTGGGGAGGATGTACGACGGCATCGAGTACCGGGGCTTCGGCCAGGCCATCGTGGAGGAGCTGGCGCGGTACGCCGGGGTCCCCGTGTTCAACGGCCTCACCGACGAGTTTCACCCCACCCAGATCCTGGCGGACTTCCTGACGGTTCAGGAGCACTTCGGGAAGCTGAAGGGCGTGAAGCTGGTTTACCTGGGGGACGCCCGGTTCAACATGGGCAACTCCCTCATGGTGGGCTGCGCCAAGATGGGCATGCACTTCGTGGCCTGCGCCCCGAAGGCGTACATGCCGGACCAGGCCCTGATTGACACCTGCCAGGCCGTCGCCAAGGAGACCGGCGCGGTTCTGGAATTCCTTTCGGACCCCATGGAAGCGGTTCAAAACGCCGATGTCCTTTACACCGACGTCTGGGTCTCCATGGGCGAACCGGTGGGGGTCTGGGAGGAGCGCATCGCCGCCCTGGGGCCCTATCAGGTGACCAAGACCCTGATGGACGCGGCGGGCCCCCAGTGCCGCTTCATGCACTGCCTCCCCGCCTACCATGACCACAAGACCCAGGTGGGCAAAGAGATGGGCGAGCGCTTCGGCCGGGAGGCCATGGAGGTGACGGACGAGGTCTTCGAGTCCCCCCAGTCCATTGTCTTCGACGAGGCGGAGAACCGGATGCACACCATCAAGGCGGTTATGTACGAGCTGATGAAATGAGCGCGGAGGAGAGGCGGAAAACCGCCTCTCCTCTTTTTCCGTTCCAGGTATAAATTTCCCCCGCTGCTGGAAAACTGGAAGTATCAATTTGCAGGAGGCAGATACACAAGATGGTAAAAGGTATTTCCAGACGGGTGGTCGTGGTGGACTCCCCGGACCAGCGGTTTTTCGAGCAGGCGATCTTCATCGTGCGGAACGACGCCGCCGGGGAGGGGGTCACCTCCCGGGAGCTGGTGGAGGAGGCCCGCCGGGTGGCCCGGAACTACGCCGGGGGAGACCACGGGAAGTTCAGCCGGGCCTGGAGGGACCTGAGCCCGGCGGTCTACACCCTCATGGGCGCGGCGGCCATCGGCCTTTTGTGGCTGATCGTGGCGCTGATTTGAACAGTGACCCTGGAACCGGATTTCCGCGACGGGAAGGAGGGGTGTAGGGCGGGGAACCCCAGAGGGGTTCCCCGCACCATTTTAATCAAAGTGATTTCCCTCATAGGGAAATCACCCGGGAGGCGATAGCCTCCCGAAAGGCCCGGTCGTGCTCCACGAAGATCATGGTGGGGGCGAAGTTTTTCAGCAGCTCCTCGATCTGGAGGCGGGAGTCGATGTCCACGAAGTTCAGCGGTTCGTCCCAGACATACAGGTGGGCCTGTTCGCAGAGGCTGGCGGCGATGAGGGCCTTTTTCTTCTGCCCGCCGGAGAAGTCCTCCAGGTTCCGGCCGAATTGCTCCCGGGAAAAGCCCAGCTTCCGCAAAATGGCCTTGAACAGGCTCTCGTCGATCCCCCGCTCCAGGATGAAGTCCCCCAGGGGGCCCCGGAGAAAGGAGGTGTCCTGGGGCACATAGGAGACCTTCAGGCCCGGGGCCAGGGACAGCTCTCCATCATGGCGGATCTCCTGCCCCAGCAGAAGCTTTAAAACGCTGCTCTTCCCGCTGCCGTTCGGGCCCTCCAGGGCCGCCCGCTCTCCCTGCTCCACCGCGAAGCGCAGAGGCCCGCAGACTTTCCGCTCCCCGTACCACAGGGTCAGGTCCGAACAGGAGACCAGGCGCCTTGCATGGTGGGCCAGGGGGGAGAGTTTCAGCGCCTCCACGGCCTCCCGGTTCTGGAGCAGTCCCTGCTTTTCCTCCAGGGCCTTCTCCTGCCGGGCCTCCAGGGCCTTGGCCCGCTTCATCATCTTGGCGGACTTGTGGCCCACGAAGCCCTTGTCATAGGCGCCAATCTTGGACGCCTCCACCCGGTCGGACCAGACGGAGGTCCGCCGGGCGGCCTGCTGGAGCCGCCGCACGTCCTTCCGGAGGCGTTCGTCCTTGGCCTCCTCGAACTGCTGCACCCGGTCGAAGTTCTCCCTCCAGGAGCTGTAGTTCCCCGCCTGTACCTGAATGTCCGCCCGGTTCAAGGCCAGGATGTGGTCCACGCAGCCGTCCAGGAAGCGCCGGTCGTGGGACACCAGGATAAAGCCCCGCTGCCGCCGGAGGTAGGCGGAAACCAGCGCCCGCCCCTGGGCGTCCAGGTGGTTGGTGGGTTCGTCAATGAGGGGGAAGCGCCCCTCCCGGAGGAACAGGGCCGCCAGGAGGGCCTTGGTCCGCTCCCCGTTGGAGAGGGTGGAGAAGGGCCGCCACAGGGCCTCCTCCTCCACCCCCAGGAGGCCCAGCTCCTTGGGAAAGCGCCAGCCCTCCGCCTCCGGGCAGAGGTCCTCCAGCACCTCCGCCGTCAGCCGGTCCGGCGACCGGACGGGACTGGGGAAGTAGTCGAAGACCTCCGAGGAAACGAGACTGCCCTCGTGGGGATATTCCCCCATCAGCAGCCGCATCAGGGTGGTCTTTCCCCGGCCGTTCCGGCCGATCAGGCCCAGTCGCCAGCCGGAGTCGATCTGAAACGAGACGTTCTCGAACACGGGGTCGGGACTGCCGGGGTAGGAAAAGGTCAGGCCGTCGGCCTGAATCATAGACATACGCGTCACCTCCTTGCTGTGAAAAAAGGCGGTTCATGATCCTCAGCAAAGGCAACCCCCGGAGAGCTCGTACCTCTCCGGGGGTTCGCTTTGCTGCGTGAATACCTTCAACTTACCACCAGTTTCAGGGTACTCCCATTATACCACCCCCCGCCCGAAAACGCAAGGGCGATTTTCCGCCTTGCGGCTTTTGTCGAACGGTGGTATAATGAACCTGCCGCCCTTCTCCAAACTGGCAGCAGGGAGGAGGTGAATGCCGTGGACATTTTGATCAATTTTTTCGTGTCGGTCGGAGCGAGCGTAGTTGGCAGCTACGTAAGCAAGTGGCTTGACCGTCACAGCAGGGGCAGGTAAGCACAGTTGGGAAACCGGAGGGCAGCACCCCTCCGGTTTCTCTTTTGCGTGTCTGCCGTGGTTTTGATCAGTCCTTCGGCTACGGTTATTATACCACGCCTGCTTAACACATGCAAGTCGAAAGTTTTTTTATTTTTTCCCCATTTCTTTGCATATTTCCCCTCCAATTGCCCTCCCCCGTGCAACTCCTCCCCTCTGTCCCCCTTTCATAAGTCTAAACACAAGGAGGATTTGCAATATGAAGCAAACCGAACAGTACGGCCTGAACCAGTGGGAGCTCTCCGACCCCATCCTCATGGCCGACTTCAACGCCGACAACGCAAAGCTCGCCGACGAGCTGGCCCGCCTCCGGGAGGACGTGTTTGGCCTCGCCTACTACGTCGGCCAGGACAGCCTTTACTTCCAGCTGAACGACATGCAGGTCCAGGCCCAATATCCCATCGCCGCCTGTATCTTCAACCCCCGGGACCCCGTCGTCGTCACCGACGGCATTGTGGTCGCCGATCACTGCGCCACCCTCAGCGGAAAGGGGGCCACAGGCTCCATCACCATCGAACGTACCCCGTTCCTCGTGCAGGGAATCCCCGACCGGGGGAAGGAGGTCCGCCTCTGGCTCCATGTCTCCGGCGGCTCCGTCACGCCGTTTTTCAACGGCACGCAAATGGAACTGCACGGCCGCTTTATGGACCACACGGTCACCAAACGGGACCTCATATGCGACATATACGCCCTGAACGTGCCCTTTACCACGACCTTCACCCTGCGGCTGGACCTGGACTGCGGGAGCAGCAGCAAGATGGTGGTATACGACGCGGTTGTGGCTCAGCTCTGAGCGTGTAAAAAGGACCCCGGCCATAAGGCCGGGGTCCTTTTTGCTTAGGTCAGGGGTTTACGGAAGGGGCAGTGACTTAGGCAACCGTACCGAAGGTAACGGCCTTATCCGTAATCTGGACGATAACGGTAGCACCAGCACCAGCAGTACCAGCCGTGCCGCCCTGGATCGCAGTAACGCCGTTGATAGCGCCCTGCTTGCCAGTGGTGCCGTCGATGGTCACCGGGATATCGCCCACCTTAGCGCTAGCGGTGAACTTGTAGGTCTCAGGCTTGATGCCCCAGGCCGTACCGCCAGAGATATCCACAGCGGTGGTGAAAGATCCAACGGGAACATCAACGCTCACAATATCAGCGCTAGTGGTCAGCTTAACCAGAGACACATACTCGTTGCCCTTGGCAACCGTCATAGCGCCCACCGCAACAACAGACGCGTCAGCCTTGTTCTCCACGGCGACGGTGTTGGTCGCGTCATCCATGGTGAAGGTGATGGTCTGGCCAGCCTTAGCATAGTCGCCGTCGACCACGTCGATCGAGTCGACCGCGCCCTTCGTGATGCCCTCGCCGATGTTCAGCTTCACCACGTCGCGGATGTAAACATCCTTGTCGTCGGTCAGCTGGATCTTGCCGGTAACCTCGGTCACGTCGTCCGCGCTGTAGGCATTCGCGGAAGCAGCGGCCTTGACCTGAGCGTCGCCCGTGGTCGCGCCAAGGGTGATGTCCTCGTCGATAGCCACATAGGTCGGGGTGCCGGCGGCGGCGACAATGCCGGTGGTGGCAACATCGCTGGTCAGCTTGCTGACGGAGTACAGGGTCAGGGAGCTGCTGACGGTGCCGCCGAGCTCCTTGCCGCCAGCGGGCACGTTCGCCTTCAGCAGGGCCTTGGTGGCAATGTCGGTAACAGAAGCGGCGGTGGTATCGGTGGCAGCCTTCGCGCCGGAAACACCCGCGCCGCGGCCGACGGAGTCGATCCGCAGGGTGCCGCCCGCCGTGACGCCCGCGCCGCTGGTAACGGAGGTGAACTCCGCAGCGCCGGGGGCCTTATAGCTGGCAGTCACGCCGCCGTTCAGGGTGATGGTGACAACCTCGTCGCCCGCGCCGGTGATGTTGTCCTTCGCGAACATGACCAGGTCGAGATCCTTCGTCATCTTGAAGGAGGCCTCGTCAATACCGGAGGCAGTCGGCTTAGCAGAGTCGGTGAAGGTGACGTTCACACCGTTGATCGGGTAGGTCTTGCCGTCCAGGCCGCTACCGGTGCTGATGAAGTCGTCGCCCAGAACCACACGCACGCTGGCGTCCTTCGCAATCGTATACTTGCCGTCCACGGCAGAGACCAGCCGGTCATTCGCCAGAACGGTAGCCTTGCCGACAAGCACGCCGCCCAGGGTCAGGGTGTAGGTGTCGGACACCTTCTCACCGGCCTTGACCTCGACATACACCGTCTCGGTAACGCGGGTGATATCCTTGTCCTTGTCATACAGGGTGACAGAGAACTGGGCCTTGGTGTTGGCGTCGCCAACCTTCTCGGGAGCGTACACGGTCGCGACCTTGCCGGTGGTATCAGCGCCGGACACAGTCCACTTCGCGCTCTCCTCCACCGCGCTGGAGGTGACAACAGCGGTCAGCTCGATGCTGGTGTTGGGCTCGATGGTGTACACGTAGGGATCAGTCTGTTTGCCCGTGCCGGTGCGGCTCGCGGCGGGAATGACCTTGCCGGTGCTGTCCTTCGCGGTGACGGAAACCGTACCGGAGGAGGTGGTCTTGCCGGTCTCAGCCTCGAGGATCAGGATGGCATACGCATGACGGAAGCCATCGCTGCTGGAGTTGCCGTTGACAATGAGCTTGAGCTCAATGTTGGCGTTATTGTCGAGGTCGAACAGGTCGCCGATCTCGTCAATGTCGCCGGGACGGCCGTCGCGCAGGTCGATGAACTGGGTGGTGCTGTCGACCTTGATCAGGCCTTCCTTCGCGGTGCCGTCATTGACGCCCAGGACGTCCTTGCCGGTCAGGATCTCGCAGTTATCCTCGCCGAGAGGATAGCTGTTGTTGCCGTTCACGCCGTAGCCCAGCATCAGGGTCTTCGCATCGGAGCCGGCGTTCTTGGTGCCCACATAGAAGGCGTAGCCGGAGTTCTTGCCCTCCTGCGTCTTCAGAGGAGCGATGCCCTTGGCATAGATGCCGTCGGGGTTGCGGTTGGTGTAGGAAGCGGCATGGAAGTACTTGGCACGGATGATGCCGTCAGACTTCACGCTGCCGGTGATGACGTCGCCCACGCTGAGGGCCTTGTCGAAGTAACCGGTCTTCTCTTCCTTGAAGCCGTCCTCGCCGGAGACATACTGACGGGTGTAATAGGTGCCGGAGGTGGGAGCCTCGGCGCCGGTGCTCTTGGTGGAGGTGTTGGCGCCGCGGTTGTCGGTAATGACCATCAGGTCCTTCAGGTTCGCCTCAGCGGAGTCGGACTTGATGACCACGGCCTTGACCTTGCCGTCCTTGTCGACATAGGCCTCAGCGGGGCTGGCGACGAAGTTGTCGTAGTTGGTGCCGACGTTCTTCCACCAGCGGTTGATCTGCTTCAGCTCGTCATAATCGACGTTCTGCACGCCGTCGACGAAGTTGATGACCTCGACCTCGCCGGTGGTGCTGTCGAAGCCCACATAGATGAACTTCACGCCGTCATAGGGAGCGGTGCGATAATACCACTCGGTGTAATCGCCGGTCAGCACGCTGCCGTTGGACGCGTAAGTGGGAGCAACGTTGGTCCAGAAGTTCGTCGCGCTGTCCATCTCGCCGCAGTAGATGGTGCCGGTGGTGGAAGCGGCGGTCTCAGCGTCGGTACCCACAGGACGGTTGGGATCGGCGGTGGCCTTGTTGTAGTCGAAGTGGACGCCGGTCACATGAGCGGGAGTGGTGTCCTTCTTCGTGCTGTCGGTGTTGTAGAACTCCAGAGGCAGCAGAGTGTTGACGCTCTTGATGCTGTACTTGTTGTCCGGAACGCCGGTCTGGTCGGCAAACTGGGAGACGGTGTAAATGCCCTCGCCGGTCTGGACCTTGTCCTTCACAGCGCCTCTGGGCTCAACCCAGGGAGCCTTGTTGCCGTTCTTCAGGACGGACAGCTGGTTGTAGTTGGGCTTGTAGAGCTCATACTCGCCGTTGCCGCCGGAAGCGACATCGTACTTCACGAGCTCGCCGGGAGCGTACTTCTCAGCCGCGCCGCGGATGGAACCCAGCTCCAGGTCGACCTCGTCGCCCTTGATGGTCCAGCCATGGACGAACCAGTTCACGCGGCCGGAAGCGCCGGCGGCCTGATAGTAGTCGCCCACGATGATCCAGGCGTTGGCGTTGCCCACGTCCTTGGCCAGCAGGGCGTTGCCCAGCTTGTCGAGGTACAGGGTGACGTCCTTCTTGGTGGCCTTGATCTTGGTGCCGGTGATCTCGCGCATATCCTTGTTCCACTGCGCGATGGGATAGGTGGTGCCGCCGACGGTGATGGCAACGGCGTTGCCGTCGGCCTTGCTCTTGGTGTTGTAGATGTCGACGTTGGTCAGAGCGCCGGAGACGGTCTCGGGCACATAGGCCTCGCCGACCTCCCAGGTCTTGCCGTCGTCAGTGGTGTAGGGGATGATGGCGACTTCGTCGCCGGACTTCAGCTCCTTGAGGACGTTGTAGGCGTCATAGTTGTTGTCCTTGACGCTGACAACCTCGTCAAACAGGGCGTAGTCGTTGTAGCCGGCGATCTCAGCCAGGTCGCCGTCCTTGCGGGGATCCTTGCTGTCGGAGCTGATGGTGTCCAGCTCGACATAGTCGGAAGCGACACGATCAACTTCCATCAGCTGCGTCCGGGTAACGACGACGTCGGTGATGAAGTCGGCGTCCACGGGGCAGACATAGACCTCAACGGTGACGCCGTTGTCGGTCAGGTCGCAGATCTCAGACAGGGAAGGAGCCAGCTCCTTGTTGCCGGAATCAATGTCCCGGGCGTCGTAGCTGTACCACTGGCCGTTCTTGGGGGACTCGCCGGCGGGAGGATTGGTCTGCTTGTAGCCGGCGTCAGTCCGCCACACGCGGGCCTCCCAGCCGTTGATGTGGATCTGAGTGGCATCCGCGAAGGGGCTGCTCTGACCGGTGAGGCCGGTGCTGGGAGTGCTCCAGCTCACATAGCCGCCGCGGTGGTCGGTGCTGTAGGTGTCATAGTTGCGCAGGCCCAGGGCCTTCTCCTTGGTAGCAGCGGTGTCTTCCAGGTGAGCCATCTGCTTCTCGAAGGTGAAGTCGGCGGGCAGCTTGAAGGTGCCGATGGTGACCTTCTTGTAGGACCACTCGTTGGAGGGATGGCCATAGATGTCGTAAGCGGGATCATAACGGTCATGCTCCAGGCGCAGATCCTTGAAGTGCTCTTCGCCGAACTCCAGGGTCAGCTCGTTGTTGGTGGCGCTGATGACCCGGCGGTTGATGTTGGCGTTGATGTCACGGTTGTTGCTGGTGACATACTGAGCCTTGCTGCCCTGAACGGTCAGGACCTCGCCGGTAGAGCTGACAACGGTGTTGGCGTTGCCATAGTCCACCATGGTGGCCTTCAGGGTGTTCAGAGCCAGCTGGCAGGCCTCGTCACGGGTCACGGCCTTGGCGCCGTCGAAGCTGATGCGGTCGAACAGGCCGGCCACATTGCCGATCCGGGCCACGTTCATGGTCCAGCCGGTGTCGACGAAGCCCTCGATGTTGCTCTTATAGCCGATGGCGCCGAGCAGCATCTTGGCGAAGGCGTAGCCGGTCAGGGGGTTGGCGGGCTTGAAGGTGCCGTCGCCGTAGCCGCTGATGTAGCCGGCCGTCTTGCAGTAGCCGATGACGCCCGCGAAGGTGTGGCCCGCGGGAACGTCGGG
>JAETSB010000036.1 GCA_021769865.1 Oscillospiraceae bacterium
AACCTGGGCACCCGGGAGATGCTCTACGAGAAGTTCGAGGAGATTGCCCGGGAGCGCGGCTGGGAGGACTACCCCTCCATCAAGACGGTGGGCCGGTATATCAACTACCTCATGAGTACCAGAGGCGCGGCCTCGGCCCATTTCCTCGCCGCCAACGGGACGCGGGAGTGGCGGAACAAGATGATGCTCAAGGGCAAACGGGACGCCACCACCCTGGAGGTTATGGAGCTCCTGGTGGGCGACGAGCACACCTTCGACCTCTGGGTACAGTACACGGCCCCCAACGGCAAGGTCAAGGCCGTCCGCCCGGTACTGGTGGCCTGGATGGATATGCGGAGCCGGGACATCCTGGGCGACGTGATCTGCGTGAAGGCCAACGGCGACACCCTGAAAGAATCCCTGGTGAAAGTGCTCTACACGGCGGGCGTCCCGAAGCGGCTGCTCATCGACAACGGCAAGGACTACACCAAGCAGGAGCTTACCGGCCAGAGCCGGAAGAAGCGGAACATCGACTTCGACTTCGACGCCGAGACTGTGGGCTTCTATCAGAGCATCGGCATCCAGGGCGTCGACCGGGCCCTCCCCTATCAGGCGTGGGTCAAGGCAGTGGAGCGTTTATTCGGAACGGTTTGCTCCCGGTTCTCCAAATGGTTCGCCTCTTATACCGGCACCCTCACCGGCTCCAAGACCGACGCCAAGCGGCACAAGGACGTGGAGGGAATGCTGGAGCGCGGGGAGCTGCTGACCATGGAGGAGTTCTACGAGGTCTGGACGGAGTGGAAGGAGCAGCACTACCGCACCCGGAAGCATCGGGGCCTGACGGACGCCAAGGAGAAGTGGGTCACCCCGGGCGACCTGTTCGCCCACGGCCCCCGCTATGAAAAGGCGGCACCGCCCAGGGAATATGCGGCGATGCTGCTCATGAAGGCGGACACGGCCCGCGTGACCAACCAGGGCATTACCAAGTTCGGAGTCCTCTACACCGACTACGAGCTCTGTTTCTGGAAAGACAAGAAGGTCAAGATCAAGTGGGACATCGACGACGTCTCCAAGCTCTACGTCTACGATCTGGAGGGCCACAAGATATGCGAGGCGGTCTCCGCCGAGGTGCTGGGCTTCGGCGAGAAGTGCTCCCAGGCCGCGCTGGAGAAACTCATGCGCGACCAGAAGCGGCAGTACCGGGAGAGCGTGGAGGCCCTGGAGGACTTCACCACCCCCTACGAGGCGCGGCTTGAACAGGGCCGACCCTCCGACGCTGTGGGCAAGCTCGACCTGATGATCGGCCACGCGCCCACCAGCAAGGTAATCGCCCTCCCAACGGACAAGGAGTATCGCGGCGAGGTCGCCGCTCAGAGCAGGAAGAAGCGCAGCGGGGCCGGGGACGAGTTCCTGGCGGCGAAGGGCGAGAGCGTCCTGGACAGGCTGCGGGCTATCAACGAATAGGAGGAACATCATGGAAGTTACAGCAGCAGAGCGCACCACCACCTACACCGAGGCCCAGAGCCTCGCCGCGAAGATCAACGGCTACATCGTAGCCCAGCGCACCAGCATCGCCGCGATCGCCAAGGAGATCGGCTACAGCCGGGTCACCGTTTCCCGGTATCTGGCGGGCAAGTATGACAGCGACCCCACCGGCATTGAGGCCAAGCTCGCCGCGTTTCTGGCGGGCCAGACCGGGGAGGAGGTGTCAGCGCCAGTGATAAAATGTAAGAAAACGCCGAGGAAAAAATGTAATTATGTGGCGGAGAGGAGGGAAAAAAGATAGACTCCCCATAGGGCAGAAAAAGTGCCCGGAAAGG
>JAETSB010000025.1 GCA_021769865.1 Oscillospiraceae bacterium
GGCGGACGGCCCGGCCAGGGCGGCGGCTTCAACCGCGCCGGCGGACCCCGTCCCCAGGGCGGCTTCAACCGCGCCCCCGCCCGTCCCGCTCCCGCGGCGCCTGCCGCACCCGCCGCTCCCGCGGCCCCCAAGGAAGGAGGAAGCAACTAATGCTGATGCCGAAGAGAGTCAAATACCGCCGCGTGCACCGCGGCCGTATGACCGGCAAGGCCACTCGTGGCAACACCCTGGCCTACGGCGAGTATGGCCTGGTGGCCGCCGAGCCCGCCTGGATCACCAGCAACCAGATTGAGGCGGCCCGTATCGCCATGACCCGTTACACCAAGCGCGGCGGCCAGGTCTGGATCAAGATTTTCCCCGACAAGCCCGTGACCAAGAAGCCCGCCGAGACCCGCATGGGCTCCGGTAAGGGCTCCCCCGAGTTCTGGGTCGCCGTCGTGAAGCCCGGCCGCGTCATGTTCGAGATCGCCGGCGTGCCGGAAGAAGTTGCCCGCGAGGCTCTGCGTCTGGCCAGCCACAAGCTGCCCATCAAGACGAAGATCATCGCCCGCGCCGAGGAAGCAGGTGAGTAAGATGAAGGCAAGTGAAATTCGTGATATCCGCAAGATGACCCCGGAGCAGCTGAACGAGAAGCTGACGGGGCTGAAGAAGGACCTGTTTTTCCTTCGCATGCAGCACGCCACCAACCAGCTGGACAATCCCGTGAAGATCCGGGAGACCAAGCATGACATTGCCCGAGTCAAGACCGTGCTCCGGGAGCTCTCCGCTTCCGGCAAGCAGTGAGAAGGAGGTAAGGAAACATGGACGAGAAGAGAACTTCCTCCCGCAAGACCCGGGTTGGCAAGGTGGTCTCCGACAAGATGGACAAGACCGTCGTGGTCGCCATCGAGGACCGGGTGGCCCACCCCCTGTATAAGAAGATCGTCGGCCGCACCTACAAGCTGAAGGCCCATGACGAGCAGAACAGCTGCGGCGTCGGCGACAAGGTGAAGGTGATGGAGACCCGCCCCCTGTCCAAGGACAAGCGCTGGCGCGTGGTTGAGATCATCGAGAAAGCGAAGTAAGGAGGCGTCGAGACATGATTCAGCAGGAAACCTTCCTGAAGGTGGCCGACAACACCGGCGCCAAGGAAATCAAGTGCATCCGCGTCCTGGGCGGTTCCAAGCGCAAGTACGGCAACATCGGCGACGTCATCGTGGCCTCCGTCCGCAAGTCCGCCCCCGGCGGCACCGTGAAGAAGGGCGAGGTGGTCAAGGCCGTCATCGTCCGCTCTGCCAAGGGTATCCGCCGGAACGACGGGACCTATGTCCGGTTCGACGACAACGCCGCCGTCCTCATCAAGGACGACAAGAACCCCCGCGGCACCCGTATCTTTGGGCCCGTGGCCCGCGAGCTGCGGGACAAGGATTACATGAAGATCCTGTCCCTGGCGCCCGAAGTGATTTGAGGAGGGCAAGGAAATGTCTATGAACATCAAGAAGGGCGACACGGTCGTCCGTCTCTCCGGCGACGGCGGTAAGGACAAGGACCTGAGCACCCACCAGGGCAAGGTCGTTGCCACCCTGCCGAAGGAGAATAAGGTTGTGGTGGAGGGCATGAATCTGGTCACCTGCCACATCAAGCCCCGCCGTCAGGGCGAGGAGGGCGGCATCGTCAAGCGGGAAGCCGCTATTGCCGCCTGCAAGGTCCAGGTGGTCTGCCCCAAGTGCGGCAAGCCCACCCGGGTGGGCCACAAGATCGAGAAGAAGACCGTGGCCGGCAAAGAGAAGAACGTCAGCGTCCGCATCTGCAAGAAGTGCGGCGCCGAGCTGTAAGGGAGGAGGAGTGAAACATGGCTGACAAGAAAGTGCCCAACCTCAAGGCGAAGTACGTCTCCGAGGTCGCTCCCGCCCTGATGAAGCAGTTCAGCTACAAGAGCGTCATGCAGATTCCCAAGATCGACAAGGTGGTCGTGAACGTGGGCTGCGGTGAGGCCAAGGAAAACGCCAAGATCCTGGACAACGTGGTCCGGGACCTGGCCCAGATCACCGGCCAGAAGCCCATCATCACCCGTTCCCGGAAGAACATCGCCAACTTCAAGCTCCGTGAGAACATGCCCATCGGCGCGAAGGTCACCCTCCGGGGCGAGAAGATGTGGGAGTTCCTGGACCGCCTCTTCAACGTGGCCCTGCCCCGCGTCCGCGACTTCCAGGGCATCAGCCCCAACGCCTTCGACGGCCGGGGCAACTACGCCCTGGGCATCCGGGAGCAGCTGATCTTCCCCGAGATCGAGTATGACAAGATCGACAAGATCCGGGGCATGGATGTGGTCATCTGCACCACTGCTCACACCGACGAAGAGGCCCGCGCCCTGCTCACCCAGGTCGGCGCGCCCTTCGCCCGCTAAGGAGGGAGAGAAGAATGGCTAAGAAATCCATGATTCTGAAGCAGCAGCGCCCCGCCAAGTACTCCAGCCGGAAGTACAACCGCTGCAAGCTCTGCGGCCGTCCCCACGCGTATCTCCGGGACTACGGCGTGTGCCGTATCTGCTTTAGGGAGCTGGCCTACAAGGGCGAGATTCCCGGCGTCCGGA
This sequence comes from Oscillospiraceae bacterium, assembly GCA_021769865.1. Lineage (GTDB taxonomy): Bacteria > Bacillota > Clostridia > Oscillospirales > Oscillospiraceae > Oscillibacter. Next base: position 2,573 of record JAETSB010000025.1, read on the forward strand.
AGGCGTCTTTCTGAGAACCCCAGCGCTCGTTTTGTGAACAAGGGCCTTTGATATGGGGCCTTTGGGATAACGGATAGCGAAAGGTCATGGCCAATCGGGGATGGAACCCAATTGGTCATGATACCTCGCTACCGCAGCGGTTTTTCAAGCCGCAACTCTAAAATAGGAGGATTTTACACCATGCATATCACCGATCCGGTTGCGGATATGCTCACCCGCATCCGCAACGCCGTCAGCGCGAAGCACGACACCGTGGACGTCCCCGCCTCCAACATGAAGAAGAGCATCGCTCAGATTCTGCTGGACGAGGGCTATATCAAGAATTTCCAGATCGTGGACGACGGCACCCAGGGCAAGATTCACATCACCCTGAAGTACAACGCGGGCAAGGAAAAGGTCATCACCGGCCTGCGCCGCGTCTCCAAGCCGGGCCTCCGGGTCTACGTGGGCGCCGACGAGCTGCCCCGCGTGCTCCGCGGCCTGGGCATCGCTATCATCTCCACGTCCAAGGGCGTCATGACCGACAAGAAGGCCCGCGAGCTCCATGTCGGCGGCGAAGTCCTGGCATTCGTCTGGTAAGGAGGGTATTGAACAATGTCTAGAATTGGCAGAATGCCCATTACCGTCCCCGCCGGCGTGACTGTGAACATCGCCGAGGGTAATGTGGTCACTGTGAAGGGACCCAAGGGCCAGCTGACCCGCGCGCTGCGCCCGGAGATGATCATTGAACAGGAAGGCACCACGATCACCGTGAAGCGTCCTTCCGAGGATAAGCTGCACCGCAGCCTCCACGGCCTGACCCGCACGCTCCTGCACAACATGGTCGTCGGCGTCACCGACGGCTACAGCAAGGAGCTGGAGGTCAACGGCGTGGGCTACCGTGTGGCGAAGGAGGGGAACAACCTGGTCATGAACCTGGGCTTCTCCCATCAGGTGATCGTTTCGGAGGTGGAGGGCATCACCATCGAGGTTCCCTCCCCCAATAAAATCGTCATCCGCGGCTGCGACAAGGAGGCCGTCGGCCAGTTTGCCGCCGAGATCCGCGAGAAGCGCCCGCCCGAGCCGTACAAGGGCAAGGGCATCAAGTACGCCAATGAAACCATCCGCCGCAAGGTCGGTAAGACCGGCGCCAAGAAGTAAGGAGGTGTGCCGATATGATTAAAAGACCCAATACCAACGCCCAGCGCATGAAGCGCCACAAGAGGGTGCGCGCCAAGATCTCCGGCACTCCCGAGATGCCGCGTCTGAACGTGTTCCGCAGCGAGGCCAATATTTACGCCCAGATCATCGACGATGTCTCCGGCGTGACCCTGGTCTCCGCTTCCTCCCTGGATAAGGACATCGCGGGCTACGGCGGCAACGTCGCCGCCGCCGCGGCTGTAGGCAAGCTCGTGGCCGAGCGGGCCAAGGCCAAGGGTATCGAGACCGTGGTGTTCGACCGCGGCGGCTACCTGTATCACGGCCGCGTGAAGGCTCTGGCCGAGGGCGCCCGTGAGGGCGGCCTGCAGTTCTAAGGAGGGAGGAACGTTCAATGCCTAGATTTGAGAGAGAGCAGAGCGAGTATATCGAGAAAGTCGTGTACCTGAACCGCGTTTCCAAGACCGTGAAGGGCGGCCGGGTTATGAAATTCTCCGCCCTGGTGGTCGTGGGCGACGGCAAGGGCAAGGTCGGCTACGGCCTGGGCAAGGCCGCCGAGGTTCCCGAGGCCATCCGCAAGGGCATCGAGGCCGCCAAGAAGAACATGATCACCGTGACGCTGGCGGGCACCACCCTGCCCCATGAGACCATCGGAGAGGCCGGTGCGGGTCGGGTGCTGATGAAGCCCGCCGCCCCCGGTACCGGCGTCATCGCCGGCGGCGCGGTCCGCGCCGTCGTGGAGGCCGCGGGCATCAAGGACATCCGTGCCAAGAGCCTCCGGTCCAACAACCCCAACAACGTCGTCGCCGCCGCCTTCCAGGGCCTGAAGAACATGCGTGGCCCCGAGGAGGTCGCCCGCATCCGTGGGAAGAGCGTCGAAGACATCGTGGGTTAAGGAGGCGACAAACGTGGCAAACTTAAGGATTGAGCTCGTCAAGAGCCTGAACGGCCGCCTGGAGAAGCAGGTTGCCACTGCGCATTCCCTGGGTCTGCGCAAGATCGGTGACGTTACCGTGCAGCCCGACAACGATCCCACCCGCGGAAAAGTGGCGAAGATCGGCTATCTGCTGCAGGTTACCGAAGAGAAGTAAGGAGGCGCCAATCATGAAATTAAGCGAACTGTCTCCCGCCGAGGGTTCTGTCCGTCAGGCTTACCGCAAGGGCCGGGGCGCCGGCTCCGGGAACGGCAAGACCGGCGGCCGGGGCCACAAGGGCCAGAAGGCCCGTTCCGGCGGCAAGGTCCGCGTGGGCTTCGAGGGCGGCCAGATGCCTCTGGCCCGCCGGGTCCCCAAACGCGGCTTCAACAACATCTTCGCCAAGCCGTTGGAGGTCGTGAACCTCAGCGCCCTGAACGCGTTTAACGACGGAGACACCGTTACCGCCGAGGCGCTGCTGGAAAAGGGCGTCCTCAGCAAGTGCGAGTACGGCTTCAAGGTCCTGGGCAACGGGAAGCTCACCAAAAAGGTCACTGTCAAGGCCAACGCTTTCTCCGCGTCTGCCAAGGAGGCCATCGAGGCAGCCGGCGGAAAGGCGGAGGTGAAGTAACGTGATCCAAACCGTTCGCAAGGCCTGGGCCATTCCCGAGCTGAAGAAGAAGATCGTCTTCACGCTGCTGATCCTGCTGATCTTCCGGATCGGCAACGCCATCACCGTCCCCTATATCGACGTGGCCCAGCTGGAGGCTCAGCTCCGGGGCATGGGCGCCACGATCCTGGGGCTCTACAACGTGATGAGCGGCGGCGCTTTCGCCACCGCCACGGTCTTCGCCCTGAGCATCCAGCCCTATATCAACAGCTCCATCATCATCCAGCTGCTCACCGTCGCCATCCCGTACCTGGAGAACCTGGCCAAGGACGGCGGCGAGGAGGGCCGGAAGAAGATCCAGTCCATCACCCGCTACACCACCGTGGCCATCGCCATTCTCCAGGCCGTGGGCTACTACTTTATGATGAAGCGCTACGGCATCCTGGCCCCCGGGGCCGAGGGCATCTGGCCCGCGTTGGTCATCATCGTGTCCTTCATCGCCGGTTCCTCCTTCGTCATGTGGATGGGCGAGCAGGTCACCGAGTTCGGCGTGGGCAACGGTATTTCCATCATCCTCTTCGCGGGCATCGTCTCCCGGGTCCCCACCATGGTTTCCAGCATGGTCCAAGGCGTGAGCCGGTGGTCCGCCATCAACAGCGGCGCCATGACGCAGGAGACTCTGACCCAGGCCGGCTATACCGCCGACCAGGCCCAGCAGCTCCTGGACAGCGCCATGGCCCCCTGGGCAGTGATTCTGCTCCTGGTGGGCGGCCTGGCCCTGATCGCCTTCATCGTGTTCATCAACGACGCCGAGCGCCGCATTCCCGTGCAGTACGCCAAGCGCCAGGTGGGCCGGAAGATGTACGGCGGCCAGAGCAGCAACCTGCCCATGAAGGTGAGCATGGCCGGCGTTCTGCCCGTCATCTTCGCCCAGAGCATCGCGTCCCTGCCGATTACGATCTGGAGCTTCATCGGCATTCCCGCCGAGGGCACCGTGTCCCGGAGCATCTATGACGCCATCGACACGAAGTCGGTCATCTATATGGTGGTCTACTTCATCCTGATCATCGGCTTCGCCTATTTCTACTCCAGCATCCAGTTCAACCCCGTGGAAATTGCCAACAACATGAAGAAGCAGGGCGGCTTCATTCCCGGCTTCCGTCCCGGCAAGCCCACGGTGGACTTTATCCGCAAGGTGCTGAACAAGATCACCCTGTTTGGCGCGATTTACCTTGGCATCGTGGCTATCTGCCCCCTGATCATCGGCAAGATCCTGGGCAACAACTCCGTGGCCATCGGCGGCACCTCCGTCATCATCGTGGTGGGCGTGGCGCTGGAGACGGTCAAGGCCCTGGAATCCCAGATGCTGATGCGTCAGTACAAGGGCTTCCTGGAGTAAGAAAGCATCAACGGCGGGCGCCCGGGCGGAGGGCTTTCCTCCCTCCGCCCGCGCCCAGAATACAGGAGGCGTTTTTATGAAATTGATCCTGCTGGGCGCCCCGGGCGCCGGAAAGGGAACACAGGCCGACATCCTGTGTGAAAAGCTGGATATTCCCACCATCTCCACCGGCAATATCCTCCGCGCCGCCGTGAAAAACGGCACCCCCACGGGCCTGAAGGCCAAGGCCTTCATGGACGCGGGGCAGCTGGTGCCCGATGAGGTCATCATCGGCATCATCTCCGAGCGGCTGGAGGAGCCGGACTGCGCCAAGGGCTACATTCTGGACGGGGTGCCCCGCACCATCGCCCAGGCCGAGGCCCTGGAGAAGGCCGGTATCGCCTTCGACTGCGTGGTCTCCCTGGAGATCAGCGACGAGGAGATTTGCGAGCGCATGGGCGGCCGCCGGGTCTGCCCGGACTGCGGCGCCAGCTACCACGTGGTGGCGGTGCCCCCCAAGGCGGAGGGCGTCTGCGACAAGTGCGGCGGGAAGCTGATCCAGCGGAAGGATGATGCCCCCGAGACGGTGAAGTCCCGCCTCGAGGTCTATCATAAGGAGACGGAGCCCCTCAAGGCGTTCTACGCGGAGCGGGGCCTGCTGAAGGCGGTGGAGAACCAGCCGACTGTGGAAGCGACTTCCCAGGCGATTCTCCGCGTTTTGGGGAGATGATGGGATGATCACCCTGAAATCCTCCCACGAGATCGACTTGATGCGCCGGAGTGGAAAAATTACCGCGGCTGCCCGTGCCTTGGCAGGGGAAATGGTAAAGCCCGGCGTGACAACCCAGGAGATCAACGACGCGGTGGAGCGGTTTATCCGCAAGCAGGGGGCGGTCCCGTCCTTTCTCCATTACAACGGCTACCCCGCCAGCGTCTGCATCAGCGTCAACGACGAGATCATCCACGGCATCCCCGGCAAGCGGGTTTTGCAGGAGGGTGACATCGTCAGCGTGGACGTAGGCGCGTACATCGGGGGCTTCCATGGAGACTGCGCGGCGACATTTCCCTGCGGGACGGTTTCCCCGGAGGCGCAGCGCCTGATCGACGTGACCAGGCAGAGCTTCTTTGAGGGAATCCGCTTCGCCCGGGAGGGGCAGCGCCTTCAGGACATCTCCGCGGCGGTTCAAACTTACGTAGAGCAGAACGGCTTCTCCGTGGTCCGGGAATACGTGGGCCACGGCGTGGGAGCCAAGATGCACGAATCGCCGGAGATCCCAAACTACGGCCGTCCGGGCCACGGCCCCCGCCTTCTGCGGGGAATGACCCTGGCCATCGAGCCCATGGTCAACGCCGGCTCCGCCGCCATTACGCAATTGAGCGACGGCTGGACGGTGAAGACCGCCGACGGAAAGTGGGCGGCCCACTATGAAAACACGATCCTGATTACCGATGGCGCGCCGGAAATTTTGACGGCCCCCGCTATTTGACAACAGGTGAGAGAAAACGCATGGAGATTGCGAGATCAAACATCGTCCGCTCCAACGCGGGGCGGGACAAGGGCAAGCTCTTCGTCGTCCTGGCGGTGGAGGGAGAGTACCTCCTGCTGGCGGACGGAAAATCGAGAAAGGTGGAATCCCCGAAGCGGAAGAAGCGCAGGCATGTGCTGTTCGTGTCGGCGGAGGAGACCCGCCTCGCCGAAAAGATCAAGAGCGAGGAGAAGATCACCAACAGTGAGCTTCGCAGGACCCTCGCGGCCTGCCGCGAGGCGATCCAGCCGGACCAGGAGGGATAACGTTTGGCAAAATCCGACATGATCGAAGTGGAAGGTGTTGTGGTGGAAGCCCTGCCCAACACGACGTTCCAGGTTGACATTGGAAATGGTCACATGATTCTGGCGCATATTTCCGGGAAACTGAGGATGAATTTCATCCGGATTCTGCCCGGCGACAAGGTCACGGTGGAGATGTCCCCGTACGATCTGACCCGGGGCCGGATCACCTGGCGCAGCAAGTGAACGAGAAGCTGAAAGGAATGGTTTGAACCTATGAAAGTTAGACCGTCTGTGAAGCCCATGTGCGAAAAGTGCAAGGTCATCCGCCGCAAAGGCCGCGTCATGGTCATTTGCGAGAACCCCAAGCACAAGCAGAGACAGGGCTGACATTTGAAAGTGGAGGTGCTTTAACAGTATGGCACGTATTGCCGGTATTGACCTGCCGAAGGATAAGCGTATCGAGATCGGCCTCACCTATATCTACGGCATTGGGCGCAAGAGCGCCAAAGACATCCTGGCGAAGTCCGGCGTGAACCCCGACACCCGGGTGAAGGACCTGACGGACGCCGACGAGCAGAAGCTCCGCGACGCCATCGACGACTACACCGTCGAGGGCGACCTTCGGCGGCAGACCGCCCTGGACATCAAGCGGCTCAGCGAAATCGGCTGCTACCGCGGCCTGCGCCACCGCAAGGGCCTGCCCGTCCGCGGCCAGCGCAGCAAGACCAACGCCCGCACCCGCAAGGGTCCCAAGAAGACCATCGCCAACAAGAAGAAGTAAGGAGGGAGAAAGAATATGGCAGCAACGAAATCCGGCGGTAAGAAAGTCATCCGCCGCCGCCGTGAGCGGAAGAACATTGAGCGTGGCCAGGTCCATATCCGTTCTTCCTTCAACAACACCATGGTGACCGTCACCGACGCCCAGGGCAACGCCATCTCCTGGGCCTCCTCCGGCGGCCTCGGCTTCCGGGGCAGCAAGAAGTCCACCCCCTTCGCGGCCCAGACCGCGGCGGAGACCGCCGCCCGCGCCGCCATGGAGCACGGACTGAAGACCGTGGAAGTGTTCGTCAAGGGACCCGGCCAGGGCCGCGAGGCCGCCATCCGGGCGCTGCAGGCCGTGGGCCTGGAAGTGACGATGATCAAGGACGTCACCCCCATCCCCCACAACGGCTGCCGCCCCCCGAAGCGCCGCCGCGTCTGATCGAAAGAGGAGGTAAGAAGCAATATGGCAAGGAATATGCAGCCCATCGCCAAGCGCTGCAAGGCTTTGGGCATCTCTCCCGCCGTCATGGGCTACGCCAAGAAGGAGACCAACCGGAACCCCGGCGGCCAGATGCGGAAGAAGAAGAGTGAGTACGGCATTCAGCTGAACGAAAAGCAGAAGGTCAAGTTCATCTACGGCATCCTGGAAAAGCAGTTCCACAGCTACTATGAGGCCGCCGCCGCCGCCCCCGGCAAGACCGGCGACAACCTGCTGATCAACGTGGAGCGCCGCCTGGACAATGTCGTGTACCGCATGGGCTTCGCCATGACCCGCCGTCAGGCCCGTCAGCTGGTGAACCACGGCCATTTTACCGTCAACGGCAAGAAGGTCGACATTCCCTCCTACCAGGTGAAGGCCGGCGACGTCGTCGAGGTGGCCGAGAACAGCCGCTCCTCCGAGGTGTTCAAGCGCCTCACCGGCCAGGACGCCCCCATCTTCCTCCTGCCCGCGTGGCTGGAGCGGGAGAAGAACGGCCTGAAGGGCACCGTGACCCGCCTCCCCGCTCGTGAGGATATCGACATCCCCGTGGAGGAGCACCTGATCGTCGAGCTCTACTCCAAGTAAGCGGAGGATACCCTCGATAATGAGCCGAACCAGAGGCGGCGCGGCGCGCCGCCCGTTGAGAAGATGAAGGAGGGTACTGCGTGATTGAAATCGAAAAGCCCCAGATCGAATGCATCGAAACGCCTGGTGATGTGACCTATGGCAAATACGTGGTGGAACCCCTGGAGCGGGGATATGGAACGACCCTGGGCAACGCCCTGCGGCGGATCATGCTCTCCTCGCTGCCCGGCACCGCGCCGACTACCATCAAGATCGCCGGCGTCCAGCACGAGTTTTCCACCATTCCCGGCGTGAAGGAGGACGTGACGGAGATTGTCCTGAACATCAAGGGACTCCTGACGAAGCTCCATTGCGACTCGGTGAAAACGGTCTATATCGAGGCGGTGGGCCCCTGCGTGGTAACCGCCGGCGACATCAAGGCCGACGGCGAGGTGGAGGTTCTGAATCCGGACCTGCACATCGCCACACTGGATAACGGGGCCTCCCTCAACATGGAGATCACCCTGTCCCATGGCCGGGGCTACGTCCCCGCCGACCGCAACAAGCCCCAGCAGAATGTGATCGGCACCATTGGGGTAGATTCCATCTACACGCCGGTGTATAAGGTGAATTATACCGTGGAGCCCACCCGCGTGGGCGCTTCCAGCGACTTCGACAAGCTGACGCTGGAGGTCTGGACGGACGGCACCATCTCCGCCCGGGACGCCGTCTCTCTGGGAGCGAAGATCCTCTGCGACCATTTCACGCTGTTCACCGACCTGAGTGAGAACGTCGGCAGCCGCCCCACCGTGGTGGAAAAGGCGGAAGCCCAGCGGGACAAGGTGCTGGAGATGACCATTGAGGAGCTGGACCTGAGCGTCCGGAGCTTCAACTGCCTGAAGCGGGCCAACATCAACACGGTGGAGGATTTGATTTCCAAGACCGAGGACGAGATGATGAAGGTCCGGAACCTGGGACGCAAGTCCCTGGAGGAGGTCATCAACAAGCTGGCCATGATGGGCCTGCACCTGGCCGACGAGGAGAACAATTGACCATCCCCGCCGGAGCGGAGAGAAACGATAAACAAGTCAAGTAAGGAGGAAACCGAAATGCCTCGTAAGCTCGGCAAGACCTCTGACCAGCGCAGAGCCATGCTGCGTCAGCAGGTCACGGATTTCCTGGATCACGGGAAGATGGAGACCACCGTCACCCGGGCCAAGGAGATCAAGCCCCTGGCTGAGAAAATGATCACCCTGGGCAAGAAGAGCGACCTGGCCGCCTACCGGCAGGCCATGAGCTTCATCACCCGGGAGGATGTCTGCAAGAAGCTCTTCAAGGAGATCGCGCCCACCTACGCAGAGCGCAACGGCGGCTACACCCGCATCATCCGCACCGGCGTCCGCCGGGGCGACGCCGCGGAGACCGCGGTGATCGAGCTGGTGTAAACCGGATCTGAGAATAAAAGCCCTTTGTCATGGGGACCTAGGCTCATGACAAAGGGCTTTTATGTTGTTTTTCGTGATTTTTCCAAGGGAAAAGTCCGACGGCCTGCGCATACTATCCCCGAAGAAATAAGGGGGAATTGCGCGATGGCAAAGAAAATCGTCCCGATTTTTATATTGGCGGTCCTGGCCGCGCTGTGCCTGGCGGGGGGAGAAGCCGTGCCGGCGGACAGCGGGGCGGAGATTCCGGCGGGGGAGAAGTACGTGGCCCTGACTTTCGACGACGGACCCCGGCGGGGAACGACGGACCGCCTGCTGGACGGGCTGAAGGAGCGGGGAGCCAAGGCGACCTTCTTTCTCATCGGCCAGCAGATCGGAGACAACGCCGACCTGGTGACCCGGATGGCGGAGGAGGGGCACCAGATCGGCAACCACACCTGGAGCCACCAGCGGCTGGACGGCGTCTGTCCGGACGCGGCGGCCAGGGAGGTGGAGCAGACGGAGACGGCGCTGGAGACCCTTCTGGGAGGCGGGGAGTACTGGCTGCGGCCTCCCTACGGCCAAGTGGCGGAGGAGGCGAACTTCGGCGTGCCCATGGTGAAGTGGTGCGTGGACCCCCGGGACTGGGAGAGCCGGAATACGGAGAAAGTGACCCGGGCGATCCTGGACAATGTGGCGCCGGGCAGCATCATCCTGCTCCATGATATTTACCCCACGTCGGTGGACGCGGCGCTGCGGGTGGTGGACCGGCTCCAGGAGGAGGGCTATTGGTTCGTGACGGTGGAGGAGCTGCTGCTGCTGAACGGCGTGACGCCGGAGGCGGGGCGGATGTACCGGACGGGAAAGGGCTGAATGACCCTGGCAGACTTCCCCCGGCCGGACAAAAATTTGTTGACAAAAGGGGGTGGAATATGCTATGATACTATCCGTGTTCAAGAGACGGCGCCTTCCTATGGAGAGATGTCCGAGTGGTTGAAGGAACCGGTCTTGAAAACCGGCGGCGCGCAAGTGCCCGTGGGTTCGAATCCCACTCTCTCCGCCAAATTTTAACTGCATCCGAATCTGCGGAAGTACCCAAGTGGCCGAAGGGGCTCCCCTGCTAAGGGAGTAGACTGGATAAAACCGGTGCGAGGGTTCAAATCCCTCCTTCCGCGCCATCGTCGGGGCGAAATCCGCTCCGCTCTGTTTCAAGGCGGTCCCGTTTCGGGGCCGCCTTAAAACTGCGCTCCGCTCCTTTGCCCCTCCTCTTCCGCCGCGAACCCTTGGGTTCACGGCGGATTTTTTGGGGACGCCGCTCCGCTTCGCTTGCGGCGGGGGTTGTCAGATTTGGTCGAATGTGCTATGATAGACAAAAAATTTATTGGAAGTGACGGAAATGCGCGGGTTTGGGAAAGGGGTCTTGACGGCCGTTTTTGCGGCCGTTTTGTGCTTGACGCCGGCCTGGGCCCTGGAGGGGCGCGGGGTTTCCCAGTCGGGACTGGTGGTGGCTGAGGCGCTGGGGCAGGTGGGCTTCACGGAGGAGGACGACGAGCACACGCCCTTTGGAGAACGCGGCGGCTTCCCCTATGGGCATTGGTGCGACATGTTCGTCTCCTGGTGCGCCGACGAGGCTGGGGTCTCCGCGAGGGCGTTTCCCCGGTCCGCCAGCTGCAACCGGCACTGGCGGGCGTTTACCGCCCTGGGCTGCTGCCGCGACAGCGCCGCCAGGGGCGGCAGTTACATCCCGTTACAGGGCGACGTGGCGTTTTTCTGCAGCAGGGAGGAGCAGATCCACCACATCGGGCTGGTGCTCTATGTGGAGGACGGGACGCTCTTCACCGTGGAGGGAAACGCCCTGACCGTCCGGTGGGACTACCCGCCGGAGATTGTCTCCCCCGCCCGGGTGCCGGAGGAGGAGCCCAACGACTACGTTACCGTCAACCGCTATCCCCTGGAGGACTGGCGGATCTTCGGCTATGCCGTTCCCGCCTACAACAGCCGGGAACCCCTGGAGCTGGAGGGCTTCGTGGACCTGGGACGCTATACTCCCGCGAAAGAGCGGATCGAGGCTCTGGCCGCGGCGGGGATCATGAAGGGGACCAGCAGCCACACCTTCTCCCCCAGGGCGGGCATGTCCCGGGGGGACTTCCTGAAAACTGTGCTGGGCCTCTGCGGCTTTACCAAATGGCGGCCGGGGACCCGTCCCTTTGACGACGTGCCCCCCGGACACCCCTGCTACGGCGCCGCCATGGCCGCCCGCTCCGCCGGGTTCCTGCCGGAGACGGAGGGGAACCGCTTTGACCCGGACCGCTGGATCTCCGGGGAGGACGCGCAGTTCATCCTCTCCGCCCTGCTGGAGCGCCTGGGCTTGCCGGACCATGAGGTTTCCTTCACGCCGGGGGACCTCTCCCGGATCCTCACGCCCTACACCACCCGGGGCGACATCGCCGAGGCTCTCTGGTTCCTCCGGGACGCCGTGCCCGCGCCCCCGGCGGTCCTCGCCGGTCTGCTGACCCAAGGCGTCAGTCCCGAGAGCTGGCTGTCCTGGAGCCTGAGCGGCGTGCCCTATCTCCCGATTTGGGACATGGCGGCGCTGCTGAAGGTCCAGCCGGTTGTTTCCGGCTCCTGAGAATCGAAAAAACGGCCTGTGGAGCGGTTCTCCACAGGCCGTTTTGCTGAAAAAATGGGCGCAAAACACCCATTTCCCCTTGACAGAGGGAAACAGGCATGGTAAAATAAAGCACTTATCGACAGCGGATGGAAAGCCTTCCGCTTCAATCCTTAATCGGAGTATAGCACATTTCCCAGAAGAATGCAAGAGCGGGGCGAAGGGTTTTTAACAACAGCGCCCGGCGTGTCCCTATTCCCGCCGCCTGGAGCGGCAGAAAGGTGAATGTGAAGATGGCCAAAGACAAGTATTACGGTAAGACCCTTCGCAAAAACTTCGCCCGGTATGAGGAAGTCGTCTCCATGCCGAACCTCCTGGAGATCCAGAAGACCTCCTATCAGGAGTTCCTGGACACCGGCCTCCGGGAGGTCTTCGCCGACGTGGGCGCGATCAGCGACTACCAGGGCAACCTGGAGCTGACCTTCATCGACTACAAGATGGACGAGAAGCCCAAGTACGACGTGGAGGAGTGCAAGGCCCGGGACGCCAACTACGCCGCCCCCCTCAAGGTCAAGGTCCGCCTGCGGAACAAGGAGACCGAGGAGATCAAGGAGCAGGAGATCTTCATGGGGGACTTCCCCCTGATGACCCACTCCGGCACCTTCATCGTCAACGGCGCGGAGCGGGTGGTGGTCTCCCAGATCGTCCGCTCCCCCGGCGTGTACTACGGCCACGAGGTGGACATCAAGACCGACCTGCCCATCCTCACCTCCCAGGTGATTCCCCAGCGGGGCGCGTGGCTGGAGTATGAGACCGACGCCAACGAGCTCTTCTGGGTCCGCATCGACAAGAACCGGAAGATCCCCGTCACCTGCCTCATCCGGGCCCTGGGCCACGAGAGGGGCTACGAGGACCTGAAGACCGACCAGGGCATCTTGGACCGCTTCGGCGACGATCCCCGCATTGCGGCCACCCTGGAGAAGGACCCCTGCAAGAGCTACGAGGACGCCATGCTGGAGATCTACCGCCGCCTCCGTCCCGGCGAGCCCCCCACGGTGGAGGCCTCCGAGACCTTGGTGAACGGGCTGTTCTTCGACCCCCGGCGGTACGACCTCTCCGTGGTGGGCCGGTATAAGTTCAACAAAAAGCTCTCCCTGTGGCAGCGGGTCACGGGGCGGAAGCTGGTCTACCCGGTGGCGGACCCCGCCACCGGCGAGATCCTCTTCGACGAGGGCTATCTCCTGACCAAGGAGGACGCCCGGACCCTGGACGCCGTGGGCGTCAGCGACGTGACCATCGACGTGGACGGCACGCCCCTCCGGGTGACCTCCAACGGCATGTGCGACATGAGCCGCTACGTGGACTTCGACCCCTTCGAGACCTGCAAGATCAAGGAGCGGGTCCGGTTCAGCGTCCTCCAGGAGCTGCTGAGCCAGTACAGCGGGGAGGAGCTCATCGACCAGATTCTCCTCCACAAGGACCAGCTGGTCCCCAAGCATATCATCGTGGACGACATTCTCACGTCCATCAACTATATGAACGGCCTGGCCCGGGGCATCTCCGTCAAGGACGACATCGACCACCTGGGCAACCGCCGCCTTCGGTGCGTGGGCGAGCTGCTCCAGAACCAGTTCCGCATCGGCTTTAGCCGCATGGAGCGGGTCATCCGGGAGCGCATGACGATCCAGGACATGGACATCGTCACTCCCCAGAGCCTCATCAACATCCGCCCCGTCACCGCCGCCATCAAGGAGTTCTTCGGCTCCAGTCCCCTGAGCCAGTTCATGGACCAGACGAACCCCCTGGCGGAGCTGACCCACAAGCGCCGCCTCTCCGCACTGGGCCCCGGCGGCCTCTCCCGGGAGCGGGCGAATATGGAGGTCCGGGACGTGCACTACAGCCACTATGGCCGCATGTGCCCCATCGAGACCCCCGAAGGTCCCAACATCGGCCTGATCTCCTACCTGGCCACCTATGCCCGGATCAACGAGTACGGCTTCATCGAGGCCCCCTACCGGGCAGTGGACAAGGAGACCGGCAAGGTCTCCGACCAGATCACCTATATGACCGCCGACGAGGAGGACAACTATATCGTCGGCCAGGCCGCCGAGCCCGTGGATGAGAACGGCTGCCTGGTCAATGCCCGTATCACCGGGCGGCACCGGGACGAGATCGTGGACGTGGACCGGGAGATGATCGACTATATCGACGTCAGCCCCCGGATGATGGTCTCCATCGCCACCGCCATGATTCCCTTCCTCCCCAACGACGACGCGAACCGGGCCCTCATGGGCGCCAACATGCAGCGCCAGGCGGTGCCCCTGCTGCGGCCGGAGGCCCCCATCGTGGGCACCGGCATGGAGCACAAGATCTGCATCGACTCCGAGATCGTGGTTCTGGCGGAGGGCGACGGCGTGGTCACCTCCGTGGACGCCCGGCACGTCGCCGTCAAGTACGACAGCGGCGAAACCAAGGATTACAAGCTGGTGAAGTTCCTCCGCTCCAACCACACCACCTGCATCAACCAGCGGCCTATCGTGGAGGTGGGCGAGCGGGTTCATGGCCGTGGCGTGGACGCGGACGGCCATCCCGTCGACCCCACCGTCCTGGCGGACGGCCCCGCCACCGATCAGGGCGAGATCGCCCTGGGCCGGAACATCCTGGTGGGCTTCATGACCTGGGAGGGCTACAACTACGAGGACGCCGTCCTTCTGAACGAGCGCCTGGTCCGGGAGGACCTGTACACCTCCATCCACATTGAGGAGTTCGAGATCGACGCCCGGGACACCAAGCTGGGTCCCGAGGAGATCACCCGGGACATCCCCAACGTGGGCGAGGACGCTATGAAGGACCTGGACGAGAACGGCATCATCCGCGTGGGCGCGGAGGTCAAGGCCGGGGACATCCTGGTGGGCAAGGTCACCCCCAAGGGCGAGACGGACCTCACCGCCGAGGAGCGGCTCCTCCGGGCCATCTTCGGCGAGAAGGCCCGGGAGGTCCGAGACACCTCGTTGAAGGTCCCCCACGGCGAGAGCGGCATCGTGCTGGACACCAAGGTCTTCACCCGGGAGGGCGGCGACGAGCTGGGCCCCGGCGTGAACATGGTGGTCCGGGTCTATATCGCCCAGCGCCGGAAGATCCAGGTGGGCGACAAGATGGCCGGCCGCCACGGCAACAAGGGCGTCGTCTCCCGGGTCCTGCCCCAGGAGGATATGCCCTTCCTGCCCGACGGCACGCCGCTGGACATCGTGCTGAACCCCTTGGGCGTGCCTTCCCGTATGAACATCGGCCAGGTGCTGGAGGTTCACTTGGGTTACGCCGCCCAGCGCTTAGGCTGCAAGGTGGCCACCCCCATCTTCGACGGCGCCCGGGAGGAGGACATCCGGGCCATGCTGGCCGAGGCGGGGCTGTTCCGCACGGTGGAGACCAGCGAGATGCTCTCCACCGACGGAAGCAAGCAGTATTACCTGACCGGGGAGGAAGGCCGCCGCCCCGTGACGGCGGAGGAGCTGGCCGATACGGCCTCCCTGTCCGCCTGGCGGGAGGAGGGACGCCTCCAGGTGGCGGACGGAAAGAGCATCCTCTACGACGGGCGCACCGGCGAGCGGTTCGACAACCCCGTCACCGTGGGCTACGTTTACTTCCTCAAGCTCCACCACCTGGTGGACGACAAGATCCACGCCCG
>JAETSB010000037.1 GCA_021769865.1 Oscillospiraceae bacterium
GCTCCAGAAAGGAGGTGTTCCAGCCGCACCTTCCGGTACGGCTACCTTGTTACGACTTAGCCCCAATCACCGGTTTTACCCTAGGGCGCCCCTCGCGGAAGCGCACTTCAGGCACCCCCGGCTTTCATGGCTTGACGGGCGGTGTGTACAAGGCCCGGGAACGTATTCACCGCGCCATGGCTGATGCGCGATTACTAGCGAATCCAGCTTCGCGGAGTCGGGTTCCAGACTCCGGTCCGAACTGGGAGGGGATTTGGGGATTGGCCGAACGTCGCCGTGCAGCGGCCCTCTGTACCCCCCATTGTAACACGTGTGTAGCCCCGGACGTAAGGGCCGTGCTGATTTGACGTCATCCCCGCCTTCCTCGCATCTTGCGATGGCAGTGCCTCCAGAGTCCCCGGCATTACCCGATGGCAACTGGAGGGAGGGGTTGCGCTCGTTATGGCACTTAAGCCGACACCTCACGGCACGAGCTGACGACAACCATGCAGCACCTCCGCCCCCGCCATTGCTGGCTCCGGCGTCTCCGCCGGATTCGGGGGAGGTTCGAGCCCGGGTAAGGTTCCTCGCGTATCATCGAATTAAACCACATGTTCCTCCGCTTGTGCGGGCCCCCGTCAATTCCTTTGAGTTTCACCGTTGCCGGCGTACTCCCCAGGCGGGACACTTAACGCTTTCGCTTGGCCGCGGACCGTATGTCGCCCACGGCGGGTGTCCATCGTTTACCGTGCGGACTACCAGGGTATCTAATCCTGTTCGATACCCGCACCTTCGAGCCTCAACGTCAGTAGCGGGCTGGCGGGCTGCCTTCGCAATCGGGGTTCTTCGTGATATCTAAGCATTTCACCGCTACACCACGAATTCCGCCCGCCTCGGCCGCACTCAAGTCCCGCAGTTCCGACCGCTGGCCGGGGTTGGGCCCCGGAATTTCACGGCCGGCTTACGGGACCGTCTGCGCTCCCTTTAAGCCCAATGAATCCGGATAACGCCTGCATCCTCCGTATTACCGCGGCTGCTGGCACGGAGTTAGCCGATGCTTATTCGCGCGGTACCTGCAAAGCCCCACACGTGGAGCACTTTATCCCCGCGCAAAAGGAGTTTACAACCCGTAGGGCCGTCGTCCTCCACGCTACTTGGCTGGTTCAGGCTCTCGCCCATTGACCAATATTCCTCACTGCTGCCTCCCGTAGGAGTCTGGGCCGTGTCTCAGTCCCAGTGTGGGGGGCCTTCCTCTCAGAACCCCTATCCATCGTCGCCACGGTGGGCCGTTACCCCGCCGTCAAGCTAATGGAACGCACCCCCATCCCTTTCCGGATCGCTCCTTTGGTCCCGCACCCATGCGGACCCGGGACACCGCCGGGGATTAATCCTGCTTTCGCAGGGCTGGCCCCGGGAAAGGGGAAGGTAGGGTACGCGTTACTCACCCGTGCGCCGGTCGCCGCCGT
>JAETSB010000026.1 GCA_021769865.1 Oscillospiraceae bacterium
AACCGGGCGTTCGACGAAGAGAACCGGAACGACTGGCGCGTTTCGTCCTTGCGCCGGGAGTTGAACGGCCCGTTCTTTGACGCGATGATTGCGGAGGGCGCGAACCGGGCGGCTTTCCTTGATTGGGAAAGCGACCTGACCGCCGACAACGGAATGACCGACTACGGGACCGCGACCGACAAAATCGCCTTGCTGTCCGACGGCCTTTACCGGAAATACCGGCAGTTTATCCCCCTTGTGGACGATTGGTGCTGGACCCTGACCCCGTGGACCTGTAACCCGGAATATACCGCATACGTCCGCAACGTCAATTCCTCCGGCGAGTTGTACGGCAAGGGCCGTGCGGTAGACCATATTCTGATAGCGCCGGGCGGCGTCGTTGAAGCGGGCCTTGTCCATATGTCGTCCTCGTATGTCGGTTTGGTTTGGGAGTACTCTCACTGATTGTACGACGGGGGGAGGTGCGTTGTCTCAGGTTTTGGAAAATTTTGAAAAAATTCACCATACTTTGCGGAGGATATGCTAGGATAGGGTTCATCTTGAAAAACGGAGGCGCTCTTTATGACACTGGAAGAGGCAATGCGCAGCCGCCACACGGTTCGCCGCTACGCGGACCGGAGGCTTCCCGGAGATGTTGAGGAACAGCTCAAGGGACGAATCGGGCAGAACAATCGGGAACGCGGCCTCGCCATGAGCCTGGTGACGGAGAACACGGAGGCCTTCGACCCCGCCCTCCGGCTGTTTCTGGCCAAGGGGGTCCGGAACTATGTCATCCTGGCGGGGAGGGACCGGCCCGGTCTGGAGGAGGACCTGGGATACTGTGGGGCGGACGTGATGCTCTTCGCCCAGACCCTGGGGCTGAACTCCTGGTGGGTGGGAGGCACCTACAGCCGCAAGGGCGTGGGCCGGAACGCCGCCCCGGAGGCGGAAAAGCTCCTGGGCCTCATCGCCCTGGGCTACGGCGCCTCCCAGGGTGTCCCCCACAAGTCCAAAAAGCCGGAGGACGTCGCCGCCTACGCGGGGGAGGCGCCGGGGTGGTTTACAAAGGGCGTGGAGGCCCTGCTCCTGGCCCCCACGGCCCTGAACAAGCAGGCCTTCACCCTCCGGGGGGAGGGCCGGAGGGTCTCCCTGTCCTGTGACAACGGCATCTTCTCCGGCGTGGACCTGGGCATCGGAAAATATCACTTTGAGCTGGGGGCCGGAAAAGAGAACTTCGACTGGACATAAGGGAAGGGACCGCTCTCGCGGTCCCTTTTTTTATTTTCTTTCAGCCGGCCTCCCGCCGGGCCCCCAGGGACTTCCCCAGCAGCCTCGCCAGGGGCACGCCCAGGAGGTAACAGGCCGCCAGCTCCCCCAGGCCCACGGTCAGGGCGTTCAGGCCGTACGCGGGCCAGAAGGCCCCGCCGTCCTGAACGACAAACCAGGCAATCTCCGCCCCCACAATCACCGCGTTGCAGACAACAGGCGGCAGGGCGGCCAGATACAAATTGGGCATCCTCCGGCTCCACAGCGCCGCCAGGAGCGTGGCCAGAGTGCCGAACACCCAGTCCAGCATGATGGGGGAACCCAGCAGGTTCGCCAGGAAGCAGCCCACCGCCAGGCCGGGGATGGCCTCCGGAAACAGGAAGGGCAGCACCGTCAGGGCCTCCGCCGCGCGGAACTGGACGCCCATGTACTGGGGGATGGGCAGGATCAGGGTGGCCGCCGCGTAAATCGCGGCGATGAGGCCGGACAGGGCCAGCCTCCGGGTGGGAAAACGGGTCTTGGACATGATGAACTTCCTCCATTTTTTTAGTCTGCCCCTCCTGAGAGGGGTCGGCAGGGTGATGGCACCTGCCGGGGGAGAGTATACCACAGGGCGACGGCCCTGGCAAGGGAAAAATTTTCCTGTCAAAACGCGTCAAAAACGCTTGACGGGAGTCAAAACCTGTCTTATACTACAATTTACACGCTTGCGCAATCAGCGACTTTTTGTTACGTAAAGGATCCGGTCTATGAAAGTCACCATCAGCGACGTGGCGCGCCTTGCGGGGGTCTCCACCGCCACGGTCTCCCACACCATCAACAACACCCGCTATGTCTCCGGCGACACCAAGGAGAAGGTCTACCAGGCCATCCGCCAGCTGGGCTACACCCCGGACGCCTCTGCCAGGAGCTTTCGCACGGGGAAGAAGCGGACCATCGGTTTCATCGTCCCCGATATCTCCAACAAGTTTTTCGGCACTATCATCGAGTCGGCGGAAAACGTCCTCTCCGCCCAAGGCTACCATCTCATCATCGCCAACACCAAGGAGAACATGGACCGGGAGGAGACGAACCTCCGCCTCCTTACCGCGGGCCTGGTGGACGGGCTTCTGGTGGCCAGCACCATGGAGGACTTCGCCCGCCTGGACGGCCTGATCCCCGCCGGCTTCCCGGTGGTGCTGGTGGACCGGACCTTCGACGGCCAAAAGTACTCCTCCGTCTCCGTCTCCAACTTCCAGCCCATTTACCGCAGCGTCTGCCACCTGGCGGGGAAGGGAAAGCGGCGCATCGGCGTCATCGGCGGCCTGCCCCGGCTCTCCACCACTAAGGAACGCATCGCCGCCTATCAGGCGGCCATGGCGGACTGCGGCCTGCCCCAGGACGAGGACCTCATTCTCTACGGCAACTCCATGGAGGACAGCGCACCGCCCTGCCTGGACCGGCTGCTGGAGCGGGGCTGCGACGCCATTCTGGTCTGCCAGGGCCTCATGGCCTCCGTCACCATCGCCTACCTTCGGGGAAAGGGCATCCAGCCCCGGCAGGACCTGGAGCTGGTGAGCTTCGTGGACTATGACACCCGGGCCTACGAGTTCTATTACGACCAGGTGGACCGCATCGTCCAGCCGGTGGAGGAACTGGGCAGGATTGCCGGGGAGCAGATTCTCCTCCGGGTGGAGAAGCCCGACGCCCCGGTGGCGGAGCGGGTCCTGACTTCGGTCTACCGGCCCTGCGGGGAGAGAGAATAAACGGAAAGCGGGCGGAGCTTCGGCTCCGCCCGCTTTTTATCATTCCTTCTCAAACACGTCCTTGCCCATCTCGCAGATGGGGCAGACCCAATCCTCGGGAACCTGCTCCCAGGGAGTGCCGGGGGCGACGCCGTGCTCGGGATCGCCCACAGCGGGATCATAGACGTAGCCGCAGGGGCAGACATACTTGTCCATAGTCCTCGCAACCTCCATATCTTTCGCTTCCGCGCAAACGCGAAAGCTCACTCATTCCGGTGCTCGTCCTCTCCAAATCAAACCCGCTTCGCTGGGCTTTGATTTGGGCGGCTTACTTGAAGTAGCGCTTCAGCAGGCCCTCGAAGGCGCGGCCGTGGCGGGCCTCGTCCCGGGCCATCTCGTGGACGGTGTCGTGGATGGCGTCCAGGTTGTACTGCTTGGCCAGCTTCGCCAGGGCGAACTTGCCGGCGGTGGCGCCGTTCTCGGCCTCGACCCGCATCTCCAAATTTCTCTTGGTGCTGGGGGTCACCACGTCGCCCAGGAGCTCGGCGAACTTGGCGGCGTGCTCGGCCTCCTCATAGGCGGCCTTCTCCCAGTACAGGCCGATCTCGGGATAGCCCTCGCGATGGGCCACACGGGCCATGGCCAGGTACATGCCCACCTCGGTGCACTCGCCGGTGAAGTTGGCGTTCAGGCCGTCGATGATTTCCTTCTGGACCTCGGCGGGGACGTCCGCGCCGAAGGTCTTGCCAACGCCCACCACATGCTCGGCGGCCCAGGTCATGTCAGCGCCCTGCTCCTTGAACTTCGCGCCGGGAACGCCGCACTGGGGGCACTTCTCGGGGGGCGTGTCACCCTCGTGAACATAACCGCAGACAGGGCAGACCCACTTTTTCATACTAAGTATCCTCCTTAAGAAATTTTATGTCATTCTTTGCTTTTCAGGCAGTGACTTGAGTATAGCAGGTTCCGGGAAAGACCGCTAGTTGCAAATGCCACAAATCGAAAATTTGCTGGAAGTTTACGGATTATTTAAATTTGTGCGCAACACAGAAATGGCCCGGTCAGGGGACCGGGCCCCACAGAAGCGTACCGTGGAGCCCGCATCCCCGTGCGGGCCATTTTTTCAGGGCTCAGTCGTGGTGATTGATCTCGTATTTCTGCTCCACTTCCTCCAGCCGGTCCAGGTAGGGGCTCTCGGTGCAGCTCATGGAGGGGGCCGCGTTTTTGAACTTCTCCACGGTCATCATGCTGTCCCGCACCGGGGCGATGGTGCCCGCGCCGGCCACGCAGCCGCCGGGGCAGCCCATGCCCTCCAGCAGGTAGCCGTCCCGCTTGCCCGCCTTGGCCATGGCCAGCATCTTCCGGCAGTTCTTCAGACCGTCGCCGTACTCAATCATCACCTTCCGGTCCGGGTCGATGTGCTTGACGGCCTCCACCACGGCGGCGGCCACGCCGCCGCCCACGGCGAAGCCCCGGCCCATGCCGGTGCCCTCGTCCATCTCGTCCTCGGGGTTGGCCTGGAGCTTGGTAAAGTCGATGTCCGCCGCGTCGAAGATGCCCAGCATCTCCTCAAACGTGAGCACAAAGTCCACGTCGGAGCGGATGGTCCGCCGGTTGGCCTCCAGCTTCTTGGCGGAGCAGGGCCCGATGAAAACGGTTTTGGCGTCCGGGTGGTCCTTCTTCACCATCCGGGCGGTGATGACCATGGGGGTCAGGGCCATGGAGATGTAGTCGGCGAACTCGGGGTAGAGCTTCTTCGCCATGACGCTCCAGGCGGGGCAGCAGCTGGTGCCCATCCAGGGCTGCTTGGCGGGGACCTCCTCCAGGAAGTCGTGGGCCTCCTCCACGGTGCACAGGTCCGCGCCGATGGCCACCTCCACCACGTCGTAGAAGCCCAGCACCTTCATGGCGGCGTGGAGCTTGGCGGGAGTGGCGTCCTTGCCGAACTGGCCCACGAAGGCCGGGGCCACGCAGGCCACCACCTTCTCGCCCTTGCGCAGGGCCTGGCAGACCTGGTAGATCTGGCTCTTGTCGGCGATGGCGCCGAAGGGGCAGTTCACCAGGCACATGCCGCAGGAGACGCACTTGTCATAGTCGATCTGGGCCCGTCCCAGCTCGTCGGACTTGATGGCGTCCATGCCGCAGGCGGCGGCGCAGGGCCGCTCGATCTTGCTGATGGCCCGGTAGGGACACTGGTTGAAGCACTTGCCGCACTTGATGCACTTGTCCTGGTCAATGTGGCAGTGCTTGTCCTTGTCCATGTAGATGGCGTCCTTGGGGCAGACGTTCATGCAGGGGTGGGAGATGCAGCCCTGGCAGTTGTCGGTGATGCGAAGCTGCTTGGGCGGGCAGGCGTTGCAGGCGAAGGGGATGATGTTCACCAGGGGGTTTTGGAAGTGCTTCTGGGACTTCTCCGCGGACAGAAGGTCCTCGCTGACGGGAATGGTCTCCCCGGCGTAGCGGATGTTCAGGCCCAGGGCCAGGCGGACCCGCTCCTGGACGATGGCCCGCTCCAGGAACACGTCGTGGCGGTGCTTGGCCACGTCGCCCTGGATCATCTTCAAGGGGATCTGGTCCAGCAGGCGGGGGTCTCCGCCGTCAAAGGCCAGCTTGGCCACCTCCTTGAATACGGTGCGGCGGATATCGTCTACCGCGCTGTGTACACCTCTCATAGCAGTTTCCTCCTATTTTTCAGGCGGCACGCCCCGCCTGATAATTGTGAAATAAGTAACCAATGTGGTTCAAGCCTATTATAGCGAAGGTCCCGTCACATTGCAAGAGGTTCTTGCTCCCAGGCAACCGATTAAATAACACAAAAAAATCCGGCGGACGGGAAGGGTCCCGCCGCCGGCTGCAAAGAGGGAAAAGAAACAGAAAGAGAGGAAATCGTGTCTCCTCCGCAGAGGATGGTCTTAGCATACCCGGGAAATTTGAAATCAATCTGGATTTTTTATAAATAAACTGTGAATCTTGCGGCAAGATCCTTTCAGGCGGCTTTCAGCTTGGGGCCGTAAAATTGACAAATCCGGGTCCCTTGGGATATAATCGAGAGGAAATTTTCCGGCGGTCCGCCGCCGGACCAAAACAGGAGGACGCTTCATGACCTGGAAAGAGAGACGGACCGTCACCATACTGCTGAGCATCGCCGGGGCCCTGTTTCTGGCCCTGCTGATCGTCTTCGGCATGATCTACCGGCAGGGGCGGGAGGAGGCCCTGGCGGAAAGCGGCGGCGCCGCCGGCCTCTCCGACAGCGGCGCCCCGGCGGACCCGGGGGCCTACAGCGCCCTGCGCTGGTACAACGGCTCCGCCACCCTCTCCTTCGCCCTGGACGAGGACGGGACGTGGGTCTGGGCCGACGGGCCGGACTTCCCCTTGAAGGACGACACGGTGACCTCCATCCTGGAGATTCTGACCTCCCTGAAATTCCAGCAGGTCCTGCCCGCCGGGGAGGACAAGTCGGAGTACGGCCTGGACGCCCCGGCCGCCACCCTCACCGCCACGGCGGGGACCGGGGAGCAGAGCCTGGTCTTCGGCAAGACCACCATCGACGGGGACAGCTACTACATGATGATGAACGGGGACGAGTCCACGGTCTACATCGTGGCCGACACCCTGATGAAGCTGATGCAGACTCCCATCTACGACATGTGCGTCCTGCCGGAGCTGCCGGACCTGAGCGAGTTGAACCTCCGGGCCATTACGATCCAGGGGCCCGTCCCGGCGTCGGAGTCCTCGGAGGAGGGCGGAGACGGCGAGGGGGAGGAGGCCGGAGACCCGGAGGAGCCCGCGGAGGAGCCGGAGCGCCCCGCCGTCACCCTGAACGCCCGGCGGTCCGGCGGGGAGGACCAGCCCGCCCTCTGGTTCGAGGGCAGCGACAACGTCACCGCCGCCCCCCTGATGCTGGACCTGCTCCAGGATCTGAAAACCATGTCCATGGCCAAGTGCGTGGACTATTTCCCCAGCGACGAGGCGGCGGAGATCTGCGGCTTCCAGCCCGCCGACGCCGTTTTGAAAGTGGAGTACGCCGCCAATGGAACGGACCAGACCTTCACCCTCACGGTGGGGGCCCGGATGCCCGACGAGTCCGGCCGCTACGTCCGCCTGGAGGAGGACGGGGCCATCTACGCCCTGGCCACCGACAGCATCGACGCGGTGATGACCATTTCCGTGGCGGGAATGCGGGGCGCAGCCCAGGACCCCGCCCCGGCGGAGGGCCAGGAGACCCCCCAGGAGGGGGAATAAGGAGGAACGCCCATGCGGGTGCTGGTAATTGAGGACGAGACCCGGCTGGCCGCCACGCTTCAGGACCTGCTGGAGCTGAACGGCTACACCGCCGACGTGCGCCACGACGGCGAGTCCGGCCTGGACGACGCCCTGACGGGCATTTACGACGTGATCCTGCTGGACGTGATGCTGCCCAAGCTGGACGGCTTCACGGTCCTCCGCCGCCTCCGGGAGGCGGGGACCGCCACGCCGGTGCTGATGCTCACCGCCCGGTCGGAGACCGCCGACAAGGTGGAGGGGCTGGACCGGGGGGCGGACTACTACCTGACCAAGCCCTTCGACCCCAAGGAGCTGCTGGCCTGCATCCGGGCCCTGACCCGGCGGCAGCCGGAGCTGCGGAACCCGGACGCCCTGGAATTCGGCGGCGTGCGGCTGGACAAGAACAGCTTCACCCTCTCCTGCGGAGAGAAGTCCGTCCGCCTGAGCCGGAAGGAGTTCGACATCTGCGAGCTTTTGATGCTGAACCGGAACCTGGTGCTGACCAAGGAGTCCCTGCTGCTGAAAATCTGGGGCTATGAGTCCGACGCGGAGGACAACAACGTAGAGGTCTACATCTCCTTCCTCCGCAAAAAGCTGGCCCACATCGGCGCCAAGGTCCGCATCCGCACGATCCGGATGGTGGGCTACTGCCTGGAAGAGGAGAGCTGAAACAGACGTTTCGTCAATTGTGAGTTCCTCTTATCTTGCCCGCCTCTTTCTGGGAGTTTTTCACAATATCCACAAACTTATCAACAAGAGGTGTGGGAGGCATGATTCGAAAGCTGCGGCTGAAATTCGTGGCCGTCTGCATGGCTATGGTCACCGCCGTGCTGGCGGTGGTGTGCTTCGCCATTTTCGCCGCCCTCCGGGGAAACGTGGAGGACCTGAGCCGCCAGGTGCTCCACCGGGTGATCCAGGAGGACTCCCTCCCCGCCGGCCGGCGGCCGGAGGTGGGCGTGGAGATCGGCGGGGACAAGGTGCTGCTGCCCTATTTCACCGTCAGCGTCTGGCCCGGCGGCGGCGGGGGAAGGTACACCGCCTATGTCACCGGCGGCACCTACGCCGGGCTGGAGGACACGGAGGAGCTCACCGCCATCCTGGAGGACTGCCTGAACCGGGAGCCGCCGGAGGGCGTCATTCAGAGCTACGGCCTCCGCTACCTCCGCCAGGACAACGGCCTCTACCGGAAGCTGGCCTTTGTGGACATGTCCATGGAGAGCCGCCTCCTTCGTGAGATGATGGGGTCCTATCTGGTCATCGCCCTGGCGGCGTTCCTGCTGCTGCTGGGGGTCTCGGCGATCCTGGCCCGGTGGGCGACGAACCCCGTGGAGCGGGCCTGGAGCCAGCAGAGGCAATTCCTCTCCGACGCCTCCCACGAGCTGAAAACGCCGCTGACGGTGATCCTCTCCAATGCGGAGCTGCTCTCGGCCCTGCCTCTGGAGGAGCGGCCCGCCCGGTGGACGGACAACATCCTCTCCGAGTCCCATCAGATGAAAAACCTGGTGGAGGAGATGCTGACCCTGGCCCGGGCGGACAACCTGGCCCTGCCCCCCGTGCTGGCGGAGGTCTCCCTGTCCGAGACGGCGGAGGACTGCGCCCTGGCCTTTGAGCCGGTGGCCTTCGAGGCGGGAAAGCCCCTGGAGTACCAGGTGGCGGAGGGCGTTTCGGTCCTGGGGGACGGGGACAAACTGCGGCGGCTGGTCTCCATCCTGCTGGACAATGCCGTGAAATACGGGGCGGAGGGGGGAACCATCACCCTGACCCTGGAGAAGACGGACCGGCAGGCCCGGCTGACGGTGGCAAACCCCGGAGAGCCCATCCCGGCGGAGCAGCTCGGCCGGCTCTTTGAGCGGTTCTACCGGGCGGACGCCTCCCGGGGGGAGAAGAGCGGCTTCGGCCTGGGGCTGAGCATCGCCTCCGTCATCGCCCAGGAGCACAAGGGGACCCTCCGGGCCGAGAGCGGCGGGGAGGGGACGCGGTTTGTGTTTGCCATGCCGCTGAAAAAATAAGGGCGGGGTTGGTTCCCCGCCTTTCTTTTTGCAATTGTAAGAAAACCGTAAGAATTTTGTCAAGCCGTTCGTAAGATTTGCCTGGTATCCTGGTCTCAGCTCAAGGGAGGAAACCCGATATGAACGAATGCATTTTAGTTGTGGACGACGACCCCGAGATCGTGAACGCCATCGCCATCACCCTGGAGCGGGAGGGTTACCGGGTCCGCCGGGCCTGCGACGGCCTCCAGGCCGTGGAGGCGTGCCTGGACCCCGCCGTGAAGCTCATCCTCATCGACGTGATGATGCCGAAGCTGGACGGCCTCTCCGCCCTGCTGCGCATCCGGGAGAAGCGGAACCTGCCCGTCATCGTCCTCTCCGCCAAGAGCGAGGACACGGACAAGATTTTGGGCCTCTCCATGGGGGCCGACGACTACGTCACCAAGCCCTACAACCCCCAGGAGCTCATCGCCCGGGTGCGGAGCCAGCTCCGGCGGTACACGTCTTTGGGCGACGTGAACGCGGAGAGGCGGCAGGGCCTTTTGGTGAACGGGCGGCTGACCTACGACCCCGCCGGGCGGGTCCTCCGGGCCGACGGGGACGAGGTGAAGCTCACCCCCACGGAGACGAAGATCGTGGACCTGCTCTTCCGCCATCCGGGGCAGATTTTCCCCGCCGAGGAGATCTACCGCCGGGTGTGGAACGAGGACGCCTATTCCTGCGAGAACACGGTGATGGTCCACATCCGCCGCATTCGGGAGAAGATCGAGCTGAATCCCAAGGAGCCAGATTACATTAAGGTGGTGTGGGGCATTGGATACAAAATGGAACAGCACTAAAGCCCTGGCGGGCTTCCTGGCCTTTTTTCTGGGGGTGACGCTGGTGATCTCCAGCCTGGGGGCCGTGGGGAACCGGCTGGCCTGGGAGCGGGACCCCTCTCCCCGCTGGGAGACGGACTGGCAGAATACCGCCGCCTTCCGGGACCAGGTCTCCCAATATCTCCGGGAGTTTCTGACCATCGGCGCCGGGGGAGAGGTGGATTTTTACAGCGGGGAATACTGGGAGGACTACGGCGGGGACGTGGCCGTCGTCCAGGAGGAGGCCGCCCGGGCCCGGTGGGGCTTTTACCCGATCACCGAGGCCGTGGTGGTGGACCGGGGAACAGCGGAGCATGAGGCGGAGCCCGATTCCTCCGACTCCGATCCGGCGAAGCCGGAAAAGGAGCAGGACCCGGACGAACGATACCGGAACGACAAAAACGTCCTCTACTTCATCGAGACGGCGGAGGGGAAGACCTATACCAACACGGCGGGGGGCCGGGCTTTTTTCCTGGCCAGGGCCGTGTCGGACTATAACTTCTATCTGTCCTTCCAGGACGGCAGGGTCTCCATCGTCAAGGACGGCAAGGGTCTGGACGTCTATGGGAACGGCCTGTACAACGAGGAGTCCCAGTGGTTCGTCCCCGGCTACGACAACTTCCCCGTCAGCGAGGATTTGGAGGGCGTGACGGTGTACATGGCCGCCCGGCGAATTCCCCAGCGCTACTACGGCGTGGACTACAAAAACGGCGGGACCTACTATAACAGCGCCTTTTACTCGATCGCCCAATCCGTGGAGGAAAGCCAGAGCTTCTACCGGACCCAGGGCCTTTTGCTGTTCATCGCTATGTGGTGCCTGGTCCTCTGGTTTGCCCTGCGCAAATCCACGGAGCCGGTGAACAAAAAAATCGCCTCCTGGACGGTCCGCGTCTGGACGGAGATCCGGTTCCTGCTGGTTTTATGCCCGCTGGCGGCTTTCCTGTGGACGTTCACGGGCTACCAATCGATCTATGATATCTTCTTCGGCTGGGGGAACTCCTTCTCCGAATGGGGCATGGCTGTCCTCCGGCTAATCACCATGAATGTCCCGGCCTTGGTGGTCCTCTTCTGGTTCTGCTGGCTGATTCACAACGACCACAAATATAACCCCAAGGAGGTCCGGAGATCCCTCCTGAAACCCTTTCTTCGGGGATTGCGGGCAAGAGACCTGAAGCGTCCCGTGGAAAAACGCCTCAGCCGCCGGGCGGCGCTGATGATCCTGGCGGTACTCCTTCTGGGGGCGGAAACGATCTATTTCCTGATCATCTTCACGGTTTTTGTGGGCTACCCCTCCTGGCTGCTCTGGACCATCTGCTTCCTTCCGATGCTGCTGCTGGTCTGGGCGGCTGCCGCTTGGGCCCGGGGAAATCTGTCCCTTGCCAAGGACCTGGGCCGCCTTGCCGACCAGGTGGAGGCCGTCCGGGCCGGGGACCTGGAGAGGCCCCTGAAGCTCCCCGAGGACGCGGACCTGCGGCAGACGGCGGAGAGCCTCAACGACATTCAGGCGGGGATGAAGGCCGCCCTGGAGGAGCAAACCCGCAGCGAACGGATGAAGGTGGAGCTGGTGAGCAATGTCTCCCACGATCTGAAAACCCCCCTGACCTCCATTCTCTCCTACGCGGAGCTCTTACGGCAGGAGGAGGACCTTCCTCCGGCGGCGGCGGACTACGCGAAAATCATCGACCAGAAGGCCCATCGCCTCAAAACCATGGTGGAGGACGTCTTTGAGATCAGCCGCGCGGCGGCGGACCAGCTTCCCGTCCACCTGGAGCGGCTGGACCTGGGCAAGCTCCTGCGCCAGACCCTGGCGGACATGGACGGGCCCATTCAGGCCGGCGGCCTGACCTTCAAGGTGGAGCTTCCCGAGAGGGCGGTGATGATCACGGCGGACGGCAGGCGGCTCTACCGGGTCTTCCAGAACCTTCTCGACAACGCCCTGCGCTACGCCCTGGAGGGCAGCCGGGTCTACCTGAGCTTGAAAACGATGGAGGGCTCGGCGGAGGCAAGCGTCCGCAACACCTCCCACAGCGAGCTCCCCGAGGGGGTGGACTTCACCGCCCGCTTCGTCCGGGGGGACGCCAGCCGCACCGACGGCGGCAGCGGCCTGGGGCTGAGCATCGCCAAGTCCTTCACGGAGGCCTGCGGCGGGAGCTTCCGGGTGGAGACGGTGGCGGATCTGTTTACGGCCATTGTGACGTTTCCTGTAGAAGAAGAGCGGTAGTTTCACGTGAAACGGCGAGGGAGGTTACACCTCCCTCGCCTTCCTCTCGTCCTCCGGGCAGTACAGCACCTGAACCCCGCAGTCGTCCCGGAGCCGCTCCCGGCGGACGCTCTCCGCCAGAATGAGCCCCGCCAGGTCCTGGGGGTCGTCCCCGATCCAGCCCGCCAGCAGGTTTAGGAGCCACTCGTCCTCCGCCGGGTCCGCCACGCCGTCGCTGACCATGACGGCGAAGCCGCCG
Source organism: Oscillospiraceae bacterium (assembly GCA_021769865.1). Lineage (GTDB taxonomy): Bacteria > Bacillota > Clostridia > Oscillospirales > Oscillospiraceae > Oscillibacter. Next base: position 12,537 of record JAETSB010000026.1, read on the forward strand.
GGGGCCAGGGGGGCCTTGGTCACGTCCGGCGGCGGGCCCTGGAGCCCTACCGGCAGGCTGGCCCCGGTGACCCGCCGGACCACGCCGCCCCGCTTGATGTAGCTGGGGGCCGCGCCGCACTTGTAGAAGGCCGCCTCCCTGGCCGCCGGGTCGTAGACGCAGAGGTCCACGGTGGTAAAGGCCCCGCTGTCCGCCCCCCGGAGGCTCATGGCGGAGTTCAGGGTCTTCAGCGCCGCCTCCGGGGCGATCCCTGCCTCCAGAAACTGCTGGAGCAGGCGGCAGACCAGGGCGGACTCCTTCCGGGCGGGCTCGCCGCTGCCCATGCCGTCCGCCAGGAGGAGGCACCAGAGACCCCGATCCGTCTGGAAGGACGCCACGGTGTCCCCGCAGACGGTCTCCCCCTCCTTGGGCCGGAGAGCGGCTCCCACCCGGCAGGGGGCCCCCGCCGCCATGGCGGGGGCGGCGGCTTCCAGCCCGGCGGCGGTGGCCGTCAGCAGCTCGGAGAGCTGGGCGTACTGCCCCCGGGCGCTGCGGCGGGTCTCCTCCAGCTGCCGCCGGTACTGCCGCCGCAGGAGAAAGGCGGAGAGCTCGGCGTTGATGGCCGCCAGGAGGTCCGGCAGGTGGACGCAGCGGCCGGTGAAGTAGTCCGGGAAGTCCTTGGCCAGGGCCCGGCCCCGCTCCAGCAGGTAGGGGGTGGCGTCGTTCATGGCGTTGAAGGTGCCGGTGTAGTCCTTTTGCCAGCAGAGCTCGCACAGGGCGCAGCCCCGGCAGACCTTCTCGGCGGAGCGGTCGAAGACGATGGCGGGGTTTTCGTCCGCCGGGGGAGGCGCGGCCCGGCCGATGCTGTCGTAGAGGTCCCGGAGGGCCGCCGCCGCCCGGTCCAGCCGCTGCCGCCAGGGGGCGGGGGCAGCGGTCTCCGCCCGCGCCTGCTTCTCCGCGGGGGGGATGGCGGGCCGTACCCGCTTCCCGGCCACGAACCGCCCCGGCAC
>JAETSB010000027.1 GCA_021769865.1 Oscillospiraceae bacterium
GATTCCGAGTGCATCATCGCGGTGAACAAGAACGACACGGCTCCCATCTTCGAGATCGCGGACTACGGCATCTGCGGCGACCTGTTCAAGGTGACCCCGCTGCTGACCGAGGCCATTCGCGCCGCCAAGGCCGCGAAGTAACTTTTCTTGAAAGAAAAGTTACCAAAAGAACTTTATCGCGCTCTGGGTGTCCGGTGATGAACCGGGCCGGAGCGACGGCAACCAAGTCTCAGCGAAGTAAAAAACCGAAGGGCGAAAGCCCTTCGGTTTTTCTATCTTTCTTTATCCGCCGGGTGGAAGTGGTTCCACACCGCCTCGGCGGCGCTCCGGGGCACCACCGCCGCCAGGGCGTCCACATCCGCCTCCCGGATGGCCTTGATGGTCCCGAACCGCTTCCGCAGCTCCTCCCGCCGCTTCGGCCCCACGCCGGGAATACCGTCCAGGGCGGAGCGCATGGCGCTTTTCCCGTGGCTCTCATGGTGGTAGGTGATGGCAAACCTGTGGGTCTCCTCCTGAATCTGCCCGATCAGCGAAAACACCGCCTGATTCCCCACAAGGCCGATCTCCCGCCCCTCCGGGGTCACCAGGGCCTTCGTCCGGTGCCGGTCGTCCTTCACCATACCGAAAATGGGCACGTCCACTCCGAACTCCTCCGCCACGCCCAGGGCCGTCTGGGCATGGGTCACGCCGCCGTCGATCAGGAACACGTCCGGCAGGGGCAGGAACTTCTCGTCCCCGTCCGCCGCCCGCTGGAGCCGCCGCCGGATCACCTCCCGCATGGAGGCGTAGTCGTCGGGCTTTCCCGCCAGGTCCTTGATCCGGAATCGCCGGTAGGCGCTCTTCAGGGGCCGGGTGCCGCTGTAGACTACCATGGAGGCCACGATGTCGCTGCCCCCGGTGTTGGAGATGTCGAAGGACTCCAGCCGCTTCGGCGGCTGCGGCAGGTCCAGCATTTTCGTCAAAAGCTCCAGGGTGTGGGCTACCCGCTCCTCGGCGGTGGTGGCCCGCTCCGCCTCCTCGGCGGCGTTCCGCTGGGCCATGGACCGCAGGTCCGCCTTCTCCCCCCGCTGGGGGACGTGGACCCAGACCTTGTGCCCCGCCCGCTTGGTGAGGACCTCCGAGAGGTTTTCGCAGTAGCCCTCCGTCTCGAAGGGCAGCAGGATCTCATGGGGAAGAATTGCCCGGGGCAGGTAGTACTGGGCCGTCAGGGCGGAGAGCATTTCCTCCCGCCCCTCTTCCATGGGGGCGGTGAACAGCTCCGTCTCCCGGCCCGCCAGATTGCCCTCTTCCATGTGCAAAACGGCGTAACAGCACTTCCCCGCTCCCCGGTAGAGGCCCCAGATGTCCGTGTCGGCACAGAGCCCGGCGATGACCGTCTGCTTTTTGCTCAGGGCGCTGATGGCGTTGATCCGGTCCCGGAGGGCCGCCGCCTGTTCGAACCGCAGGGCCTCCGCCTCCGCCTCCATCTCCCCGGTCATGTCCCGGAGGAGCTCCCTGGCCTTGCCCTCCAGCATCTGGCACGCCTGGCGGATGCGGCGGTTGTACTCCTCCTCCGTCATTTCCGGGCGGCAGAAGCCGTCGCACCGGCCCATGTGGAAATTCAGGCAGGGCCGCTCCGCCCCGACGTCCCGGGGAAATTTCCGGTTGCAGGTGGGCAGCCGCAGGGCGGCGCACACCGCGTCCAGGGCCTGGCGGGTCTCGAAGCGCCCGCCGAAGGGCCCGAAGTACTTCGCCCCGTCGCCCACCCACTTGTGGACCATGGAGAACCGGGGGTAGGGCCCCCGGGAGAGGCGCACGAAGGGATAGCCCTTGTCGTCCTTGAGGAGGATGTTGTACCGGGGCATGTGCCGCTTGATGAGGGAGTTCTCCAGCACCAGGGCCTCGAATTCGCTGGAGACGAAGATGGTGTCGAAGTGGTCGATCTGGGAGACCATCTGGCGGGTCTTGGCCGTGTGGGAGGCGCTGTCCTGGAAGTACTGGCTGACCCGGTTCTTGAGCTTTTTCGCCTTGCCCACGTAGATGACCTTCCCGGTCTTGTCCATCATCAAATAGACCCCCGGCAGAAGCGGCAGGTCGTTGGCCTTCTCCTTCAGCTCGTCCTTGGTCATGGTCCGCCTCCTTTCAAAGTGGGATGCACCCCGGCAGAAGGGCCGGCCATCCTTGTGGGGCCTGGCCCCCTGGCCAGGCCATTCTTCCTCAAGGCACAGCCCGATAAAAAAAGACCACCCCGCGCTGACGGGCAGCACGGGGACGGTTCCTTACTCTCCGAAGTTGTCTTTCACCAGATCCACCAGCGCGGTGACCGCCTCTTTCTCATCGCTGCCGTCCGCGATCAGGGTGATGGGGGTGCCCTTCACGATGCCCAGGGACAGCACGCCTAACAGGCTCTTGGCGTTGACACGGCGATCCTCCTTCTCGACCCAGATGCCGCTCTTAAACTCGTTGGCCTTCTGGATGAAGAACGTGGCGGGGCGGGCGTGCAAACCAACTTCGTTGTTGACCGTGATTTCCTGCGTATACATGTTGCAGCTCTCCTTTTTTGTGTCGAATCAAATAAATGGTTGCCCACGAGTCTTTACTGTATCATCATAACCGCTTTTCTGTTTCTCGTCAATGGACAATTGCACAAACATTTCAAAAAATTTTCCTCGGCAGTAAAATTCTTTTTGTTAGTTTATGCCAATTTTAACGGAATATATACGTCATTTTGCCAAAATTGGAAGAGTCTTCCAGACAAAATCTTCCCGACTCGCCCTTTTTCCGGCCTGGCCGCTTTCCCGAAGCGCCCTCCCTACTGAAATCTATGGCTTCGGAAGGCGCTTCATGCCGGGGTCTATGAAATTTTCTAAAAACCCCCTCGGTCTCCTAAAAGTCCCGCGGTTTGCCGGAAGCGGGCCGGGGACAATAGCGTTTGGGTATCGCGGACACGGGACGGCGGTTCCGTCCCGCGGGCCGTCAAAGCGGCTCAGGGTTTTTCCGTGAGTTTCTTTGACGGCAGGCGCCGGGCCCCGCCCATCCGGCGGGCCCGGCGCCGGAAAGATCGAAGGAGGAGTATGTCATGAAAAATACTCTGATGTTCCTGCTGGCGTCCCTGCTGCTGGCGGTGTGCCTCACGGCCTGCGGCGGCGGCCAGACCACCGGGAACGTGGACGACTACGGCGCCGCCGACGGAAACGGCTCCGTCAACAGTGGGACCACGGCCGGGAACGGCACTGTCAACGGAGGAGACATGGCTGGAAATGGTTCCGTCAGCAATGGGAGCACGGCTGGAAACAGCTCCGTCAACGGCGGCGTGACCGGAAACGGCTCGGTGAACGGCAGCGGAAGCGGCTCTGCCGGGGACAGTTTGATGAACGACGCCCGGGACGCCGTGGATGACGCCGGGCGCTCTGTCCGCAACGCCGTGGACGACGCCGGAAACGCCATCGACAGAGCGTTTTAATCCCCCGCCGGACCGCTGAAGGGGCCCAGGCGCCCCAGCGGCCCGGCTACATAAGGGGCTTTTCTTTTTTTCCCGCCTCCTGTATACTATATGCGGAAATGAAAAAAAGGAGGCCCGCCCATGTTTCGGGAATTTACCATGAGGCCCATCGCCCATATTCGCAGCGACTTTGCCGGCAAGTTCGGCGTTCCCCGCCAGAGCGGCCTGGTGGAGGCGCTGGAGGCCCTGGTGGTCTTCGAGCCGGAGTACCGAGACCCCGCCGCCCTCCGGGGGCTGGAGGGCTTCTCCCACGTCTGGCTGATCTGGGTCTTTGACCGGGCGGCCCGGGAGGGCTGGTCCCCCACGGTCCGCCCGCCCCGGCTGGGGGGAAATGCCCGGCTGGGGGTCTTCGCCACCCGGTCTCCCTTCCGGCCCAACCCCATCGCCCTGTCCGCCGTGGCTCTGGCGGGAATCGAGAAGACGGCGGAGTTTGGGACCGTCCTCCGGGTCCGGGGGGCGGACCTGACGGACGGCACGCCCATTCTGGACGTCAAGCCCTACCTGCCTTACGCCGACTGCCGCCCCGAGGCCCTGGGGGGCTTCGCCGCCGATGCGCCCAACCGGGAGACGCTGGTGGTGGAGTGCCCGGCGGAGCTGTGGGACCGGGTCCCGGCGGACCGGCGGGAGGCCCTTCGGGCCGTGCTGGCCCTGGACCCCCGGCCCCGGTATCAGGAGGACCCGGAGCGGGTCTACGGCTTCGGCTTTGCCGGGCTGGAGGTGCGCTTCTCTGTAGAAGGGGAGACCCTGCGGGTGCTGGAGATCGAAAAAGCGGGCGGCTGACAACTGGCAAAAAAACGTTTGATTAAAAACGAGAGGAACCCCTCCTGGGTTATCTCCGCGCTAAGAGCCGCCGCAAGCGGCGGTTGCGCTCCGAAACGCGCCTGCGGGCGCAGCCTCTCGTAACTCTCTTCCTTCCCGGCGAAGAAATCTGGTCAGTCCAGCTTGCGCACGAAGTTGCCGAAGACCCGGACCCGCTCCTGCACGGTGACGAAGGCGTGATCGTCCCGCTCGTGGACCGCGTGGAGCAGCTCCTCGATCTCGAACTTGGACAGGCACACCACCAGTACGTGGAGCCCCTTGCCGCTGTAGGCCCCGGTGCCCTCCCAGTAGGTGACGCTGCGGCCCAGCTTCTCAATGATGAAGCGGCCCAGCTCCTTCTCGTCCTCCTTGGTGAAGATCATAGCCTGGACGTTGACGTTCTGCTGATGCATCCGGTCCAGCACCATGGCGTTGAAGAAGGTGTAGATGACGGAATAGATAGCCACCTCCGGGCTGAAGAGAACCAGGCAGGCCGCGTACAGCAGGGCGTTGAAGGTCAGGGAGAACTTGCCCACGGTGAAGCGGCTGCCCCGCTTGCTCAGGCACAGTCCCACGATGTCCAGCCCGCCGCCGCTGCCGCCGCAGGTCAGCACCAGGCCGCTGGCGGTGCCCACGATGATGCCCCCCAGCAGGCAGGAGGTGAGATAGTCGTCCACAATGGGGACCGGCGGCGTGGGGATGATGCTGTAGAAGAAGGAGAAGGACACCGTACAGGCGATGGTCTTGAAGGTCATCCTGGGCCCCAGGGCCTTCCAGCCCAGCAGCAGGATGGGGATATTGCTGAGGAAATAGAGCACGCCGGCGATGTCCGCCTCCAGGCCCAGGCTGTTATGGAGCAGGGTGCGGATCAGCTGGCACAGGCCCATCAACCCGCCGGAGTACAGGCCCAGCGGCACAATGAACAGGCGCAGCGCCAGGGCCACCACGCCCTCCCCCAGCATGGCGGCCAGCAGCCGCAGCCAGCGGTTGTGCAGGGAATTGTACATCATATCGTTCATGTCGTTCCTCCCGGTCCGGCGCCGCCGGCTTCACCCTTCCGCCCGGCGCTCGGCGGGCGGCTGAGGTCGTGATATTGGAATACTGGCTATGATTATAGCCGCTTCCGCCGGAAACCGCAAGAGGAAAAGCGGAGCAGAATGGACGAAAGAACGGGAAAATCCCGAATTTCTCCGTCCAAAGTCTACAAAGCGTACCGGAGGCACCGGTACAGCCGGTCCCGGGCCCGCCGGAGAGTTCGGGAGACGGTGGAGCGGTTCAGGCCCAGCTCCTCCGCAATCTGGGGGATGGTCAGCCCCTGGTCGTAGTAGAGCTCCAGCATCTGCCGTTGGCGGGGGGTCAGCTCCTGTTCCCGGGCCCGGCGGAGGTTCCGTCGGAGGCGCTCCAGCCGCTCGCTGTTGTCCCCGGCGTTCTGGCGGTTCCAGACCGTCAGGTCTCCGATCCACTCGCTGGCCCTGGCGTCGAAGGGCCCTTCATAGCGTGTACTTCTCATGTTTGTGATAGCTCCTGTCGTAGTAATGTTCGGTCAGCGCCGCCAGCTCCCGGGCCTCCCGCCAGAGGGGGGTCAGCTCGTCGATGCGGCGGCGGAGGCGGAAGGCCGCCTCTGGGTCCTCCTGAGCCCGCTCCAGCGTCCGCAGCTCCACGATGCGCCCGTGGATGGCGGCAGCGCTGCGCCGGTAGGAGACCGACATCTCCATAAGGGTCATGGCCGGGCCTCCCTTCCCCGAACCTCCCGGCAGGGGGCCAGCTCCCGCCGCGCCAGGTCCGGAAAGCAGTCCCCGCAGGCAAGAAGCCCGTTGCAGGCCCAGTATTCCTCGCCCCGGAGGATCTCCCGGCCGCACAGCGTGCAGCGCAGGGGGCGGATTCTTCCGAGGCGGCGTCCGGTGATGGTCATATGCATCCTCTCCTTTGTAAAAACCGTAAAAACAGGAAAAATTTTTGTTGACAAACGGAAAGCCGTCTGCTAGAATAGGCAATGCTGTTGGAACTGCTGGTGTAGCTCAGTTGGTAGAGCAGCTGATTTGTAATCAGCAGGCCGGGGGTTCGAGTCCGTCCACCAGCTCCACAAGTTCATCATTGTATCTGGGGGAATTCCAGAGCGGTCAAATGGGGCAGACTGTAAATCTGTTGTCACTGACTTCGGTGGTTCGAATCCACCTTCCCCCACCAGCTCAGAAATTCCCCTTACCGCTGCGCTTCCCGCCCGAAGGGCGGAAAGCTTCGCCGGACGGGGAATTTCTTCGCTTTCAGCCGTGAACCGCGTTGCTGGGTTCACGGCTGAGTTTTTTTGCGGGGGACGAGGGACGGGGGATGGGCCGCGGCGCTGCGCTCGCGGCGGGAGAGTGGAGTTACAAGAAACTTGGCGGTGTGTTTAAAATAGCACATATGTTCGATGATGTCAAGAGGAAATTTACAAGTTTCTTGTAAAAACGATTGACAGGACTTTGATGGGCTGGTAAGATGGGGAAAATGGAAAGGGGGAACGGGGATGTCGTTCGGGGAAAGGGTGCGGGCGCGCCGGGGAGAATTGGATATGACCAGGGCGGAATTGGCCGCGCTGCTGGGCGTTTCTCCTTCCGCGGTGGGGAACTATGAGACCGGGGTCAGCTTTCCCAAGGAGGAGATCATGCTGCGGCTGTTCGACTCCCTGGAGGTGGACCCCAATACGCTGTTTCAGGACAGCTTTCAGTTTAACCGGACGGCCCTGGGGGCGAAGGAGCAGAAGCTGCTGGAGGGGTACCGGGGGCTCTCCGCCTTGGGGCGGGAGACGGTGCGGACGATGGTGGAGGCGCTGTGCGCCTATCGGGACGAGGCGGAGGCGGGGCCCGGGGCAGCGGAGCCCCGGATGATTCCGCTGTACCGCACGCCCGCCGCCGCCGGGTACGCCGCCCCGGCCTTTGGGGAGGATTTCGACTACATTCCCGTGACCGGGGACGTGCCCCCGGCGGCGGAGTTCGCCGTGCGGATTCAGGGGGACTCCATGGCGCCCTATATTGCCGACGGGTCTGTGGCCTATGTGAACCGGGACCCGCTGAAGGCGGGGGACGTGGGGATTTTCTGCGTGGACGGGGATATCCTGTGCAAGCAGTACTACAAGGACCCGGCGGGGATCGTCTACCTTTTCTCCCTGAACCGGGCCCGGGCGGACGCGGACGTGGTGCTCCCCGCCTCCGGCGGGCGGACGCTGGCCTGCTTCGGGCGGGTGATCCTCCGCTCCTTCCCCCTGCCGGGGCGGTGAGGGACGCGGATTTTGGAATTTCCGCGAAAAATGTCTTTACATCGCGTAACCCTTTTGGTAGACTATACGTTGCGTAATTGTGAATACGGGGTCTTAGTACAAACCGAAGGAGCGTCCGACTATGAGTTCAGAGTTTTCCCGCACCTTGTCCCTGCTGCGGCAGGAGAAGGGCGTCAGCCAGCGCCTGGCCGCCGGGGAGCTGGGCATCTCCCAGGCCCTCCTCTCCCACTATGAAAACGGCATTCGGGAGCCGGGACTGGCCTTTGTCGTCCGGGCCTGCGACTACTACGGCGTGTCCGCCGACTTCATCCTGGGCCGCACCCTCTCCCGGGAGGGGAACATGCTGACGGAGCAGGACATCCTGGACGCCGCCGAGCCGAAAAGCACCCTCCGGGGCAGCGTCCTGGCCACCCTCCAGAGCAAGCTCCTCTCCGGTGCGGTGGGGGTTCTCTTCGAGCTGTTGGGCAAGTTGGGGGACAAGGCCATCATCAACGCCGCCGCCGCCTACCTGGGCAGCGCCGTCTACCAGCTCTACCGGCACCTCTACCGGGCCTCCGGGGCCAATGAGGGCTATTTCGCCCTGGACCCCAATACCTGCGGCCTGGGTCTGGCGGACGCGGACCGGAAGCTCTCCGAGGCCCGCTACGCCGCCGCCCTCCGGGAGCTCAAGGCCAAAAAGGCGGAGTTTCCGGACCTGTCTTCCCCCGCCATCAACGCCGCCTACCCGGGGCGCTGCCAGAGCCTGACCCAGGTCCTCAGCACCGCCGACGCCCGGCTCACCGCCCTGTCCAAGCAGCCGTAATATGAATTTTCAATCGTTTGGCTTTTTGGCGTTCCTCCTGGTCACCGTGACCCTCTGCCTGATAATCGCCCGGCGGGACCGCTCCGTCGCCGTGAACTGCCTGACCCTGGCCTGTTTGGTCTTTTATGTCTCCGGCGGCGGCTGGGCCGCCCTGCTGGTGCTGACCCTGGGGCTGGGGGTCTCCGTCGCCGCCGTGCGGTATCTCACCACGCCGGATTTCCGTATCCGGCCCACGGGGGACGGGCCCGCGGCTTACGCCTATCCCAGGACTGCCGCCCGGCGCCGCCGCTGCCTCTATCTGGCGGCGGCTTGGCATGTGGGGGTGCTGGCGGTCTTTAAGTACGCCGGCTTTTTCACCGGCGGGCGGGTCTCCCCGGGCTGGGTCCCTCTGGGCCTCAGCTTTTTCACCTTCCAGCAGCTCTGGCTTTTGAAGGAGGCGTATGCCGGCGGCTTCCGCCCCGGGCAGGGGGACCATCTGCCCCTGTACGCCTTCTTCTTTCCCTCTGTGGTTTCCGGGCCGATTCTGAAGCCCCAGGCGTTTTTCCCCCAGCTCCACGAGGAGCACTTCCTCCACCCGGACGGGCGGGATTTTGCCGCCGGATTCTATGGCATTGCCTCCGGCATGGCGAAAAAGGTGCTGCTGGCGGACAACCTGGGGGCCGTGGTGAACAGCGGCTGGTCTCATCTGGACCAGCTCTCCGCCCCCGCCGCGTGGCTGGTGATCCTGGGCTATACCCTGCAGCTGTACTTCGACTTCTCCGGCTACTGCGACATTGCCGCCGGGTCCGCCCGGCTGCTGGGCCTCCGGCTGCCGGTGAACTTCGACTCCCCCTACCGGAGCCTGTCGGTGGGGGAGTTCTGGAAGCGGTGGCACATCACCCTGACATCCTTCCTCCGGGAGTGCCTGTACTTCCCCCTGGGGGGAAGCCGGAGGGGAACCGGGCGGGCCTATCTGAATATTCTGATTGTCTTTCTGGTCAGCGGCCTCTGGCACGGGGCGGGCTGGACCTTCGTTCTCTGGGGCGGGCTTCACGGCCTGGGTCAGGTCCTGGAGCGGGCCTGGGGAAACGGCCGGGAGAAGCTGCCGAAGCTCCTCCGCTGGGCACTGACCTTTGTCTTCGTCAACATTGCCTGGGTGTTCTTCCGGGCCCCCGGCGTCTCCCAGGCGCTGACGCTTCTCAAAACCGCCGTCACCGCCGACTTCCGCCCCCCGGCGGACTGGCTGATGGCGGACGTGTTCGCCAAGGAGGCGGAGGCGTTCGGCATGGTGTTCCCCGCCCTGCGGGACTGGACGGCCCCGGCGCTGACCTACGGGCTCTTCGCCGTCGCCATGCTGGCCGCCCTGTGGCCCCGGAACGCCGTGAGGCAAATGGACGCGTTCCAGCCCGCTCCCTGGCGGGCGGCGGCGCTGGCCCTGCTGACGGCCTGGTCCGTCCTGTCCTTTACCGGCGTGACCACCTTCATTTACTCGAATTTTTGAGGCTGACCAATGAACAAGACTTATGAGCGCTGGGCCCGCCGCTTCCTGGCGGCGCTGCTGGCGGCGCTGGCCCTGTGCGGCGGGATCGTGTACGCCGTGGACCCCTGCCTCTACTACCGGATGCCGGAGAACCGCCTCCCGGTCTTCTTCAACGAGCGCTACCAGGCGGCGGGCATGGCGAAAAACGTCCCGGCGGACACGGCCCTTTTGGGCACCTCCATGGCCGCCAACTACCGGGCGAGCTGGATTGAGGAGTTCTACGGCGGGACGGGGCTGCGGATTACGATTCCCGACGGGTATTTCTGCGAGTTCAACCAGGTGGTGGACCTGCTCTTCCGGGAGAACCCGCCGGAGCGGGTTCTCTTTGCCCTGGACCTGAATACCCTGATCCGGGACGACCGGGGCGTGACGGACGCCATGCCGGACTACCTCTACAACCGCAATCCCCTGGACGACGTGAAATATCTCCTGAACAAGGACTCCCTCTATTACAGCCTCTACGCCCTCATAACGGCCCGCCAAGGGGGCGGGCAGACCCTGGACGAGGGCTTCACCTGGGACAAGACCTCCCTCTGGGGGAAGTATGAGGCCCTGCGGACCTACGACCGCCCCCCGGTGTCGGAGGAGAAGACCCCGGAAAACGCCTACCTCCAGTTCACCCAGGAGAATCTGATGGTGATGGAGGATTGGTTTCAGGACCACCCGAAGACGAAGTTTGAGATCTTCCTGTCCCCCTACAGCATCCTCGCCTGGGACCGCTGCCTCCGCCGGGGGGACCTGGACGCCCGGATACAGGCGTTGCGGGTGGCCTGCCACACCCTGAACCGCTGGCCCAACGTCCGGGTCCACGCGCCCCTGCTGGCCAAGGACATGGTGACGAACCTGGACAACTACTGCGACTACGTCCACCACTCCGGCGAGGCCGGGAAGTGGGTGCTGGGGAACGTGTGCGCCGAGAAGTTCCTCCTCCGGGAGGGGGACATCGAAAAAACCCTGGCGGACTGGCGGGACTTTGTGATACACTACGACTACGACGCCCTGTGGGACCGGGAATTTTGGGACCAATGGTATGAGACGCATGACGAGCCCCCGGCCTGGTATGAGGGCTGAGGGCCCCTGTCTGCGAGGAAAGGACGTATACCATGAGTGTAAAAAAACGCACGGCGGTGCTGGCGGTGCTGATTGTCTTTCTGATCGGCGCGGCCGCCGGGATTCTGTTTGTCCTGCCGGGCTTTCAGAAGCGGACGGATGTGTGCTTGCAGGACTTCTCCGTCTCCAGGGATGGCTCCGTTATGACGGTCAAAACGAGCCTTTACGGTTCCATGGGTTTTATCAGAGCCATAGAGACCAAACAGATCGTCAAGGAGATCCACTGCTCCTTTTACCGCGCCTTCGGCGGGCTGAACAGCAGCTTCGGGGCTGAGAACAGGTTTGAGATCAAGCTAGAGGATTCCACTGAGAAAATATACTTTGACCGGGGGAGCGAACCCGATGTTCTTGTCCTGGAGCGGGACGCGGACACTGGCGCATGGGCGCCCGTGTACCCCCATCTCCCTCAATCATGATACCATTAAGACTTCCCCAAGGAGGCTTTTCCATATGATTCAACAAGACCACATCCGCAATTTTTCCATCATCGCCCACATTGATCACGGCAAGTCCACCCTGGCGGACCGGCTTTTGGAGAAGTGCAACGCCGTCTCCCAGCGGGAGATGGAGAGCCAGCT
>JAETSB010000038.1 GCA_021769865.1 Oscillospiraceae bacterium
CCCTTGGCCTTGTCGCCGGGGGCGGCAGGGGCCTCGTCCTCCTTGGGCTTCTCGCCGAGGGCGGCGGGCTTCTCGTCACCCTTGGCCTTGTCGCCGGGGGCGGCGGGCTTCTCGTCCTCCTTGGCCTTGTCGCCGGGAGTGGCGGGTTTCTCGTCACCCTTGGCCTTCTCGCCGGGGGCGGCAGGGGCCTCGTCCTCCTTGGGCTTCTCGCCGAGGGCGGCGGGCTTCTCACCCTCCTTGGCCTTGTCCATATCGGTGCTGGGATCAAGGAGCTTGCCGGGGATGGGGGCGTTGGGGTTGTTCTTCACCGCCTTGCGGTAGGCGATGGCCTCCTGCATGGTCATCTCATAGACGTGGGCGGGGATGTCCTGCTTCTTCGCCAGTTCGCTGGCCCTGCGGCGGCGGTCGCCGTGCAAGAGCTGGTACTCGCCATCGTCCCGCTGGCGCAGGATGACAGCCTCCTTGACGCCGTTGCTCTCGATGCTCAGTACCATGCTGCCCAGCGTCTTGTCCTGGGGCTTCGGGTTGAACACGCCGGGGAGTTCATGGATTTTGGACAGCGGGATCATTTGAGGCTGTGCCTGGGTCGGGGTTTTGCTGTTTTCATTTGCCATTTAGAGTCCTCCTGTTAAAATATTTGCTAAAAAATACGTCTCACCGTGAGACGCATTTTCTAACACAAGGTTGGGTTTTCTTCGCCTGCCCGGATGTGCCAGTCATCGGCTGGTGGGAGTTTTGCACAAAAGGCAAGCAGCGCATCCATGCTGGCTTCATGTTCGCCGGTTGGGTAAATCGACCAGCCGCGTTCGTAGGCGGCGAGTTCCTGTTCACCGTCCTCCGCATACAGAAACAGCTTGAGGACGCGCCCGTTGTCGATGCCGTCCGGGGAATTGACATCGCAGATCTTTGCGGCAAAGGGCAGGCCGTCTATCGTTCCGCCCAGCCAGTTTCTCCAGACGCAATCGGTTGTGATCGTGTGTTCGGGCATTGATTTCCCTCCAAAAATGCGTCTCACGGTGAGACGCATTACCCAAAGTCATGCCGCACGGCGGCGGAATAGTAAGGG
>JAETSB010000008.1 GCA_021769865.1 Oscillospiraceae bacterium
ACGACATATTTCCTGACCGTCCACTACGGTGGGCTTGGTTTCCTATACGCTTTTCCTCTCTGCTCCATTCAACTTCTTCCGCATTTTTATTCTTGACAAATCCTTAGCCGGCTGCTATAATTTCGACCCTCCGGTTCTCGTCGTCACAAGCTCCGTATCATTCGCCTCGCCGCAAGCGGCAAGGCTCACTCACTTCGCTGCTCCTCCTCTCCAAACCGCAACCGCTCCGCTGGGTTGCGGTTTGGCATCAAGGGCGGCTTGTTACCCTCCGGATAGCAGAGAGGCCGCACAGCGGCACACAGGCTGTCACGCTGAGTCGCACTTATCACTGCGGAGCGCAAGTGCCTTTGCGACTCGCTGACGCTCAGCCGCCACATCCATCTGCGCCAACTGCTGTTCGTAGAATTGATTGAGAGCTAATTGGATTGGGCGGATGGTGTAGAGCAGATTGCCGTTGCGCTTCAGACCGTCCCTGGTGGTGACTGTTGTGCTCTCTGTACTGATGAGCTGCCGCTCCTCCAGCTCACACACATACTTGCGGACGGTGTTGGCACTCATCTTCACTGCACTGCCGATGGTCTTGTAGCTGGGCCAGCACTGGTAGGTCTCCCTGTTTTCACAGCAGAGCAGATAGGAGTAGACGGCCAGCGCACCGGGTGACAGACCCAGCAGGAATATCTCGTTGGGCAGCTGGAAGTAGTTCTTGATCGGATCACGTTTGGGCCACGGTGTGTATTTCACTCCGCACCTCCCCGAGTATGCTGCGACACCCATTCCACGAATTTCTCCTTGGGCACCACCATCCGGCTGCCGACCTTCAGCATCGGGAAATCCGGTTCGTGCATTAATTCATAGCCGCTGGACGGCGAGACGCCCAGCACCTTTGCCACCGTCTCCGCGTTCAGGAACAGCGGCAGCTCGTCGTAGTTCTTATAGCTGGATTCTTTCATGTTGCATTTGACCTCCTTTTCTGTTGAGTCAGTTTTTTCTCTGTCTTTCTGCACTGGCTCTACTCACCCTTCTACCACAACTTGAAACACTTGAAACGGAACTTTTTTATAACTGCATTTGTAAAATTCTACTGTTGGGGAACGTGGATGCCCCCATCCCTATACCACAACCTCCAGCGTCCAAAAGCGACATCTCGTTTTAAAATTTTTTTGCCACAGTACCATTGCTAATGGGCAGAGAGAGGTTTGCAGTACATCAGTTCCTCTACTTTTCTTATTGCACATTTTCCGTTGGAAACGAAACAGCAGAGGAAAAATAATTTGCAGAAAAAATCCCCCGTCAGAATCAAGTCTGACGGGGGATCCGTATCGGAAAATTTCAGGTTGTCCAACTGTGGGCAGTACTTCTTTGTTTAGGCGTAGTAAAATTTGAGTATGCCAAGTAAAGGCAGAGTACGAAGAATCACAGTTCCTGAAATCGCTGTGCCAGCTGCATGAAGGAGGAGCTTGGCAGAACCTGCTTGGATGGGATAAACAGATAGCGCCACTCTTTATAGCCATTGGCTTTGCCCCAGCGGGAAGCCGCCTCGCAGTACTGTATACCACGTTTTTTCTTGGCGATTACATCAGGATCATTCAGCATTTTCTCCTGCTTGACTTCAACCAGATAAATGATATGTTCTGTCTCCACAACAAAATCCGGTTCATAGATGTGCCCGTGGTTATAGGTGATGTTGAACTCTTTGGGATGGGGGCGGAGCCAATTCAGGACGTCATCGTCTGATTCCAGCACCCAGGCAAGAGTCAATTCACCCTCTTTGCTGTCAAACTTCGCGGTGGTGAAAACGCCTTTCTTGATTCCGGTGAAAAGCACCGACCGGATGTCTTCTGTGAACTCCTCATACAGACCGACCTTTTCTTTGAACTGGTAGGATTGCTGCATATTATAGTTTCTGGTACCAACTACCTCTTCCTGAAGGAATCCGTTCTCACAGTAGAAATGCCGCATCATCTGCTGATAGATTTTGTTTCCAATATCCCGCTTGTACATCATGACGATGTTCTGCATCCCGTTTGTGCCGTGTGTTACTTCGTAGTGGTCACAGAGCTGCGTAATCAGTTTGAATAGCAGAGCGGAGCATTTCATGTAATCAATTTCCGGTTTGGCGCGAAGCTGCTCCAAGATCACCTTCTTGGGGTTGTAGCCCTCAAAATCAATAGCGTCCCCCTTGATTCTCTGCCTGTCCTGCATATCCTCCAGGTTCTGAATGAGCAGTTCGTTCTTGATTGGCACGTGGGTAAACTCAGTCAGGTCTAAATCGAAATCGGTGAAGACATATTCCTCCACTCCGGCGTCTGTAATTTTGATGCGGGGAATGGGGATAAATCCGGACTGTGCGGCGCGGTGGGTCTCCTCAGTCTGGTACAGCATCCAGGCGGTGAGGGGCATTTCATTTTCCCGGAAGACAGTTCCCAGATCCTTGTCCTCGGAGACCTTCTCCTTCACCTCAGCCACAATTCTCTGTGCCTGGGTGGGCGTTACCGTGTGCTCCGGGGAGGTTTGGATTTGTGTGGAGACAGCCTGCTGGATGAGCTCCACTGTGGTTTCCAGCAGAGCGTCAGCGGCATCGGACTTTTGCATTCCGGTCTGCTGATAGGCGGTTTCCAGCGCCTTATTCGGCTCCAGGTCAAGGGCAAGCTGGGTGTGCGTGACCTGCTCCGGAACGATCTCCTCTGCCTTGATGATGTTGCCCGCCTTGAAAATGGAGTCGCCCTTCTGTGCCTCGGCCAGAATGTCGGCAAACTTGTCGTGGGCGGTGAGCATGACCGCGTCTACATCCCGGTCGCCGGTGCGCTCCCCATAGGGCAGACGCAGGCCCCGGCCCACCATCTGCTCCCGCAGGATTTTGGACGCCGCAGTGCGTAGGGGCACGATGGTATAGAGGTTGTTGACGTCCCAGCCCTCTTTCAGCATATTGACATGGATGACGATCTCCACCGGATTATCCGGACTCTCCACATCCAGCAGCAGACGGGTGTTGGCCTCGCTCTCCGCGCCCTTCTGTTTGGAGTGGATGACGATGGCCTTATTGCGGTACGCTCCATCCCGGAACTCGTCGGAGCGGATGTAGTCCTCCACCCAGGAGGCGTGGGCGGTGTCCTTGCAGACCACCAGCATGAAGGGCTTCACTGTGCGGATGGGTCTGTCCGGGGTGCTGTTGTTGGCGGCGTACAGCTCCAGCTTCCGCTTTGCGTTTTCGTGGCAGGTGATACCGTCGGTCAGCATCAGCTTGTCCAGCGCCTCGTCGCCGAAATTATAAAAATCAATGTCGGAGCGGGTCACCGCGAATGGGGTGCGGGTGTATCCGTCCTCAATGGCCTTGGACAGCGGATACTCATACACCACATTCTTGAATTTAATCTGCTTTGCTCCTTTGGTGACAAGAGGTGTGGCGGTGAGCTCCAGACCCAGCAGCGGGCGGAGTTCGTTCAGGGCCTGGGCGCCCCTTTCCGCCCGGTAGTGGTGGGATTCATCCATGATGAGCACCAGGTCCGGCAGACTGGAGAGATATTGGTAGAACGAGTCGCCGATCCACTCGTTCACTTTTTTCATGTTGGCGTCTTCCTTGTTGAACTTGTCGATGTTGTAGATAAAAATGCGAATTTCTGAGGTGAAAATCGGGAGCTGCTTATTCTTGTAATCGTCGCCGGTGACGATCTGCGGCGGAGCGGAAAAACATCCCAGGCCCTTGAATACATACTTGGGGCTGTTCCAATCGCTCAAGTCCCGTTTCAGCTTTTCATAGATTGTAGTGTTGGGGGCGACAACAAAAAAATTCCTGATGTTGTGCTGGGTATACAGGTAGGCGATAAAGGCTCCCATCAGCCGGGTCTTGCCCACGCCGGTGGCCAGGGCGAAGGTCAGGGACAAAAACTCCCGCTCAAAGTCAGAACAGATCGGATACATAGCGTGGACAGCACCCAGGGCGGCGTTCAGATTCATACCCTTGCGCAGCTGCACGCTGTTTATGATCTCCTCCAGAATTTTGAGGGATTCTTTCTGCGGCTTTCGCAGGGACATGACGCCGCTGATGTAGTCCGTGGTATACAGAGGGAAATCATTCCGCATCGTATTCCTCCTCGTCCTCATACACCGGGGGATGTACGATATTCAGGTTGTAGTCCGTCTTTCCGAACTCACAGCGTTCCAGCAGCATTTGGGGGATTTTCTTAATGGTGATATGGTCATAGGCCCTGTCTATTCCCTTGTCATAGGAGCAGCAGGCAATAATGAGGTATTCGTCCTCCTCCATGCCGCTTTTGATGACGTCAAGATACTGGCTGTTCAAGTGGCGTGTGGTGACGAACAGGTAGGATTTTTCATTCCCAACGGACTGTTTCCAAAACAGATTGCTGTCCGGATGGTAAGTGAAACCCTCATGGAGCGCCACGCCCGCGGCCAGCATATCCGCGTCGTATTCCTCGTTGATGACGTACTCACCGAAAGCGTCCCGGTTGATAAGGGTGGGGGCCAGCTCATAGAAACGGTATCCACCACCCTTTTCCCACTTGGCCGATTTGGTGATTCCTCCTGGGTCTTCCCCGGCAATCACCTTGTCCAGACGCACCTTGCAGTGGGTGTAGGCATGCTCCCCCATTTCAATGCCAATATACCGGCGGCCCATTTTGTGAGCAACGGCGGCGGTCGTGCCGGAGCCGAGGAAGGAGTCAAGAACCAGGTCGCCGGGATTGGTGGCGATGTGAATAATGCGTTCAATCAGGCGTTCCGGTTTTGGGGTATCAAAAGATGTATCTTTCCCAAATAGTGCATTTACTTCGTCTTTAGATTCTCCTGTGTGTCCAACTTCCTCTTGAGGCCACCATGTCCATGGTACAAGACCTTTAGCATCCGATAGATAGTTCTTTCTTCTGGGGACACCGTTACCATCACTTCCAAATGTTACTCTTCCGGCAGCAAGTGTTTTTTCATATTCACTTTCAATAACCGCCCAACACCGACCCTCTGGTGGTATATGTACTTTCCCATTGGGTGCTACTATTTCATACATCTGGTTTGGTCGATAGCCTTGAGCTAGCAAAGAGACTGATTGCCAAGCACCACGAGGGTCATTGTCAGGGTTTTTATAAGCTTTCAACTGTTTCTCGGTCAAAGGCAAGAAATTTCGGGTAGCCTTAAACGCTTCCTTATCTTTTACATATATCAAGATATACTCATGGGAATCTCCGATTGATTCACGATTTTCACGTGAATAACGCTTTTGCCAAACAATAGAAACGAGAAAATGCTGTCGTCCAAACACTTCGTCACACAGGACTTTCAAATAATCCCGCTCATCATCATCAATGCTAATCCAAAGACTGCCCTCCTCAGATAAAAGCCGCCACAAAATCTCCAGACGAGGCCGGATCAGCTGCAACCACTGGCTGTGCTCCAGGTTATCATCGTAGTGCTCAAACGCGGAACCGGTATTATAGGGCGGATCGATGTAGATGCACTTCACCTGCCCGGCGTATTTGCTCTCCAGCGCTTTCAGGGCCAGGAGGTTGTCCCCGTGGATGAGCATATTTTCTGTGTCCGAGTCGGCGGCGGTATTGGACAGCGCGGCGTTTTCGATCAGCAGGCGGGGCTCCACCAGAATCGGCTCGTCCTTGCCGTACCAGGTCAGTTCCAGCTTATTGGCCATTGTTATCTAAGTCTCCTTTTTAACTGGATGACTCGATTATATCACGGCAGTGCAATGCTTTCCAGCAAAAATTTCTAATTGCAGAAAGTGAGTGATTTCGACTGTAGTAGTTGCGTTTTGACTGCATAAACGGTATAATAATCTTATCAATAACACAACCAAAAACGCAGGAGGACACAATATGGGTGTAAGATTAACAGGAATAAGCACGCCTGTTGGTGGGCTTTCGTGGGAATATACCACGGCAGAGGAGAACCTTACCCCTCTGATGATATCTCCAGGGCAGAAAATAAAAGTATTTATTAGTTCTATCTGCGGCGTTGAGAAATACGACAAGGTTCGCACTGAACTAAAAAACGCCATAGAAGCTACGCAATTAGCAGAGGTCTATACTTTTGAAAACAAAGGAGCATCCACTTTATCTGCTGGCAATCATTACACATGGGCATTAGAAGATAGTGATGTTTGTATTTTCTTAATTGATAATGCTGACGGAATTAACCCAGGGGTGCAGACTGAAATCGATACTGTCAAAAAGCATAACATTAAAGCATTGTACTATTTTTGCGATGAAACTCAAAAAGAAAAAACTGCATTGGAACAAAACTTGATGGGTGAACATTTTGCCAAAAGCAAAACAGTTCATAATTTTAACGAATTGAGTCAAGATAGTGCTCATGCTTTGATTGATGATATTATTACTGTATATCACCACTACTGCATCGGCAGAATTGGCCCGAAATATGATGGGACTGACGAAATTCAAGGTGTAGAGATTACTGAATCAGAAAAATATCGATTGCCTACAATTCCTAAGACTACACTAAATAATGTGGATAAATGCAGAAGCTATATATTGAAGTTTGTGCTTGGGAATTCTCGAGGTAGATATTCAGGTGAACCAGAAAAAACAAGCGAACTTGATGAGTGGGGGGTTCAGTTTCTCCCGATATTATTTGAGGGGAAATCTATCAAGTACTTCAATACAGCGATGTATTTGGACGCACTGAAAACACAGCAAGATGATGAACATTATCAAATCGTTCAGATCCGCTGGCAGGCTATCCAAGCATATTTTGTCGGAGACATTGAAAAATGTGTGGAGCATCTGGAAACGGCGTTGGATCTCGCAAAGAAAACTGCCCAGCCTACGTGGGTTATCAAAGATATCTTGATAGATTTGCGGAATCAGCACTGGATTCGTTGTACAGCTAAAAATGAGTTTTCTGACTCATCGGCGCAAGAAGAATTGACCGAAAGCGATGAAGAACTTTATTATCCCATCCTTGACCGACTCCATGAATCACTGCACGAAAAATACATTGAGGGTCTATACAAAAAGAAAACTGAATCACCTTTTACAGTTACGTTTGGTAATGATCTAAACCAATATGGCGAAATGCTAGCAAGCTCCCTCATTGTGTCTATGTACAATGGTTCTTTGACTCATATCTTGCTTATCTATGAGAAGATAAGAGACTTTGTATTTTATCTGTGTTGCAAATATGATGATTGGATTTTCAGACTCAACCTATACAAACTTGCAGTTTTTGCAGGAAATGAAAAAGAAATTAAAGGCCTTCAGAATTCTTACCCTGAGATTCTAAATAAGTTGACTTCTGATGAAGCAGCGTCAATTATGGATTTCTGTGTAAATCATCCAATAAAACATAAAAGGTTAAAAAGCCAGCTGTTAGCATTTGGTGCCGTAGGATATTTTTTGGATGATAAATGTTTCGAACATCACGAAAAAACTATTATAGGTGAAATCAATACTTGGTTGAATAGCGATAATCATGTTGTGTTTATCGGTCAGAATATATTCACATGCCTCTCGGGAGTAGCCTACCGTATATCTCAAAATACACTCAGCAAAATTTGTTGTCAATTTATTGATAAACATTATTGCCGCTGGTATACAGATATGTTTAAGTTCATTGCTGATTATATAGATCTACGGAAAATGAACATTGAGTCCGCTCAAGATTTGATAAACCATGTTAACAGTGTGCTTGATAGCAAAAAAGAACGAGAGCAAATCGGCTATCCCCCTACTTTTTTGTGCATTCTCAGAAAACAGAATGTTGATTTGACGGTCGATATGGATAAAAGAATAGCCGAGCATCTTCCTGATTATTATAATGGTATTTATAAATTAGAAACCACCGAAAATGAAAAGCAGGACATGCCTATATTTGTGCGGGAATACGTAGAGCATATCAAGAAAGATAATAAAGCACAGGGAAAGAACGGCGTTTATTTTGGACATGGCAGACGTGAGATTGCTACTGTGAGAGCAATATTACTGGGAAAAGAGGTAGCATGTGATAGTGAAACCATGGATATGCTTATATCTGCAGTAACAGATACGCTCCTTCTTTCCCAAGAAGATATCTCAACAAAACTTGATGCAGTAGCACTTCTCGTTTGTATTGTAGTAAAATACCCGGAGGATTACATTCGCAATCAAAGCGTATATGAGAAGTTGTTTGAGCAGCAGGAAAGAATTGAAGTTAATGATCACTCGATTTTTACAAATAATATTGATAGCATTTCTTTGAAAATTGGATTACAGTTTTTGTATGCCTCTATGGGAAAAGATGCATATGGTAACATTCTGGAATTAATGCCATATATTCAGGGTGATGTTGCTACAACGATAGCGGTGACCCGTTTGATTGCTGAATATCTGGAAACTACAGATAAGGTTATGTTGCCAGCCAGAGTAGAGGCTATAGTTCTTCAAAATGTTCTACAGTGGATTCATTCCAAAAATTTGAATATAAGATGGAATGCCACACGTATCCTTCTCTTATTGTCTCGGAACTCGGAGAATTATGGCGTTATAAATCATCAGTTAGTGGCGCTTATAGATTCTAATGGTGTACACATCAAAAATTTGATTATGACACATCTTCACATAATAGACGGAATAACGGATAAAACCAAAGAGTATATTGTTTCCAAATGCAAACATGACGCTAACTTCGTTGTAAGGATGGTTTGCGCTGAAGAGGAACAGAAGCGCATGAGCAAAGAATAAAATAGAGGCAATCAGCCGAGTAGCTAACGGTTGCCCAGCTAATTGCCTCTATTCGCTTAGTAATCGTTATTCTTCTATGATATCCTAACACCCGAATTAACGGTGCTCTGGCACAGCAAGCATTCTGACCTGGCCTGATGTTTCGAGGTTTCTTAATGAGGTAATTCTTTGTTTTCTGCTACGCAATATTTGGATAGAAAATTTGCACTTCTAAGCACCATGATTTCCTTCCTGTGCGGTCAGTATGAGGAAGTGCCATCCAGTTTCCCGGATAGCACTCTAATTGCGACTCGGTTACGCATAGAAGTTGACGCTGTTGGGTATCCCGACGAACATGTAGCAATAGGTGATTCCGCCGTGCTGGGTCACACCTACACCGATGCAGTCGCATCTGGGGTCGATCATGGTCTCGAAGTGGCCGGGGGAGTTGATCCAGTTGTCGACAGCGTGCTGAGCAGCATCGACTGTGCCGGTGAACACGGTGAGGTTGTCACCGAAGCCGTAGGGATATCCGGCCTCGGCAGCGGCCTGGCTCTCCTCTGGAGCGTGATGCCAGGTGTAGCGCCGGTTGGAGCAGGCTTGGGCGGCGCTCATCAGGGCCTCGCTGACCGGCAGCTCCGGCACACCATTGGCCTTGCGGGTCTGGTTGATCAGCCGGATCATCTCCCGCCGTATCTCCAGGTTGTCCGTCAGGCTGGTACTTTCCCCATCGGATGGTGTTTCCGGAATGGTGGAAGCAGCAGAGTTGACTGTCAGTGTCATGCTTCCACACTCCCCAGCGCTGTTGGAGGCGGTGATCTCCGCACTCCCCTCCGCTTTGGCGACGGCAACCCAGAAGGTCAGCACCCGCTCTACCGCCACTGTGTCCGGGGCACTGGAGGTGACGGTGTAGTCCGTCCCGCTGGGGCCGATGATGAGGCCGCTTCGCTCTCCCACCTCCAGGGTACTGCCCTTGTAGCTGCTTACCCGGATGGATTCGGCTGGCGCTGCTCTTGCTGTGGCGGGGATGGTGAGGGTAGCTGCGAGGATGGCTGCCGTCAGTACGGCGGCGGTGCGTTTTTTCGTGCTGATCATTTGATTTTCCTCCTGATTTCAGTGTTTTATAGGGACTTTTACAAGCAACACAATATCAAAACAGGAGATGAAAGTCGATAGGGACAAACGGAGAAATTCAGAGGCAAAAAGTAAGCAAACTACACAGCGTTTCGCTGTTCATATGTAGAGCCTCTTTCGTTGTGATGATCATTCTGACCACATAAACAGCCACAGACAGGCGTGGAATGTATGGAAACACTGTTTTTAAAGAGTGCCGGAAAGCAAATGGAACGGAGCAAAAACGGCTATAAATAAGCGAAGAATATGCAAAAAATATTGCTATGGCTGTTGGTAAGGATGAGGTCGGCGGTTCGAATCCGCCCAGCAGCTCCAAGAATTTACATCCAAACTTAATGGTTTGGGTGTTTTTTTGCTTTTTGCAACGTTTGGACCGTTTTCCCTTACAACTCAATGACCTCACTACTAGAAGTTAGGATTTTGCGAAGCCTTTTGCAATTTTCCTCGCCGTCTACAGGGCCCAATCCATTTCGTTCCCCGCACAGTTCCCAAAACAACGGCCCGTGCATGCGGCGTTCTCCGTCCGCCGCGGTTCCGGCGAGAGATTGACAGTTGTCAAAACTCCCGGTATAATGTCGAATCAAAGGAAAGCCCGGGCGGCAGGGCCCGGAGATGGGAGAACGGGGACGAATGGCAAAACGCTGGGCGGCGGGGGCGCTGGTGGCGCTGGCGGTTTTATGGGCGGTCTCGGCCTCGCCTCTGGCGCGGGCCGGGAGTCGGATCACCCGGGGCGCGGTGGCCCCGCCGGAGGCCGAAGCTCCGGCAAAGCCGGAGACCGGGGACGGGCTGATTCCCGTAGAGCGCGTAGAGCCTTCCGCCAGCCTGGGGGACCTGCGGGCCGTGGAGGCGCCGGGGGTCCCGGCGGAGGGGCTGGACGCCGCCCGCTGGGCTCTTTACCGGGAGCTGCTGTCCCCGAAGGAGGACGGGAGCTTTGGCGGCGAGGAGCCGGTGAGCCGGGCCGAGGCCGTTCAGGCCCTCTACCGGCTCACCGGCATTTTGCTCCGGGTGGACGCCTGTCCGTACCCGGACGTGCCGGAGGAGTATCAGGCCGCCGCGGCCTGGGCGGACAGCGCGGGGGTCAGCGGCGGCGTGTCGGAGGGGTGCTTTGACCCCTTCGCCCCGGTGACCCGGAGCCAGCTGGCGGTGATGCTCCACCGCTTCGCCGCCTGGCGGGGAGAGAGCATGGAGAGCCGCCTGGCCGTGTCCTGGGACGGGGAGACCGTCCCGGCCTATGCGGAGGAGGCGGTCAACTGGGCCTTTGAGCGGGGGCTCTACACGGGCATGACGGACCACGGCTTTTACCCGGACCTGCCGGTGTCCCGGCTGCAGCTGGCCTGCGTGTTGGCGAGACTGCAGAAGGACCGGGACCCTCTGGCGGGGGCGCTGTCCCTTCCCGGGGCCGGGCCCGCCGGCCGCTCCCAGGAGAGGCATGAGGAGCTGGACCAGGCCATCGCCGCTGCCGCCCGCCGCCATGGAGCGGTGGGGGTCCAGGTGGCCGTCATTGAGGACGGGGCCGTTACCGACACCTATCACTACGGCTGGGCGGTACAGGGCAGCGTCCCCATGAGCGACGCCCACAAGCTGCGGACCGCCTCCCTCACCAAGGTGGCGGTGGGCCTCTCCGCCGCCCTGCTGCGGGAGGAGGGAGCGGTGGATTACGACGCGGACGTCGGGGAGTACTGGGGTGTGGAGACCTGGAAGCCCGTCACCGTCCGCGATCTGCTGAGCCACACCTCCACCCTGCTGAACAGCGAGAGCGTCGCCTGGGACTACGCGGGCGTCAGGGCCCAACTGGCCGGCGCCTCCGGCTACAGCGGGGGCACACCGGGGGACCCGCGCTATTGGAGCTATAACAACCATGCCTTCGGCGTCCTGGGCCAGACCCTGGAGCTGGCGGCGGGACGGTACTTAGACGACGTGCTGGAGGAGCGGCTCCTGGGCCCCCTGGGGGCGGACGGGGCCTTTGCCGCCGGAGAGCTGGAGGAGCCGGAGCTGGTGACCCAGCTGTACCGGAGGACCTCGCTGGGCCGCTCGGTGGGAAGCCAAATCGGAGTCCGCCGGTGGAGCGCGCCGGGGGCCACGGGGCGGCAGTTCGCCGGGGGCTTCACCGCCAGCGCCCGGGACTGCGCGAAGCTGACGGCCCTGCTGGCGGGGGACGGCTGCTTCGAGGGTGTGCGGCTGATGGACGAGGCGTCCGTGGAGCTGATGGAGGACTGTGAGGACCGGGTCCTCTGGGACGGGAGCCGTCAGGCCCTGCCCATGCGGCTGCGGTTCGATCTCTATGGCCGGGAGCGGCTCTACTACCACACCGGCAGCGCCTACGGCGTGTACAATCTCCTCAGCTACGACCCGGATACCGGGGACGGCGTGGTGGTGCTGACCACGGGGGCCGACGGCGGAACGGACGAATCCGGCATCTACGCCATTTGCGGCGAGATCAGCCGGGCGGTGTACGAGGCCATTGCCCGATAAAAGAGCCAAAAAACGCTCCGGGAATTTCCCGGAGCGTTTTTTGGCTCAGAAGAACTTTTTCAGCCCGCCCAGCTTATCCCCCAGGTCGGCGGCGGCCAGCTTGGCCTTGACGCCCGTCACCAGGGGCTGGAGCTGCTCTTCGGGCAGGTTTACGCCGGTGAGCTGTTCCAGGGTCTTGACGGGGTCCTTCCGGAAGCTCTGGAGAAGGGCGGGGTCTTTCTGGAGCTTGGCGGCCAGCTCCTCGATCTTGGCCTTGATATCGATGCTCATAGAGTCGCTTCCTTCCATATTTTCTGCGCCGGAGAGGCCCCGGCAGCAGGTCTATCATACGGAATTTGGAGATATCTGTCAATCCTTTTTGGGCAAAAACGGAGAAAATATAAAAAATTGAAAATTTCCCTTACATGTTTGCCCAAAATTGTGGTAAACTAACATGGAGAGAAGCAAACGGCGCCGGGGCGGGCCCCGGCAGAAAGGAGGAGCTATGTTTCAAATTGGAGAGCTGGTGGTGTACGGCTCCACCGGCGTGTGCCGGGTGGAGGAAATCGCCGGACTGGACCAGCCCGGTGGGGACCGGGGGAAGCGGTATTACCTCCTCAAGCCCCTGTGGCAGGACGGGGTGATCTACGCCCCGGTGGACAGCGAAAAGGTGCCCATGCGCCCGGTGATGGGCCGGGAGGAGGCGGAAGCGCTCATCGACCGGATGCCGGAGATCCCGGCGGCGCCCTGGCGGGGCGGGACGCCCCAGGCCCTGACCCAGCAGTACCAGTCCGCCGTCCGGGACGGGGGACACCAGGCCCTGATTGAGATGATGAAGGCCATCCACCACAAGCGGGGCGTGGCGGAGGCGAAGAACCGGCGGCTGGGTATGATCGACGAACGGTATATGAAGCAGGCGGAGCGGATGCTCTACGGCGAGCTGGCCACGGCGCTGGAAATCGACTATGACGAGGTGGAAGATTACATCGCCGCCCGGCTGGAGGGCGCGGCGAAGTCCGTCGGATGAGAGAACAGGGAGACGGGGAGGACCCGTCTCCTGCTGTTTTATCGGATAATTTCCTGAACCAGCCTTGCCGTCATGCCCCAGATGGCGCGGCCCTGGTAGTACCAGATGGGGACCTCCACCTGCCCATGGCTCCAGGGGTAGTCCCGGGGAATGCCCACGGGGCCGTAGGGGAAATCCTCCGGCACCCGGGGGACCAGCTCGTAGCGGCGGAGGTCCGGGGCCGTCTCCCGGAAGAAGGACAGGGGGACGGTGAAGACTTCCGCCACCTCCGCCGGGAAGGGGCGCAGGGCGGCAAGGCCGGCGGGGGACACCAGCCCCAGCACCGGCCGGAGGAGAAAGCCCCGCTGGTTGCAGATGAAATCCGGCGTGCCCAGGAGGGTGACCTCCTCCCGGGGAATGGACAGCTCCTCCTCCGTCTCCCGGAGGGCGCAGTCCTGGGGCGTCTCCCCGGGCTCCATGGTTCCGCCGGGGAAGCAGACCTCGCCCCCCTGGGAGACCTGGGAGGAGCGGACCTCGAAGAGCAGGCGGAGGCCGTCCTTCCCCTCCGCCAGGGGGCAGAGGACGGCGCAGCTCCGGGCGGCCCCCAGAAGGCCCGGCTCATGGCCCTGAAAGCGGCGGGCCAGCCGCTCCAGCTCCCCCGTCACAACAGCATGGTCAGCCCCTGGCGGCGGTTTTCGATGTCCACCGCCGGGGCGCTGGGGGCGTATTCCCCGTCCAGGGACCAGGGGAGCTCCTCCTCCGTCTCCAGGTGGAGGGAGGAGACGTGGCGGAAGACCAGGCCTTGGCTGTCGTACTGCTGGTTCAAAAGGGCGTGGACCAGGCTCTGGAGGTCCGCCGCCGTCTTGGGGTTGGGGATCAGCAGGATCTCAAAGAGGCCGTCGTCCAGCACCACCCGCTCCGGGTCCAACTTCATGAGACCCCCGATGGAGGTGGAGTTGCACACCGCGCCGAAGAGGTATTCCCCGTCCAGGGTCTCCCCGTCGGCGGTGAGGCGGACGCGGTAGGGCCGGAGGGTGCTCAGGTCCTTCATGCCCTCCAGGATGTAGGCGAAGTGGCCCAGGGCGTTCTTGGCGTTCTGGGGGGCGGCGTAGCTGGTCCGGGTAAAGGCCCCGAAGGAGGCCACGTAGAGAAAGCTCCGCCCGTTCCAGAAGCCCACGTCCAGAAGGCGGGGGACGTTCCGGGCGATGGCGGCGGCGGCCTCCGCCGGGTCGCCGGAGATGCGGAGGCTGGCGGCAAAGTCGTTGGTGCTGCCCTGGGGCAGGTAGCCCAGGAGCGGGGGCTTTTTGAGCCGCACCAGGCCGGAGACCACCTCGTTCAGCGTCCCGTCGCCGCCCACGGCCACCACCAGGTCGTACCGCCCGCCCTCCCGCTTGGCGGTCTCGGCGGCGTCGCCGGGGGAGTCCGTGACGTGGATGGAGAGGAGATAACCCGCCTGGGAGAGGACGGCGGCGGCGTCGAACAGGGGGCCGTGGGACTTGCTCTTTCCGGCCCGGGGGTTGACGATCATCAAGAGCTTGCGGGGTTTCATCAGAGGCACCTCCAGGGAGACGTTGTCATACGGTACAGTATAGCACAGCGTGTATTAAATTACTGTTAAAATTCCCAGGCGGCGGATTGCAATTCCCTTCGCCCCCATGTAGAATGGAAACGACAGAGAGAACGGGAGGCGCGGCGATGGAACGGAGAAACAACTATATCAGCATGGGGGTGACGGCGTTTCTGACCGCCGCCGCCATTTTGCTGTTCTACGACACCCTCTTCGGCGGCAAGGCCGTGCTGGCCCTGCTGAAGACGGTGCAGCCCATCCTTTACGGGGCCTTTATCGCCTACCTGCTGGCCCCCATGGTGAACTTCTTCGAGGGGCGCCTGTTCCCCCTCCGCCCGGGCCGGGCGCGGAAGCGGGCCCACGCCATGCTGATCCGTACGGTAGGCATCGTGCTGGCCTGGCTGGTCATCGCCTTTTTCTTCTACCTGCTGGCCTCCGTGCTGATGCCGGAGCTGTACAAGAGCGTCCTCCAGCTCATCGACAACGCGGACAACTACTACCGGACCATCAGCGGCTGGGTGATCCACCTGCTGGAGACGAACCCGGCGGTGGCGAACTGGGTCAGCCAGCAGATGGCGGCGTACTTCCAGGACCTGGACAAGTGGCTGACCAGCGGCGTGCTGCCCCAGCTCCAGGCGGTGATGGTCACGGTGTCCGGCGGCGTGCTGAGCCTGGTGAACTTCGTCAAGGACCTGCTGGTGGGGGTCATCGCCTCCGTCTATCTCTTGGCCACCAAGGAGCGCTGCGCCGCCTATGGGCGGAAGCTGATTTACAGCCTCTTTCCCCGGGAGCGGGTGGGGCTGGTCCTCCGGGGCGTGCGGCGGGCGGACGTCATCTTCTCCGGTTTCGTCCGGGGGAAGCTGCTGGACTCCATCATCATCGGCGTGCTGTGCTTCCTCTGCTGCTCCATTCTGAAATTCCCCTACACGCCCCTGGTCTCCGTCTTCGTGGGCGTGACCAACATCATCCCCTTCTTCGGGCCCTTCCTGGGGGCCATCCCCAGCACCTTCCTGATTCTGCTGGTGTCTCCCCGGCAGGCGCTGTATTTCGTCATTTTCGTCCTGGCCCTCCAGCAGCTGGACGGCAACGTCATCGGGCCCAAGATCCTGGGGAATACCACGGGCCTTTCCAGCCTGTGGGTCATCATCGCCATCCTGGTGGGAGGCGGCTTCTTCGGCGTGGCGGGCATGTTCTTCGGCGTGCCGGTGTGCGCCTGCCTCAACAGCCTGGTGAACTTCTTCGTGGAGGCCCGCCTGCGGAAAAAGGGCCTCTCCCCGGACTCCGAGGAGTACGCCGCGGGAGGGGCGCTGGGGCCCAAGCCGCCGGACCCGAAAAATTTGTGAAAACTATTGCAATCTTTTTCCCCATCGTGTACAATACGGCCTTGAGGGCTCTCCGGGAGACCGGAGGGCCCCGTTATTTTGTCCGGGCGGAGCATCATCCGCCCCACACTGACCCGGGACTACGGGCAGTGATACGAGGAGAACACCATGAAGACACGGAAGCTCTTGGCGCTTCTGCTTCTGCTGGGACTCCTGAGCGCGGCACTCTGCGGTTGCGGAGGCGGCAGCACAGGCGAGACGGCGGAAAGCAAGCCCACAGACGGCTCCACACCCGGGACGGAAGCCCCGGGGGACCCCCAGGGCGCGGCGGATCATCCCAACGAGATCACCGTGGGCATCGCCCAGGACCTGGACGAGAGCCTTGACCCCCACAAGGCCGTGGCGGCAGGGACGAAAGAGGTCATGTTCAACGTATTCGAGGGCCTGATGAAGCCCACCCCCGACGGGGATTTGATTCCCGCCGTGGCGGAAAAATATGAAATTTCCGACGACCAATTGACCTATAGCTTCACCATCCGGGACGGTATTCAGTTCCACAACGGGGACCCCGTCACCGGCGCCGATGTCCTGTGGTCCATCCGGCGCTGCATGCCCGGCGGCGAGGCGGATATCCAGGCTGTGGAGGCGCTTTCCGCCATTCAGGAGGCGGAATACAAGGAAAACACCGTTACCCTGACATTGGACCAGCCAAACACGGAGTTTCTCTCCTACCTGACCCTGGCCATTCTTCCCCAGGGATACGACGGGCAGGACACCGCCCCCGTGGGCACAGGGCCCTTCCAATTCGTCTCCCGGGCCGCCCAGGACAACATTGTCCTGGAGCGCTTCGACGATTATTGGGGCGAGCCCGCGTACCTGGAGAAAGTCACCCTCAAGATCATCGAGAATGCCGACAGCATCCTCATGAGCCTCCAGAGCGGGGCGGTGGACCTCTTCGCCCACCTGACCAGCACCCAGGTTCAACAGCTGGGGGATGCGTTCAACATCGAAGAGGGCACCATGAACCTGGTGCAGGCCATGTACCTGAACAACGCCGCGGCGCCCTTTGACGACGTGCGGGTCCGGCAGGCCCTGTGCTATGCCGTGGACCGCCAGCAGATTCTGGACCTGGCCTTCGACGGGTACGGCAGCCTCATCGGCTCCAGCATGTACCCCGCTTTCGGCAAGTACTTCGACGATTCCCTGACCAACTACTACCCCCACGACGCGGAGAAGGCCAAGGCCCTGCTGGCCGAGGCCGGCTACCCTGACGGCTTCTCCATGACCATTACCGTCCCCTCCAACTATCAGCCCCACATCGACACCGCCCAGGTGATCGTGGAGCAGCTGAAGGAGGTGGGCGTCACCGCCGAGATCCTTCCCGTCACTTGGGAGAGCTGGCTCAACGACACGTATATTGGACGGCAGTTCCAGGCCACCGTGGTGGGCGTGGACGCCTCCACCATGACGGCCCGGGCCCTGCTGGAGCGGTTTACCTCTACGGCAAGCAATAACTTTATTAATTACAACAGTCCGTTGTATGATTCCCTGTTTGTGAAGGCCACCTCCAGCGGAGGGGACGAGGCGCAGACGGCGTTCTACAAGGAGATGGAGGCGGACCTGACGAAGAACGCCGCCAACGTGTACATCCAGGACCTGGCCGACCTGGTGGCCGTCCGCAAGGGCCTGGAGGGCGTGCGGTTCTACCCCATCTACGTGCTGGACCTGGCCGGCGTCCGGTATACGGCATAACAAGATAAGAGACTGCGGGAGTGGAGTGTGAAGATTCGAAAAGCCGTTCTTCGCCTCCGCTTCCGCGCTTTTTTGAAGGGATATCGCCTATGAAATATCTACTCAAGCGGGTGCTGACGCTGCTGGTTACCATGCTGACCGTCTCGTTTCTGACCTTCGCGGCGTTCAGCCTGATCTCCGGCGACACCGCCACCGCCATGCTGGGCACCGCGGCCACGCCGGAGCGGCTGGCGGCCCTCCGGGCGGAGCTGGGACTGGACCGGCCCCTGTTGGTCCGTTACGGAGAGTGGCTGCTGGGCTTTTTCACCGGGGACCTGGGGGTCTCCACCAGCTACAAGCAGCCGGTGTGGGACATCCTGGCTTCCAAGTTCCGTTTGACGCTGTGCCTGAGCCTGATGAGCTTTATTCTGATCGCGGCGGTCTCCATCCCCCTGGGCCTCTGGTCCGCCGGGCGGCGGCGGTTCGAGGGGGCCCGGACGGCCCTGAACCAATTGGGCATGGCCGTGCCGCCCTTTTTCACGGGGATTCTGCTGTCCTGGGTCTTCGGCGTGGGGCTGAAGTGGTTCATGCCGGGGCAGTTCCCCGACGCGAAACAGGACTTCGCCGGGGCGGCGGCATACCTGTTCTTCGCCGCCGTGGCCCTGTCCATCCCCCGGATCGCCATGACGGCCCGGATGCTCCGCAGCACGGTGCAGGAGGAGCTGGGGAAGGACTATGTGCGGACTGCCATCTCCCGGGGGAATGACCGGGGGCAGGTCCTCCGGCGGCACGTGCTGAAAAACGCACTGCCCCCGGTGGTCACCTTCCTGGCCCAGACCATGGCGGAGATTGTGGCGGGGAGCATCGTGGTGGAGCAGGTCTTCGTGATCCCCGGGCTGGGGCAGATGCTGGTGAGCTCCATCTCCAACCGGGACTATCCGGTGGTCCAGGCCATTGTGGTGATCCTGGCCCTCTGGGTGGTGATGGCGGGGACGGCGGCGGACCTCATCAACCAGAGGATCGACCCCAGGCTCCGGCTGGGAGGCGCGGCATGAGGAGACGAAACGGGTTTTTGGCCGCCGGGCTGGTTCTGACCTGTGTTCTGGCGGCGCTGATTCTGCTGGGCTTTTTCTGGACGCCCTACGACCCCAACGCCATGGCGGCGGGGGCCAAGTTCGACGGGCCGTCCCTGGCCCACTGGATGGGCACGGACAGTTTTGGGCGGGACATTTTCAGCCGGGTCCTCAAGGGCGCCGGGGCCACGGCCTCCATCGCCCTGGCGACGCTGGCCATCGGGGCGGCGTGCGGCTGCCTGGCGGGGGCCCTGACGGGCTATTTCGGCGGCCCGGCGGACGAGGTGCTCATGCGCCTCAACGACGCGCTGACGGCCTTTCCCAGCATCCTGCTGGCCCTGGTGGTGATCTCCATTCTGGGGCCCGGGAAGAAGGGTAACGTCATCCTCGCCCTGGGGCTGGTGTTCATCCCCAGCTTCGCCCGGGTGACCCGGACGGCCTTCGCCTCCCTGCGGGACGTGAACTATATCAAGAGCGCCCGGCTGATGGGGGCCTCCAAGGCGCGGATTCTGGCGGTCCACCTGCTGCCCAACACCCTGCCGGTGCTGCTGCCCGCCCTGACCATCGGGTTCAACAACGCCGTGCTGGCGGAGGCGTCCATGAGCTTCCTCGGCATCGGCGTGACGCCGCCGGACGCCTCCCTGGGCTACATGCTCTCCGAGGCCCAGGGAATGCTGTTCGCCGCCCCCTGGTACGCCGGGGGGACGGGCCTTGCCATCGTGCTGATGGTGTTCAGCGTGGGCCTTCTCGGCGAGGGGCTGCGGCGGCGGGACAAGGGGGTGCTGTGATGCTGGACATTCAGGACCTTCACGTGAAATTTCAGAATCGGGACCGGGAGGCCGTGGCCGGGGTGTCCCTCTCCATCGGGGCGGGGGAGATCGTGGGCCTGGTGGGCGAGTCCGGGTCCGGGAAGACCGTCACCGCCATGAGCGTGGCGGGGCTGCTGCCCCGGAAGCAGTGCGACTACTCCGGGAAGATTCTCCTGGACGGCGTGGAGCTCCTCCACGCGGACCGGGCGGACCTGCGGAAGATCCAGGGGAAGGAGATCGGCGTGGTGTTCCAGGAGCCCCAGAGCGCCCTGGACCCCCTGATGAAGATCGGCCCCCAGGTGGAGGAGGTCCTCCGGGTCCACACGAGGCTGGACCGGGGGGAGCGCCGCCGCCTGGCGCTGGAGGCCATGGCGGCGGTGGAGCTGCCGGAAGTGGAGACGGTGTATGAGAAGTACCCCCACCAGATGTCCGGGGGCATGCTCCAGCGGGCCATGATCGCGGCGGCGGTCATTGCGAGGCCGAAGCTGCTGCTGCTGGACGAGCCGACGACGGCTTTGGACGTGACCATCCAGGCCCAGATCCTGGAGCTGCTGAAAAAGCTGAACCGGGAGTCCGGCGTCTCCATGCTGTTCATCTCCCACGACCTGAACGTGGTGCGGAAGCTCTGCGGCCGGGTAGCGGTGATGCAGCGGGGGCTGCTGGTGGAGGAGGGGGAGGCCCAGGAGGTCTTCCGCCATCCGAAGCACCCCTATACCCAGCGGCTCATCGCCGCCATTCCCACGAGAACGCGGAAGGAGGCGGGGTCATGAACGAAGAATTGGTCCTGTCCCTCAGCCACGTGTACAGCGGCTACCACGACAGAGGAGGACAAGAGGTCCTCCACGACGTGACCTTCGACGTGCGGCACGGGGAGATTCTGGGCCTCGTGGGCGAGTCGGGGACGGGAAAGTCCACCCTGGCTAAGACCATCCTGGGGATGGTGAAGCCGGACCGGGGGACGGTGACCCACTACACGAAGCGGCCCCAGATGATCTTCCAGGACCCCTACAGCTCCCTGAACCCCTTCTACAGCGTGGAGTGGGCCCTGGAGGAGCCCCTGCGGGTCTACGGCAAGTATACCAAGGCGGAGCGGAAGCGCCGGGTCCGGGAGATGCTGGAGCGGGTGGAGCTGCCGCCGGAGTGCCTGGAGGCCAAACCCAGCGAGCTCTCCGGGGGCCAGCGCCAGCGGGTCAGCATCGCCGCGGCGCTGATCCGGCGGCCGAAGTTCCTGATTGCCGACGAGCCGGTGTCCGCCCTGGACGTGACGATCCAGGCCCAGATTCTGGAGCTGCTGCGGAGCCTCCGGCGGGAGCTGGACCTGAGCTTTCTGTTTATCTCCCACGATTTGAACGTGGTGTACCAGCTCTGCGACCGGGTGCTGGTGATGAAGGACGGCCGCATCGTGGAGCGGGGGACGGTGGACGAAATTTTTGACCACCCGAAA
Organism: Oscillospiraceae bacterium; assembly: GCA_021769865.1. GTDB lineage: Bacteria > Bacillota > Clostridia > Oscillospirales > Oscillospiraceae > Oscillibacter. The sequence continues at coordinate 21,216 of JAETSB010000008.1, forward strand.
GAAGACTATACCAGGCAGCTGCTGGCTGCCGCGGAGTGACCATGAAGAAGTGTTTCCAGGCCCATAAAAAACTCCATATCTGGCTGCTGGCGGACGTTGGGCTGCTGCTGGCCTTCTTCCTCCTCCGGGGGCGGAAGAGCCTAATGAACGCGGTGGCGGACCACCTCACCGGGCCTCTCCGGCAGGGGCTGGGAAAGCTGTGCTACCTGGTGCCCTTCTCCGTCATGGAGGCGGTGGAGGTCCTGGCGGTCCTCTTCGGCTTCGGGTATGTCATCTGGAGCATCCGCGCCGTGGTCCGGGCGAAGGGCAGGCGGCGGGACCGGGCCTATGGCGCGGTCCTGGGGGCGGCGTGCGTCCTGCTGTCCGTCTGGGCCGGGTTCTGCCTTTTATGGGGCGTCAACTACTGGACGGACAGCTTCCAGGACAAGACCGGCATCTACGCCCAGCCCGTGGCTCTGGAGGACCTCCGGATGGTGACGGCCTATTTCGCGGACCGGGTGTCCGGGACGGCGGGGGAGGTCCCGAGAGACGAGCACGGCCTCTTCGCCGTCCCCCGGGAGGAGATTCTGGCCAACAGCGTCCACGCTTACGACGGGCTCACGGAGGCGTTCCCCTTCCTGGCCTTCGACGATCCCGGCGTGAAGCCCATGGCCTTCTCCCGGCTCATGAGCGCCCTGGATTTCACGGGGTTCTACAGCTCTTTTACCGGGGAGTCCAACGTCAACGTGGACAGCCCCGCCTGTATGCTGCCCTCCACCATCGCCCACGAGCTGGCTCATCAGCGGGGCTTCGCCTCGGAGCAGGAGTGCAACTTCCTGGCGGTGCTGGCCTCCACCACCTGCGCGGACCCGGCCTACCGGTACTCCGGCTGGCTGATCGGGTACGTGTATCTGGGGAACGCCCTGTACTCTCAGGACCCGGAGGGCTATTGGGCCATCCGGGAGACCCTGCCGGAGGAGGCGCAGCTGGACCTGGCGTACAACAACGCCTACTGGGCCCAGTTCCAGGACACGGTGGTTCAGAAGGCCAGCAACAAGGTCTACGACGGCATTCTGAAAAGCTACGGCGACGAGCGGGGCATCCAGTCCTACGGGACCGTGGTGGACCTGCTGGTGGTCTATTACGGAACCGTTGCGCAAGAGACATGAAAAAACGGCATGGCGGAACGCCATGCCGTTTTCATTTTGTCCGTTGTCCCGGGGACCATCAGCCGATCAACATCCCCACCAGGATGCCCAGCACCGCCGCCAGGGCGGGGAGCTTGCTCTTCCAGAGGCCCGCCGCCTCGGGGAGGAGCTCGCCGAAGACCACGTACAGCATGGCCCCGGCGGCAAAGCTCAGGGTCAGGGTCAGGGCCGTGGGGCCCAGGGTGCCCAGGCAGTACCCCAGGGCCGCCCCCAGCACCGTGGGGGCCCCGGAGAGGGCCGCCAGGCCCGCCGCCCGCCAGCGGCGCTCGCCCCCGGCTACCATGGGGGCGGAGATGGCCATGCCCTCCGGGATGTTGTGCAGACCGATGACCGCCGCCATGGTCCAGCCCTGGCGGACGGTGCCGCCGATAAAGGACGCGCCGATGACCATGCCCTCCGGTACGTTATGTAGGGCGATGGCGGCGGCCATGACCAGCCCCGCCAGCACCAGCCCGCCGGTGGGCCGTCCCCGGTCCAGCAGGGCGTTCAGCCCCGCCGTGACGCCGCAGCCAAGCAAAACCCCCAGGGCCACCAGCTCCATGGCCCCCGGCGCGGCGGCCTCCGTCAAAAGGCCGAAGCAGGACACCGACACCATCACCCCGGCGGCAAAGCTCAGAAGCAGGCTGGCCTCCCGGCCCGAGTCCCGGCGGAACAGGGTGGCGAGAAGCCCTCCCAGGCCGGTACCGCCGACGCCGGCGGCGGCGGTGACCAGCAGCGTGGTCCACAACCCCATTGTCATACTGTTCATAAAGAAGTTTGGCTCCTCCCTTTTCAGACGATACCCTAACAAGTTTATTATAACACCCTATTCCCCGCCTGTCCAGATGATGATGGGAAAAAGAGAAGCCCTTCCAAATTGGGGGAAAGGGGAATGCCCGGAGAGCAGGGAAGAAGCGGGTGCGCGGCTTCCGCTGCGGGGACTGTACCAGAACGTCAAAAATCCGGGTGAAATTTTGGAGGCCGCGGCGGGGGGATTTTCCTTGCGCCGCCTGGGAGGCTATGGTATCCTATCCTAAATAAAGAAGTGAGGGGGAATGGTTTATGCTGGTATTGGACTTTATCAACGTCGGCAACGGGGATTCCATCCTGATCCAAGAGCTGGCGGGAGGCGCACGGCGCTTCGCCATGCTGATCGACTGCGGCCACGACAATCTGGTCCGGGACGACCACCCCGCTCCCCTGGACCCCCGGTCCCGGCGGATTTACGCCGGGGACTTCCTGAAAAAGCAGGGGATTGAGCGGCTGGACATCCTCCTGGCCACCCACTTCCACCGGGATCACATCGGGGGCCTGGGCCGGGTGCTGGAGGCGGCGGCCGTGGACCGGTTTCTTTCCGCCTACACCCCGCCGGAGGGGCACGGCCCCCTGGACCCCGACGGGGACAACGGCCTCCCCGGCGCGGCCCGAAATCTGCTCCGGTGCCTGGATATTTACGCCACGGCCTTTCGGGACCACCCGGGGCGGGTGGGGGAATTTGTGGAGGTCCCCGGGGACAGGGTGGAGACCCTGCAATTGACGGAGGACCTGACCATGGAGATCCTCCCCGGCGAGCCCTCCCTGTACCCCCGGCAGAGGGCCGTGTTTGACGCCGCCTTCCGGGGGGAGCGGAACCGCTATGACCTGATGCGCTGGACCAAGGCCATGAACATCTCCAGCCTCCGCCAGCGGCTGTACTATCACGGGAAGGAGATCGTCCTGGGGGGCGACATGTACTGCGCCGTCTGGGACAACGACACCCTGGCCCCCTGCGACATTTTGAAGGTGCCCCACCACGCGTCCCTCTCCTCCTGCAACCGCAAGGCCATCAGCCGCCTGGCCCCCAAGACCATGGTGGTCAGCGTGGCGGCGGGACGGCCTGACGAGCGGCCCCATCCCTACATCGTGTCCCTCTTGAAGGAGTATGCGGAGGAGCTGTATTTCACCGACGCGGTGGACCTCCCCGGGCTGGTGGAGCCGGCGTTCCACGAGTCGGTCCATATGGAGATTGAATAAGGCGAAGGCCGGGACAGCCGTCCCGGCCTTGTTTTGCGGATTTTAGTTGTGGGGAATCTTGTAGGTCACGCCGCCCACGGAGATGCTCTCCAGCTCCTCCAGGGGGATGATCTCGTCCAAAATCTGGCCCTTGACGCAGACGGTCACGCCGTCCTTGGGCCCGAGACTGCCGCCGGAGTCGCTGAGGTCGATCACCGTGCCGTCGGTCTTGGTCAGGAGGATTTCGACGTTATCCAGATACCGATGGGTCTGGCGGGCATCCTCCGGGTCCACCCGCCCGCTGGGGGCGTTGCTCCAGACCACCGCCTGATCCGCCGTGTAGGCCGCCCGGAAGCCAATGGGGGAGACGGTCACCTCGTCAATGGTGAAGTTGATGCCGTCCTGAGAGAAGGTCTCGCCGCCGCCCAGGCGGACGGAGCAGTCCTCATAGTCCACCTCGAAGCGGAGCTTCCACTTGCCGGGATAGAGAATCTCGTCCCGGTCCGCCTCCGGGGCCATGCACCGCAGATCCTCAAACTCCGCGCGGGCGGTCCCCTTGGTCAGGGAGACGTCCGAGCTGACGGTCTCCACATATTGGATGCGGTCGTCGTCCGGGTCCTCGTCCACGAACCAGGCCCCGCCGTGGGCGCCTCCCCGGGTCCAGCTGGCCCCGCCGAAGCCGCCGATCATCAGCATCCGGTTGTCAAGGCTTTCCCCCTCCGGGAAAAAGCGCTCCCCGTCGTCCCGGCTGAGGGTATAGACGATAACGGCGTTGTACTCGTCGCCCATGATGGCGTCCGCCGTGATGGTGATTCCGCCCGCCGAGTCGCTGGCCCCGATGGGGTGCCCGATCTTGTCGATGACCTCCGTCTGGGCCACGGCCCCGCCGAAGAGGGGCGCGAACACGTCCACCGGCGCGGGCAGAATCCCCGCCGCGCTGGACCCCATCACCAGCACCACAACCATGACGGCGGCAATCAGGGCCGCGCGGAACACCGGACGGCGGCGCTTTGCCGTCCGGCCCTGGGCGGCGGCGGCCTCCGCCAGGGCTTTCTTCTGATTCTCCGTAAAGCGCAATTGGCTCATCTCCTTCTTGTAGTCAAACAGATCGCTCATAGTCCAATCCTCCTAAGATATCCTTGAGCTTCGCCCGGCCCCGGGCCAGGCGGGTGTGAATGGTGGCGGTGGGCACGCCGAGGATTTTCCCGATCTCCGCCGCCTGGTAGCCCTCGTAGTAAAAGAGGTAGATTACCGTCCGGTAGTGGGCGGGCAGCTGGTTCACCGCCGCCAGGACGCTGCCGTCCCCTGCCTCCGGGGCGGGGACCTCCAGCACGGTTTCCAGGCCGCAGGTCCGCTTCCGCCAGGGACTTTTCAGAAGGTCCTTGCAGGCGTTGGCGGCCATGCGGAGGACGTAGGCCCGCTCGTGCTCGGCACTTTCAAATTCCCGGGGCTCCGTGAGGAGCTTGACGAAGACGGTCTGGCAGATGTCCTGGGCGTCGTGGGTGTTTTTCAGATAGGCGTAGCTGAGGCGGAGAATCGCGTCGGCGTAGGCGTTCGCCAGCCGCTCCGCCTGGTGGTTCAGGTCCATGGTATCAACTCCTTTGGAGCGCTCTCGTAATGGATACGATCGGGCGGGGCGGATACTTTCACTCCGGGGGAAATTTTCAAAAGAAAAACCGCCCCGGCCCCGGGACGGCTTTTCGGCCGCTGTTCAGCGCTCTATGTAGGAGAGGGACCCCACGAACCGCACCGGCGCGCCGGGGACGTAGCGGCTGCCCTCAAACTGGTAGTCGTAGACCGCCAGCACGGCGTTATAGGGTTCCTCGAAGCCCTTGGAATAAATCTCCGCCAGGGCCGCGGACAGCTCCTCCCCCAAAGGCGCCGCCACCACGCGCGGGTCCTGGGAGGGGGCGGCGTTGAACTCGTAGTCGAACACCTCCGGCTCGAAGGGCCAGAGGTCGCCGTTGAAAAAGTCCTGGGTGAAAGAGGGGACCTTCTCGCCGTTCTCGTTCCGCTTGAAGCGGTTCTCGGCATAAAGCGCCAGGGCTTCCTTGCTCTCAAAATTGCCGAGCCAGATGGAGACGATGCCAGATTCTTCCATGGTGATTCTCCTTTGTCGTGATTTGGTGGGGTCAGCGCAGAACGGAATTGCTGAGGATGTAAAATTCCTCCTGGCAGGGGAGGACGCGCTTGGCCATAGGGGGCAGGCCCTCGTCAAAGCGGAGGGCGGCCTCCTCGTCGAAGCGCATGACGGGGCTGTCCCGGTAGACCCAGGGGCCGCCGTCCAGGGCGTGGGGCTTCAGCTCCCGGACCAGCATGGCGGCAGGGAAGCTGCCGTCCTCCATTTGGACCAGGTAACGCTTGCAGCACCGAAAGCCCCGGCCCACGTAGTTGGCGGGGGAGCCGAAGATGACCACGGCCTCCCAGCCCAGCTCCGCCGCCCGGTCCAGGGAGTGGTCGATCAGGAGCTTCCCATAGCCCCGCCGCTGGTGCTCCGGCGCGACGCAGACGGGACCAAAGGTCAGGATATCCCGCCGCTCCCCGGTTTTCCCGGTGAGAGTGGAGCGGGTGTAGAGGATGCTTCCCACGATCTCCCCGTCCAGCTCCAGCACGAAGTCCAGCTCCGGCACAAAGTCCGGGTGGCCCCGCATGACGTGGACCAGGTAGTGCTCATGACAGCCGGGCACATAGAGATTGTAGAAGGCCCTCCGGGTCAGGTCCTCCACGGCCTGGTAGTCGGCCGGGGTCTCGTTTCGGATGTTCAGCATACCGGTCCTCCCTGGAATGTGTTGGGGCCGCGCCCCTGGGCGCCGGACGGGAACGGAACAGGGCCGCCGCCCGCCGGTGCTGTTGCTCATACTATACCAAAGGTTGAGCGGCTTGTCCACAAAAAATGGGCGTTTTTTCTTTGGGGTTTGCCCGCCGGGGGACGGGGGGATTCCCCGCTAAGCGGGAAGCCCCCCGGAAAGCGCCCGACGGAGGCGGGTCACGCCTTTAGAATTTCCCCGCCGTAAGGGGCCATCTCCAGGCGGATGAAGAAGCCCTGGTCGTGAGAGCAGACGGGGCAGGTCTTGGGGGCCTGGAGGCCCTCCTGAATGTGGCCGCAGTTCAGGCACAGCCAGCCGCATTTCGCGTCGGAGACGAAGAGCTTGCCGGACTCCATCAGCTCCGCGAACTTGGCGAAACGGTTGCCGTGGGTTTTCTCGATCTTGGAGATCTGCTCGAAGGAGGAGGCCACCTGGGGGAAACCCTCCTGCCGGGCGGTCTGGGCGAAGCTGGGATAGACGGGGTCGAACTCCTCAAACTCGTTGTGCTGGGCCATACGCAGAAGCTTCGCCACGTCGTTGGTCAGGTCCACGGGGTAGCCGCCGTCAATGTGGACGGTCTCCCCGGCCACCTCCTTCATGTGGTTGTAGAAGATCTCGGCGTGCTCCTTCTCCTGGTTGGCAGTGAAGGTGAAAATGGCCTCCAGAACGTGGAGCTGCTGCTTTTGGCAGAGGCTGGCGGCGAAGGTGTAGCGGTTCCGGGCCTGACTCTCTCCGGCAAAGGCCCGCATGAGGTTTTTCAGGGTCTCGCTCTCTTTGAGGTTTTTGGACATGAAAATACTGCCTCCCTACTTTTGAAGTATGGAGGCAGTATTTCCTGTATTTGGGGGCTTTATGCGCTTAGCACAATTTCGCTCCGGCGGGGATGGCGTCGTCCACCATGAGGAGGTGCAGCGCTTCCTCCCCCTTCTCCTTGTGGACGGCGGAGATCAGCATGCCGTTGCTCTCCTGGCCCATCATCTTCCGGGGAGGCAGGTTCACAATGGCCACCAGGGTCTTGCCGATCAAATCCTCCGGCTCATACCACTTGTGAATGCCGGACAGAATCTGCCGGTCCACGCCGGTGCCGTCGTCCAGGATGAACTTGAGGAGCTTCTCGCTCTTCTTCACCGCCTCGCAGGCCTTCACCTTCACCACCCGGAAGTCGGATTTGCAGAAGGTGTCGAAGTCCACCTTCTCCTCCAGCTGGGGCTCCAGCTCCACGCCGGACTCCGCCTGCTTCGCGGCCTGTACGGCGGCCTCCAGCTCCTGGAGGGCCTTGTCCATGTCCACCCGGGGGAAGAGGTTCTCCCCCTTGGCGACGGCGGCGGTCTCGGACAGGGCGCCCCACCGGGCGGCGGCGTCCCAGGTGCGGACGGCCTCCTCCGCCCCGATCTGGGCGAAGAGCTTGTCCATGGATTCCGGCATGAAGGGGGTCAGCAGGACGCCGCAGATGCGGGCGGTCTCCAGCAGATTGTACAACACATGGGCAAGGCGGGGGCCGTTGGCGTCCATGTCCTTGGCCAGGGTCCAGGGGGTGTTCTCGTCAATATACTTGTTGGCCCGCTGGATGACCTTGAAGACCTCCTCCAGGGCCTTGTGGGGGGCGAAGTGGTCCATCTCCGCGGCGTAGCGGTCCCGGAGTCCGCCCGCCAGCTCCTTCAGCTCCGTGTCGAAGGAGACGGCCTCGCCCCAGGTCCCGCAGCCCGCGGGCAGGGTTCCGCCGAAGTACTTGCCCACCATGGCGGTGGTGCGGGAGACCAGGTTGCCCAGGTCGTTGGCCAGGTCGGTGTTGATGGTCTGGATCAGAAGCTCGTTGGAGAAGTTGCCGTCGGACCCGAAGGGGAAGGTCCGCATGAGGAAGAAGCGCAGGGCGTCCACGCCGAACTGCTCCGCCAGAATATAGGGGTCCACGACATTGCCCTTGGACTTGCTCATTTTGCCGCCGTCCAGGAGAAGCCAGCCATGGCCGAAGCACTTCTTGGGCACCGGCTCGCCCAGGCTCATCAGCATGGCGGGCCAGATGATGGAGTGGAAGCGGACGATCTCCTTGCCCACGATGTTCACGCCGGGCCACCAGCCCTTCTCATAGTCGTGGTAGCGATCGTTCTCATAGCCCAGGGCGGTGATATAGTTGCTGAGGGCGTCCACCCAGACGTAGACCACGTGGCCCGGGTCGAAGTCCACGGGCACGCCCCAGGAGAAGCTGGTCCGGGAGACGCACAGGTCCTCGAGACCCGGGTCGATGAAGTTCCGCACCATCTCGTGGACCCGGGAGCGGGGCTCCAGGAAGTCCGTGTTCTCCAGCAGGTCCCGGACACGGCTTGCGTACTTGCTCAGGCGGAAGAAATAGGCTTCCTCCTCCGCGTCCTGGACCTCCCGGCCGCAGTCGGGGCACTTGCCGTCCACCAGCTGGCTCTCCGTCCAGAAGGACTCGCAGGGCTTGCAGTACTTGCCCTTATAGGTGCCCTTGTAGATGTCGCCGTTGTCGTGCATCTTTTTGAAAATCCGCTGGACGGACTGGACGTGATAGTCGTCGGTGGTGCGGATGAAGCGGTCATTGGAGATGTTCATCAGCTTCCACAGGTCCTTGATGCCCCGGGGGCCCTCCACAATGCGGTCCACGAACTCCTGGGGGGTGACTCCGGCGGCGGCGGCGATGTCGCCGATCTTCTGGCCGTGCTCGTCGGTGCCGGTGAGGAACATCACGTCCTCCCCCAGCAGGCGGTGGTAGCGGGCCAGGGTGTCCGTGGCCACGGTGCAGTAGGTGTGGCCGATGTGGAGCTTGTCCGAGGGGTAGTAGATGGGCGTGGTGATATAGAATTTTTTCTTGTCCATGGTCTTTCTCCTTTAAAACGGCGGCCCCGAATGGAAGGGCGCCGGTGATGGCGGGGATATAACTGGTTTATTATACCGAATATGACGGAAAATTACAAGCGGGAAAACTCTTTCTCCGGAATCAGCAGGAAAAGCCCCATGTTATAAAAAATTTTTCTTCGGCAACAGCTCACCGCCGATTTCCCGCATACGGTCATACCATTCCTCAAATACCGTGTGGCTCGCGATACGCTGAGGGTGATAGAAGGAAACCACGGGCACGGGAGCTTCCTTTTCCTCGAACCGGGTGTAGAAATAGTCGAACCCATGGCTGGTTTTTTCCCAGGGAGTCAACGTGTCCTTTGAAAGGACATGCTGATACAGGATATCCGCCACAACCCACCAGCCGCAGCAGATGACGATATCCGGCGCATAGAGCGACAGCTGTTCCCGAAGATAAGGGGCATCCTTGACGGCGAATTCACGAAGGACCTTCCCGTCGGCTTGGCAGCCCCCGCCTACCTTTTTCAAATTCACGAAGCTGACCCTGGACAACCAGTAAGTTTTATCGGACTTGGAAACATAGCGGGGATATTCCCCGCCAGCCAACAGGGCCTGGGTCCAGCGGGCGATGTTGTTCCAGGTTTTCCAATAGGAGCCCTTGTGCTCCTCTAGCAGCCACTGGCACAAGTCGGCGTTTCCGTTTTCCCAATTTGCTTCCTTCAATACAAACGTGACCTTGACGGACTGCTGTTCCCAAAGGGATTCATCAAAAATGCCGTCAGATAGAAAGGATGTGTAGCCCTGTTCCTTTTTCCAACGTTGGAATAGCTGCTGTTCCTGTTCTTTTAACATATCAAAGCACACGCCCTTTTATCAAAATGTTGCGGTGTTCGAGACGTGCCGAACGCTATAGCTCCGGCCCGGCGGGTTCCCCGCCCTCGTCCGCCAGGCTCCCGTGCCGCTTCCACCGGCCGGAGAAGTACCAGCCCAGGGACAGCGCCAGCCCCACGGCCCAGCCCACGGCACAGCCGAGATACATGTAATCCGGCCCGAAGCGGTCCGCCAGCCAGTATACCGCCGGGACCCGGACCAGGATCAGGGACAGAATCACGTCCACCATGGGGAACACGCTGTCCCCCGCGCCCCGCATGGCGTTGTTCAGGCAGAACATGACGGCGAACAGGACGTAGAAGGGCATGATGCACCAGAGATACACCGCCCCGGCGTGAATCACCGCCGGAGTGGAGGAGAAGAAGGCCACCAGCGGCTCGCTGAGGGGGAGGAGCAGGGCCGTCATCAGCAGCGCCCAGACGGCGGAGAGGGCCACCGTCACCCGGATGCCCTGCCGGGCCCGGTCCAGCTTCTTCGCGCCGATGTTCTGCCCCACGAAGGAGATGACGGCGCTGGAGAGGCTCTGAATAGGCAGGAAGGCCAGCTGGTCCAGCCGAAAGCCCACGTTGTACCCGGCGGTGAACTCCTTGCCGTAGGAATTGATCTTTCCCATCACCACCATGGCCCCCAGGGCAACCAACGACATCTGCACCCCCGCCGGGAGGCCGATGCCCATGATCTGCCCGAAGAGGGCCCGGTCGAACTTCCGGGGGAGCAGGCGGAGGGAGATCTCCGGATAATGGCGGTTGATGTAGACCACGCCGAAGAGCCAGGAGAACGCCTGGGCGATAATGGTCCCCAGGGCCACCCCCAGGACCCCCAGGCCGAAGGCCAGTACCAGCACCAGGTCCAAAATGATGTTCATCACCGAGGCCACCGCCAGGAACAGCAGGGTGCTCCGGCTGTTCCCCAGGCCCCCCAGGATGCCGGAGTTGAGATTGTAGCCGATGCTGCCGATGAGGCCGGCGCAGACCACCATCAAATAGAGGTACGCCTCGCCGTAGGCCGATTCCTCCACCTGGAGCAGGCGGAGAATGGGCCCCACCGCCAGCAGGGCCAGAGCCGTCAGGGGGAGGATGGAGACCAGGAAGGCGGAGTAGATGGTGTCCACCGCGTCCCGGACCCGGTCCAGCTTCCCCGCGCCGAAGAACTGGGCGATGACCACGGTGCCGCCGCTGGAGAGGCCGATGAAGAGGGAGGAAAACATGGTCAAAACCGGGAAGCCCACCCCCACGGCGGCCAGGGCCCCGTCTCCCACGTAGCGCCCGACGACCCAGCTGTCCACCATGTTGTAGAGCTGCTGGAGGAGGCTCCCCGCCAGCAAAGGCAGGGCGAAATAGAGAATGTGCCCGGCGGGACTGCCTGCCGTCATGTCCCGCATGCCGCTGTTTTGCCTCATTCCTCGCCCTCCCACAGAACTCCCAGGGCCCCCAGGGCCTCCCGCGCCCGGCGGAAGGCGTCCTCGCCGGGACAGGAGAGGGTATGCAGGTGGACGCCCCCGGTGAGGTCCGACAGGGGCCGGGCGTCGGACTGGGCGCAGCGGGTGATGAACTGACTCACGTCGTACCGGCTGGAGAGCTGAAGGGAGCCGGTGAGCTGGCCGTAGACGGGGTGCTCCACGATGACGTCCAGCACGGAGCAGCCCTGGTCCACCACGGCGTTCAGCTCCGCCTCCATGCCCGCCGCGTCGTGGCGGCACGCCACCTGGCGGATGAGCCCCCGGTTCGCCTTTAAAATGATGTAGCCCCTGGGGGTGGCGGAGATGTCCGCCCCGGCGGCCCGGAGCAGGGCCACGTCCCCCACCACTGCCTGGCGGCTGACGGAAAAGCGCTCCGCCAGGAACCCCGCGCTGACGGGGCAGCTGGACTGTTGCAAATGCTCCAGGATAGCTCGCCGCCGTTCCTCGGCCCGCATAAGAAGTCCCTCCCAACGAGTTGAGTTTTCAAGTTAAGGAGCAGTATACCACAATTTGGGGAAAAAGAAAAGGGCGGGGCTCCGGAATTTGACAAAGGGCCCATCTTGTGGTATGCTTTCTCCTCAGCTGGGATTTGTACCGCGATTTTGATTGAGGAGGCAGTTTTATGAACATCGAATATGTAAATATGAACGGAGCGGAGATCGCGGTCGTCTCCGGCGAGGCGGCGGAGGTCACGACCCCCCAGGCCGCGCTGGACCTGGCGATGACCGTGAAATACGAGACGGGCGGGTCATGCCTGGCCATCGACAAGCGGGTGCTGGGAGAGGACTTCTTCATCCTCAGCACCGGCGTGGCCGGGGAGATCCTTCAGAAGTTTATCAATTACCATGTGAAGGCCGCCATCTTCGGCGACTACTCCCGCTATACCAGCAAACCCCTGCGGGACTTTATCTACGAGTCCAACAACGGAGTGGACATTTTCTTCACCGCGACGAGAGAGGAAGCCGTGGAGCGGCTGGCCCGGGCGCGGTGAGCACAGCGTACAGATTCCAGTTTCAGGCGGCCGCCCGGTTCGGGCGGCCGCCTGCCGTCCTTTTCCGCTTTCTCCGCTTTCTCACAAAAATTCCCTTGCAAAACCGGAAGACTTCGCCTATACTGTATACTCAGAATGACCATGCGCCCGGATGGGACTTGAGGCCGGGCGGGATGGCACATGGAGAGAAGGTGAGAACGAATGTCCCTGGAAGCGATCGAAAAGGTAACGCAGGTGGAGAGCGAGGCCCGGGAGCGCCGCGCCGCCGCCGAGGCGGAGGCGAAGCAGCTCATTGCCGACGCGGAAAAGGAAGGTCAGGCGCTCTTGCAGAGGACCCGCACCGCCGGGGCGGAGGCCGGCCGGGAGCTTCTGCGCCAGGCGGAGGAGCGGGCGGCGGCCGCCGCCGCGAAGACCGCTCAGGCCGCGGAGGCGGACGCCGCCAAGCTGCGGGAGGCGGCGGGCACGCGTCTGGAAGCCGCGGCGGAGTTTATTGTCGGAAGGGTTGTGAAGCACTGAAATGGCCATTGTAAAAATGAAAAAGCTCCGCGTCATGGCCATGGCCGACAGCCGGGACGCCCTCCTGCGGGAGCTGCTGCGCCTGGGCTGTGTGGAGATCAGCGAGCCCGCCGGCAAGCTGTCGGACCCCGCCTGGGCGGCGCTGCTGCGGCGGGACGCCTCCACGCTGGCGGAGACCAAGAACGAGCAGGGAGAGGCCGCCGCCGCCCTGGAGGCCCTGAAGCGCTACGGCGGAACCAAGGACGGCCTCTTCATCCAGCGCCGGGCGGTGACTGAGGAGGAGTTCCTCAGCGCCGGGACCCTGGAGAAGGCCCGGGCCGTCAGCAAGCAGATCAACGGGCATCTCCAGGACATCTCCCGTTTGCAGGGCGAGGAGGGCCGCCTCCTGAGCCGGAGGGCGGGGCTGGAGCCCTGGGTTCCCCTGGACATGCCCCTGGAGCTGGGCGGCACGGAACACGCGGTGTTCCGCCTGGGCGTTCTCCCCGGAGCGGCGGACGTGGCCGCCATCCGCAAGGAGCTGGCGGAGGAGCCGGCGGAGCTCTATGAAATCAGCGGGGACAAGCAGCAGCGCTGCTGCCTCCTCATCGCCCACCGGGCGGAGGAGGAAAAGGCCCTGGAGGTCCTGCGGCCCCATGGGTTCAGCGTCACGGCCTTCCAGGGCGTGACGGGCACGGCGGCGGAGAATGTCCAGGCGCTGGACGCGGCTCTGGCGGAGAACCAAAAGCAGCGGCAGGAGGCCGAGGCCGCCATCGCCGCCCTGGCCCCTGAGCGGGACGGGCTGCGGCTCTATGCCGACCGCCTTCACGCCGAGGCCGCCGAGGACCAGAACGCCGAGCGGCTCCTCACCGACGGGACCATCGTCTTCTTCGAGGGCTGGGCCCCGGCGGAGAACATGAGCCAGGTTCAGGCCCTGCTGGACGGCAGGGGCTGCGCCTGGGAGGCGTCCGACCCCACGGAGGAGGACATCCCCGACGTTCCGGTGCGCCTCAAGAACAACTGGTTTACCAAGCCGCTGAACATGGTGACGGAGATGTACTCTCTCCCCGCCTACAACAACGTGGACCCCAACCCCCTGATGGCGCCGTTCTTCATCCTGTTCTACGGCATCATGATGGCGGACATGGGCTACGGCATTTTGATGTTCCTGGCGGGCACCATCGTCTCCAGGAAGTACCGGCCCAAGGGCACCATGGGCCACATGATGGGCCTTTTGCAGCTGTGCGGCGTCAGCACCTTTATCTGGGGCGCGCTGACCGGCGGCTTCTTCGGAGACTTTTTGACCCAGGTGGTGAAGCTCACCACCGGCGGGGACTTCGCCCTGCCGGCCCTCTTCACCCCGCTGAACGACACGCTGATGATCCTGGTGGGCGCCATCGCCCTGGGCGGCGTGCACATCGTCACCGGCATGGCCGTCAGCTTCATCCGCAAGCTCCGGGCCGGACAGGTGCTGGACGCGGTGTTTGAGGAGCTGACGTGGTGGATCGTCCTGGCGGGCATCGGCTGCATGGCCCTGCTGGGCACGAATCTGGTGCTCTACGCGGGCCTCGCGCTGGTGGTGATCGGCCCCCTGGTGACCGGCCAGGGCTTCGGCAAGGTCACCGGCATCTTCGGTTCCCTGTACAACCATGTCACGGGCCTGTTCGGGGACTTCCTGTCCTACGCCCGTCTCATGGCCCTGATGCTGGCGGGCAGCGTCATCGCCCAGGTGTTCAACACCCTGGGGGCGATTCCCGGCAACATCGTCATTTTCCTGGTGATCTCCCTGGCGGGCAACGCGCTGAACTTCGCGCTGAACCTGCTGGGCTGCTACGTCCACGACCTGCGTCTGCAGTGCCTGGAGTACTTCGGCAAGTTCTACGAGGACGGCGGCAAGCCCTTCCGGCCCCTGGCCATGGAGACCAAATACGTGGATATCACAAAGTAAACAGATTATAGGAGGAACAACACTATGGATACGAGCATCATTCAGGCAATTGAGCAAAACGCGGCGGCACAGTCCTTCCTGGGCGCTTTCGGCGGCCTGGCCCTGGCCCTCCTGGGCGCGGGCCTGGCGGCGGTTCTCCCCGGCATCGGCTCCGCCAAGGGCACCGGCATCGCCGGCGAGGCGGGCACGGGCCTTCTGTGCCAGGACCCCAGCAAGTTCGGTAAGGTCATGATTCTCCAGGTCATCCCCGGCACCCAGGGCCTGTACGGCCTGGTGGTGTGGTTCTTCGCCATCTTCTCCATGGGCCTTCTCGGCGGCGAGCTGCCCCAGATGACCATCGCCCAGGGCTGCCAGTACCTCTTCGCCTGCCTGCCCATGGCGCTGGGCGGCCTGTTCTCCGCCATCGCCCAGGGCCGCGTGGCCGCGGGCTCCATCAACATCCTGGCCAAGAAGCCCGACGACTGGTCCAAGGGCATGGTGCTCTGCATCACCGTGGAGTTCTACGCCATCCTGTCTCTGCTGGCTTCCATGCTGATGATCATCAACATTTCTTAATGACCCCGCGGAAAGGGGATTGAACCATGAACGGAATTGAAAGAATCACCCAGCGCATCAGCGTCGACGCCCAGGCGGAGATCGACCGCGTCCTGGGCGAGGCCCGGGCCGAGGCGGAGAAGATCGCCGCCAAATATCAGGCCCAGGCGGACGCTGAGGCGGCGGACCTGGACGCCAGGAACAAAAAGGCCGCCGCGGAGCGGGAGGAGCGCCTTGCCGGCACGGCCCAGATGGAGGCCCGGAAGGCCGCCCTGGCCGCCAAGCAGGAGATGGTGGAAAAGGCCTATGACCTGGCCCTTCAAAAGCTCTGCTCCCTGCCCGAGGACAAGTACACCGCCGTGCTGGCGGACCTGCTGGTCCAAGCGTCCTCCACGGGAAAGGAGGAGGTCATCTTCTCCGAGGCCGACCGCCGCAAGGTGGGCAAGGCCGCCGTGGAGAAGGCCAACAAGGACGGGGGCAAGAAGCTGACCCTCTCCGGCGAGACCCGTTCCATCCAGGGCGGCTTCATCCTCCGCTCCGAGAACGTGGAGGTCAACTGCGCGTTCGACACCCTGGTGCGCCTTCAGAAGGCGGAGACCGCGGGAGACGTGGTGAAGAAGCTGTTCTCATAAGTAAGGAGGAAGTGTCTTGGCGAAAAAAATCAAAGACACCGATTACCTGGCGATCTCGGCCCGCATCAAGGCCATGGAGACCGGGCTCCTGACACGGGAACGGATGGAACAGGTGCTGGAGGCCCGCAACGACGAGGAGGCGGTGAAGATCCTCCAGGAGTGCGGATACCCCGAGCTGGACGCCCGGAACCCCGAGGCCATGGACGCCGCGCTGTCGGCGGCCCGGGAGGCTACCCTCTCCGACGTGCTGGACGGCGCGCCGGACCCCAGGTATATCGACATTTTCAAGCTGAAATACGACTATCACAACATCAAGGCCGTGCTGAAAGCCCAGGCGATGGACACCAGCCCCGACTCCATGCTGATGGACATGGGCCGGGTCCCGGCGGCAGTTTTGAAGGAGGCTGTCCTGACGGGGCGGCTGGACGAGCTGCCCGAGGCCCTGGCCGCCGCGGCGGCGGAGGCCAAGGACATCCTGGACTCCACCCGGGACCCCCAGCTCTCCGACATCGCCCTGGACCGCCGGTGCTATCAGGAGATGGCCAAAGTGGCCGAGGAGACGGGCAGCGCGTTTCTCGCGGGCTACGTCAAGATCCAGATCGACGCGGCGAACCTCCGCAGCCTGGTCCGGACCCTCCGGATGGGCAAGAGCGGGGAGTTTTTGAAAACCGTTTTGCTGGCGGGCGGCGACATCGGCGAAGACGCCGTGGCTGCCGCCGGGAACTCCGGCGCTTTGGCGGAGCTCTACGGCCCCACGCCCCTCCAGGCGGCGGCTGAGGCCGGGGCGGAGGCCCTCCGGGGCGGGCCGCTGACGGCCTTTGAGAAGCTCTGCGACGACGCGGTGGGCGAGTATCTTGCCGGGGCGCAGTTCGTGCCCTTCGGCGAGGCCCCGCTGCTGGGGTATCTGGCGGCCCGGGAGACGGAGTATACGAATATCCGCATCCTGCTGATGGGCCGCGGGGCGGGCCTGCCCGCCGAGGTGATCCGTTCCCGGCTGCGGAACGGGTATGTGTAAGGCGGTGAGGTGACACTATGGCAATGACCTATCAGATCGCCGCCGTGGGCGATTGGGAGTCCGTCATGGGCTTCCGGGCCCTGGGGCTGGACACCTACCCCGTCGCGGACGCGGCGGAGGCCAGGGAGAAGGTCCGGGAGCTGGCCAAGGGAAACTGCGCCGTGATCTATCTCACGGAGCAGCTGGCGAAAGACATGGAGGACGTGATCTCCCGCTACAAGGACGAGCTGCGCCCCGCCATCATCCTGATCCCCGGCCGGCAGGGCTCCCTGGGCATCGGCAAAAATAACATTCAACGAGCGATTGAGCGCGCGGTCGGCGCGGACATCCTTTGAGAAAGGTAGTGTGAAAGTTTGAGCGGCAAAGTTGTTAAAGTTTCCGGGCCGCTGGTGGTCGCCACGGGGCTGTCCAACGCCAACATGAGCGACGTGGTCCGCGTCGGCCCCCAGCGACTGATCGGCGAGATCCTGACCATGAAGGGCGACGCCGCCTCCATCCAGGTCTACGAGGAAACCTCCGGCCTGGGCCCCGGCGCCGTCGTCGAAACCACCGGCGCGCCCATGAGCGTGGAACTGGGCCCCGGCATGATCGAGGGCATTTATGACGGCATCCAGCGCCCCCTGGAAAAGATCATGGAAAAGGTCCACGGCAACAACATCACCCGCGGCGTGGAGGTCTCTCCCTTGGACCACGAGAAAAAGTGGGACTTCACCGCCACGGTGAAAGCCGGGGACAAGGTGATCGGCGGCGACGTCATCGGCACCGTCCCCGAGACCCCCGTGGTACTCCACAAGATCATGGTGCCCCCCAACCTGAAAGGCACCATCAAGAGCATCCAGAGCGGCAGCTACAAGGTCACGGACACCGTGGCCACTCTCACCACTGAGGACGGCAAGGACGTGCCCCTGACCATGGTGCAGAAGTGGCCCGTCCGAATCGGACGGCCCTATGAGAAGAAGTACTCTCCCGAGCGTCCCCTGTGCTCAGGCCAGCGGATCATCGACACCATGTTCCCCATCGCCAAGGGCGGCACCGCCGCCGTCCCCGGCCCCTTCGGCTCCGGCAAAACCGTGGTCCAGCACCAGCTGGCGAAATGGTCCGACGTGGACATCGTGGTCTACATCGGCTGCGGCGAGCGCGGCAACGAGATGACCGACGTTCTCCGGGAGTTCCCCGAGCTGAAGGACCCCCGTACCGGCGAATCCCTGATGAAGCGGACGGTGCTGATCGCCAACACCTCCGATATGCCCGTGGCCGCCCGTGAGGCGTCCGTCTACACCGGCATCACCATCGCGGAGTACTTCCGCGACATGGGCTATGACGTGGCCGTCATCGCCGACTCCACCTCCCGCTGGGCCGAGGCCCTCCGCGAGATGTCCGGCCGTCTGGAGGAGATGCCCGGCGAAGAGGGCTACCCCGCCTACCTCTCCTCCCGTCTGGCTCAGTTTTACGAGCGGGCCGGCTCCGTGGAGTGCATCGGCTCCGACGAGCGCCGGGGCAGCCTGACCGCCGTGGGCGCCGTGTCGCCTCCGGGCGGCGACCTGTCCGAGCCCGTCTCCCAGGCCACCATGCGGATTGTCAAGGTGTTCTGGGCCCTGGACGCGTCCCTGGCCTACAAGCGCCACTTCCCCGCCATCAACTGGCTGAACTCCTACTCCCTGTATCTGGACACCCTGAAGCCCTGGTTCGACGAGAACTTCGGCGAGGACTTCATGAAGGACCGGGGCAAGGCCATGAGCATCCTCCAGCAGGAGGCCAGCCTGAACGAGATCGTCCAGCTGGTTGGTAAGGACGCCCTGTCCCCCGCCGACCAGCTGACCCTGGAGGTCGCCCGGATGGTCCGGGAGGACTTCCTCCAGCAGAACGCCTTCACCGACATTGACGGCTACTCCAGCTATGACCGCCAGGGCAAGCTGCTGGCGCTGATCCTCCGCTACGAGGCTCTGTGCCGGGACGCCATCGCCAAGGGGGCGGACGTGATGAAGCTCTTCGACATCCCCGTCCGGGAGAAGATCGGCCGGGCCAAGAGCGTCCCCGCCGACGAGTACGTCAAGGCGTATGAGGAGTTCCAAACCGAGATGGAGCAGCAGATCGCCGAGATCGCCGCCCAGGGAGGTGACAACTGATGATTCGTGAATACAAAACCGTAGAGGAAATCGTCAGCCCGCTGATGATGGTCCGGATGGTGGAGAACGTCACCTACAACGAGCTGGTGGAGGTGGAGCTCCACGACGGGACCACCCGCCGGGGCCAGGTGCTGGAGGTCAACGGCGACACCGCCGTGGTCCAGCTCTTCGAGTCCGCCGCCGGCATCAACATGGCCGACGCCAAGGTCCGCTTCCTGGGCCATCCCCTCCAGCTGGGCGTGTCCGGCGACATGCTGGGCCGCGTCTTCAACGGCATGGGCCGTCCCATCGACGGCGGCCCCGACATCCTGCCGGAGGAGTACCGGGACATCGACGGCCTGCCCATGAACCCCGCCGCCCGGGACTACCCCAACGAGTTCATCCAG
Organism: Oscillospiraceae bacterium; assembly: GCA_021769865.1. Classification (GTDB taxonomy): domain Bacteria; phylum Bacillota; class Clostridia; order Oscillospirales; family Oscillospiraceae; genus Oscillibacter. Next base: position 40,472 of record JAETSB010000008.1, read on the forward strand.
ACGGGCGTTTCCACCATCGACGGCCTGAACACCCTGGTCCGGGGGCAGAAGCTGCCCATCTTCTCCGGCTCCGGCCTGCCCCACGCCAACCTGGCGGCGCAGATCGCCCGGCAGGCCAAGGTGCTGGGAGACGAGAGCGCCAACTTCGCCGTGGTGTTCGCCGCCATCGGCATCACCTTCGAGGAGTCGGAGTTCTTCGTCAACGAGTTCAAGCGCACCGGCGCCATTGACCGGACCGTGCTGTTCTCCAACCTGGCCAACGACCCGGCGGTCGAGCGTATCGCCACGCCCCGCATGGCGCTGACTGCTGCGGAGTACCTGGCCTTTGAGAAGGACATGCACGTGCTGGTCATCATGACCGACATCACCAACTACGCCGAGGCCCTTCGTGAGGTCTCCGCCGCCAAGAAGGAGGTCCCGGGCCGCCGCGGCTTCCCGGGCTACCTGTACACGAACCTGGCGACGCTGTACGAGCGGGCCGGCCGCCAGCTGGGCAAGAAGGGCTCCATTACCCTGATCCCCATCCTGACCATGCCCGAGGACGACAAGACCCACCCCATCCCCGACCTGACGGGCTATATCACCGAGGGCCAGATCATTCTGTCCCGCGCCCTGTACCGCCAGGGCATCCATCCCCCCGTGGACGTGCTGCCCAGCCTCTCCCGTCTGAAGGACAAGGGCGTGGGCAAGGGCAAGACCCGGGAGGACCACGCGGACACCATGAACCAGCTCTTCGCGGCCTACTCCACCGGCAAGGACAACAAGGAGCTGATGTCCATTCTGGGCGAGGCGGCCCTGACCCCCACGGACCTGCTGTACGCGAAGTTCGCCGACGAGTTCGAGCGGCGCTACGTGAACCAGGGCTATGAGGAGAACCGGTCCATCGAGGAGACGCTGAACCTGGGCTGGGAGCTTCTCAGCATCCTGCCCAAGGCGGAGCTGAAGCGCATCAAGCCGGAGCTGATCGAGAGATACTGGCCGAAAAAAGACGAGCAGTAAGGAGGGGTGAGCCATGGCGAATATCACGGTAAGCCCCACCCGAATGGAGCTCACCCGCCTAAAAGGCAAGCTGCGCACCGCCCAGCGGGGCCACAAGCTGCTGAAAGACAAGCGGGATGAGCTGATGAAGCAGTTCCTGGAGACAGTCCGGGAGGTCCGGGCCCTCCGGGCGGAGGTGGAGGAGGAGTTGATGACGGTCCACGGGGCCTTCACGGTGGCCTCCGCCCTGATGAGCTCCGAGGCCATGGAGCAGGCCCTGCTCTACCCGAAGCAGAGCGTGGAGCTGACCATGAGCTTCCAGAACATCATGTCCGTCAACGTGCCGGTGTACGACTTCCAGACCCAGACCCGGTCGGATTCCGACATCTACCCCTACGGCTTCGCGGCCACGTCCGGCGAGCTGGATACGGCGGTGGATGCCCTGGGGAAGGTGTTCAAGAAGCTCTTGAAGCTGGCGGAGATCGAGAAGTCCGCCCAGCTGATGGCGGAGGAGATCGAGAAGACCCGGCGGCGGGTCAACGCCCTGGAGTACGTCATGATTCCCGACACCCAGGAGGCCATCCGGTATATCAACATGAAGCTGGACGAGAACGACCGCGCGACGACGATCCGGCTCATGAAGGTGAAGGATATGATTTTGAAGGAAGCCATCGAGGAGAAGCGGGAGGCGGACGAGCGGGCGCTCAAGGCCTTCGGCAAAACGGAGGAGCCTCCGGCGGAGGTCTGACTTCCCCAGCAAAGCGCAAAAGAGGAGCCGCCCTGCCGGGCGGCTCCATTTTCACGGCAAAGGAAAAAGACGGGCTTTGCCCGTCTTTTTCCTTTGGAGGTGACACCCGGATTTGAACCGGGGAATCAGGGTTTTGCAGACCCTTGCCTTACCACTTGGCTATGTCACCGTCTACAAGATATTATATGCGAACTTCCCGAAAAAGTCTACCCCTTTTTAAAAAAATCTCAAAAAATTTTAGGAGCCGCAAGTCGCCTCCACGCTGCGAACGCAGTGACGCGGCGTCAAACTGGGGCCCCGCCGGAACCCAGCGCAGCGGTTCCGGTGGGGAAGCGAGGAAATTCCCACCAGAGTGCAGTTTTCGGCGAAGCCGGAAACGGAACGGTGGTGGGAATTTCCGAGCTGGAGCGGGCAACGAGGCTCGAACTCGCTACCTCCACCTTGGCAAGGTGGCGCTCTACCAGATGAGCTATGCCCGCATGAGGAGCACACCGCATCCGTAAGGCAACAAAGCTGCCAACGGCTGCGCAGTGCCCGCTTGGGGTACGCCGCATCCCTAAGCGGCAAAGCCGCTAAGGGCTGCGCAGTGCCCGCATATGGTGCCCAGAGCCGGAATCGAACCAGCGACACGTGGATTTTCAGTCCACTGCTCTACCAACTGAGCTATCTGGGCAAGTGGCGACCCGGAACGGGCTCGAACCGTCGACCTCTAGCGTGACAGGCTAGCGTTCTAACCAACTGAACTACCGGGCCGTAACCTCACGTGGAAGGAGGCTCAAGAGGGAAAGAGCTGGTGGGAACAACTGGACTCGAACCAGTGACCCCCTGCTTGTAAGGCAGATGCTCTAACCAGCTGAGCTATGCTCCCAAGTCACCGCCCACGTCAAACGGCATTGACTAGTATACGAAAAGAATCCGGTTTTGTCAAGGCGTATTTCAAAATTTTTTGGTTTTTTCTGAAAACCGCAAGGGGGCCGCGGCGGAGTCCTCAGCGGCGCTGGGACAGCCTGCGGAGCTGGGCCTGAAAGGCCTCCGGCAGGGGGCAGGAGAGCTCCACGATTTCCCCGGTGCGGGGGTGGACAAACCGCAGGGCGACGGCGTGTAGGCACTGGCCCTGGAGACCGGGGACGGCCTTGCCGTAGACCTCGTCCCCCAGGATGGGATGGCCGATGGAGCTGAGGTGGACCCGGATCTGATGGGTCCGCCCGGTCTCCAGGCGGCAGCGGAGATGGGTGAAGCCCGGGAAGTGCTCCAGCACCTCCCAGTGGGTGACGGCGGGGCGGCCGCCCGGGACCACGGCCATCTTCTTTCGGTCCACCGGGTGCCGCCCGATGGGGGCGTCCACGACGCCGCTGTCCTCCCGGAAGCCCCCCACGGCGATACACTCATAGGTCCGGGCCAGGCTGTGGTCCTGGAGCTGGGCGGCCAGGGCCTGATGGGCAAAGTCGTTCTTGGCGGCGATGATCAGGCCGGAGGTGTCCCGGTCAATGCGGTGGACGATGCCGGGCCGCAGGGCTCCGCCCACGCCGGAGAGACTCCCGCCGCAGTGGTACAGCAGGGCATTGACCAGGGTGCCGTCCGGGTGGCCCGGGGCGGGGTGGACCACCAGCCCCTTGGGCTTGTTCACCACGATGACGTCCGCGTCCTCATAAATGACGTCCAGGGGGATGTCCTGTGGCACGGCGTCCAGGGGCTCCGGGTCCGGCAGGGAGACGGTCAGGGCCTCCGCCCCGGTGAGCTTGTAGTTCTTCGCCAGGGGCCTGCCGTTCAGGGTGACCCGTCCGTCCTCCAGAAGGCGCTGGGCGGCGGAGCGGGTCAGGTCCGCCACCTGGCCCGCCAGCCAGGCGTCCACGCGCTTTCCGGCGTCAGGTTCCCCGGGACGGAGCGTCAGCGTTTCCATCGGCCTTCTCCCTCTTGTCGTATTTCTCGTAAAACCACTGGTAGTAGATCAGCCCCAGGACGCAGCCGGAGACGATGCACATGTCCGCCACGTTGAAGACGGGGTAGTCGATAAACTGGAAGTTGAACATGTCCACCACGTAGCCCAGGCGGAGCCGGTCCAGGATGTTCCCCAGTCCCCCGGAGATGATAAGGCAGCCAGCCAGCACCCCCAGAGGGTGGCGGACCACCCGGCGGACCAGCAGGGCCAGCAGGGCCAGGACGATGCAGCTGGTGGCGATTACCAACAGCCAGCGCATTCCCGAGAAGCTGGACCAGGCCGCGCCGTAGTTGTGGACGGCCTTCAGCTCCACGAAGCCCGGCAGGAGTGGACGGGTCTCCCCCAGGGGCAGGGTGAGGGTAATGTAGCGCTTGACCCACTGATCCAGGGCCAGCAGGGCCAGGGCCAGCAGGGCGGAAAGGGCGGTGAAGGGCATGGCGGGGCCTCCTTTAGGGAATGGTGTTCCATGACAGTTTACACGTTTTGGAGAGAAAAGGCAAGGGCCGCGTTTTGGGTTCCCTCTTGCAAAGCCCAGGGGACTTGTGGTATGATCATTTCAAACATAAAGAGAGATCCGTTTTGGGCGGAGAGGGGAGAAGCTTTCATGGCTGAGGAAACGATTCAATCCGCACAGGAGGCTCCTGTACAGGAGACCCCCGTACCAGAGATACCGGTGCCGGCCCCGGAGGCCCCGAATAGGAACCGGAAGGGCAGCCCCCTGTTGGTGATCCTAACGGTGCTTTTGACGCTGGTGGGCATTACCGATTTGGTTTTGTGGGGCGTTGTGGGTTACTACTTCCTCCGGAACTTTTAGGGCTTGTCCGGACCCGGCAGGAGCAAGGAAATTTTGCGCCCGTATCCGCGTGACCGCTCGGCGGGCGCGGATTTCCCGGTTGATGAAAAACAGAATGGAAAAGGCAGACGGCCCCGCGCCAAAGGCGGGGCCGTCCATTTTGTTCAGGCGGGAATTTCTTCCTTGGTCACCAGCAGTTTGCTGTCCTCCACGGTGAGGGCGGCGGTGTCGCCCTCCTTGAGGGTGCCGTCCAGCATTCGCTCGGCCACGGCGTCTTCCACCTTGCTCTGGATGCAGCGGCGGAGGGGACGGGCGCCGTACTTGGGGTCGTAGCCCTCCCGGACCAGCTCGTCCACGGCCTCGTCGGAGGCGCTGAGGTGCAGGCCCATGGCCTCCATCCGGGCGGAGACGGTGTCCAGCATCCGGCGGGCCACCTCGTGGATGTCCGCCTCCGTCAGGGCCCGGAAGACGATGATGTCGTCGATGCGGTTCAAAAACTCCGGGCGGAAGGTCTGGCGGAGCTCCGCCATGACGGTCTCCTTGGCCTGCTGGAACTTGTTCTCCTCGTCGTCGGCGGGAGTCTCCTGGTGGTTGAAGCCCAGCTTTGTCCCGACGGTGGTGAGGCTCTTGGCCCCGATGTTGCTGGTCATGACAATGACGGTATTCTTGAAGTCCACCGTCCGGCCCTGGGAGTCCGTAATGCGGCCGTCGTCCAGAATCTGGAGGAGGATGTTCCACACGTCCTCGTGGGCCTTCTCAATCTCGTCGAAGAGCACCACGGAGTAGGGCTTCCGGCGGACCTTCTCGGTGAGCTGGCCGCCCTCCTCGTGTCCCACATAGCCCGGGGGAGAGCCGATGAGGCGGGACACCGTGTGCCGCTCCATATACTCCGACATGTCGATGCGGATGATGGCGCTCTCGTCGCCGAACATGGCCTCCGCCAGGGACTTGCACAGCTCCGTCTTGCCCACGCCCGTGGGGCCCAGGAAGAGGAAGGAGCCCGTGGGCCGCTTGGGGTCTTTGAGCCCCACCCGGCCCCGGCGGATGGCCCGGGCCACGGCCTGGACGGCCTCGTCCTGGCCCACCACCCGCTTGTGGAGGATCTCCTCCATCCGCAGCAGGCGGCTGCCCTCGTCCTCCGTCAGGCGGGTGACGGGGATGCCCGTCCAGCCCGCCACCACGGCGGCGATGTCCTCCGCCGTGACGGGACGGTGCTGCCGGGGGCTGGAGCGGCGCTTCTCCCGCTCCTGCTCCACCTGGTCCTGGTAGTTGCTCTCAATGTCCCGGAGCTGGGCGGCGGTCTCGAAGTCCTGCCGCGCGATGGCGGCTTCCTTGTCCTTGGCCAGGGCGGCGATCTTCTCCTCCAGGGATTTCAGCTCGGGGGAGATCTCCTCCTCTTCCATGCGGACCCGGGAGGCGGCCTCGTCCATCAGGTCGATGGCCTTGTCGGGGAGGAAGCGGTCGGAGATATACCGGGCGGAGAGGGTGACGGCGGCCTCCAGGGCCTCGTCGGTGAGCTGGAGCTTGTGGTGAGCCTCGTACTTCTCCCGGAGGCCCTTTAAAATCTCCAGGCTGGCTTCCTGAGAGGGTTCGCCCACCTGGACAGGCTGGAAGCGGCGCTCCAGGGCGGCGTCCTTCTCGATATACTTCCGGTACTCGTTCAGGGTGGTGGCCCCGATGACCCGGATCTCGCCCCGGCCCAGGGCGGGCTTGATGATGTTGGCGGCGTCCACGGCCCCCTCGGCGCTGCCCGCGCCTACGATGGTGTGGAGCTCGTCGATGAAGAGGATCACGTCCCCGGATTTCTTCACCTCGTCCAGGGCCTTTTTGATCCGCTCCTCAAACTCGCCCCGGTACTTGGTGCCGGCCACCATGCCGGAGAGGTCTAGGGACAAAATGCGCTTGTCCAGCAGGTCGTCGGGCACGTCCCCCATGACGATCTTCCGGGCCAGGCCCTCGGCGATGGCGGTCTTGCCCACGCCGGGCTCGCCGATAAGGCAGGGGTTGTTCTTCGTCCGGCGGGAGAGAATCTGGATCACCCGCTGGATTTCCTCGTCCCGGCCCACCACCGGGTCCAGCTTGCCGTTCCGGGCGTCGGCGGTCAGGTCCCGGGTGAACTCCCGGAGGGTCTTCCCCCCGCTTCCACCGGCGCCGCCGCCGGAGGAGGGGCCCCGGTCGTCCCGGGGGGCGGCGGGCTGGCGGCTCTGGGGCCGCTGGTTCAGCTTCTGCATCAGGGCGGCGTAGAGGGGCCGGGCGTCCACCCCCGCGGTGCGGAGGATACGGACGGCCATGTTGTTGCCCTCCCGAAGAAGGCCCGCCAGCAGGTGCTCGGTGCCCACGTAAGGGCTGCCGCTGCGGACGGCGTCCTCCACGGCGATTTCCACCACCCGGCGGGCCCGGGGAGTCAGGCCCTGGGCGGGGTTCCCGCCGGGGAGGCCCGCCCCCACGCTGCGCTTGATGATCTGGACGATCATGTCGTCGGTGAGCCCGGCCTCCAGGAGCACGTCGTGGGCGGTGCCCTGGTCCTCCCGGATCAGGCCCAGCAGCAGGTGCTCGGTGCCCACGTACCCGTGGCCCAGCTCGCCCGCGGCCTCCTGGCAGAGGCGGAGGGACTCCTCCGCGCCGGGGCTGAATTTTTTCTCATTCATATTCGATGCACTTCCTTTCGTGAAGGTCGGTTTTTAGTTTCCTTCCATGCTGTGGATCTGGTCCCGGAGCTCCGCCGCCCGCTCGAAATTCTCCTCCTGGACGGCCTTCTGCATCTCCATCCGCAGGGCGTTGAGCTGACGAGTCTTGGAGATCTGGTTCTGCTCCTCCTGCTCCAGCAGGGTCTCCTGGGGCTTCTGAGCTTCCTGCCGGGCCTCCGCCGGGGCGCCCAGGGCGGGCATGTCGGCGAAAAAGTCGTCGAAGGGGCTCTCCAGCATGCGGTTCATCCGGCCCAGAAGGGAGGGGAAGGGGGTGAAGAAGTCGTCGAAGAGGCCGCCGCCGAAGAAGTTCTGCATCATCCGCTGGCTCTGGGCGGCCAGCTTCTGGGTGTAGCCCAGCTTCTCGGCGCATTCGCCGCACAGGTGCTTCTCGGTGACCTGGCCGTTGATGTTGCTCTGGTAAACGAAGGTGACTTCATTCTTGCCACAATTTTCGCATTTCATAATAAAAACCTCCTGTATATGAAAACGATTTTGGTTGACAGATAAAAGATAGAGCTGTTTCAGTTTATGCTTCGCTAGACCTGGAGAATCAGGACGTTTTTCAGGATGTCCGCCCGGACCTGGTCCCGGAGGTCCCGGGGCACGGCCCCCAGGGCCTTGTCTCCCACGGCGGCCAGCAGCGTCCGGGCCAGGTCCTCCGTCAGCGCCCCGGCCTCCGCCAGGTTCCCCAGGATGGCCCGGGCGGAGGGCAGGTCCACCTGGTCTCCCAGGGAGTTGATGACGTGCATCAGCAGCGTCTCCCGGTCCACCTGGACCCGGGTGATGCGGATATACCCGTTGCCGCCCCGGCGGCTCTCCACGATATAGCCCCGCTCGGGGGAGAAGCGGGTGGACATGACGTAGTTGATCTGGCTGGGCACGCAGTTGAACTTCTGGGCCAGCTCGCCCCGCTGGACCTCCAGCACGCCGTCCCCGGTTTCATCCAGGCAGTCCTGCAAAAAGCCGGCGATCAAATCGGAAATCCCCATGGGAGCACCTCTTTTCAAAATGTTTTGAGCTTGATTTGACTTTGACTATCTTTGATCTTTTGGATGATGCCAGTATACCACCCCTGGGGAAAATGTCAAGAGGAAAAGTTTGACTTTCTTTGACGTTTGTGAAAACAAATTGTGAACGGCAAAATTTTTCCGTCAGGGCTTTCACAAAGCTCTTGCATTTTTCCAAGAGTATGCTACAATGAGGATACAATTCTAATGGAGGTGCAACCCATGGCCTATAAGATCACTTCTGCCTGTGTGAGCTGCGGCGCCTGCGCCGACGCCTGCCCCGCCGGCGCCATCAGCCAGGGCGATGATTCCTACGTCATCGACGCGGCCGCCTGCCTGGACTGCGGTTCTTGCAGCGACACCTGCCCCAACGGCGCCATCGTCCCCGAGGAGTAATTCATAAGGGATACATAAAAGTCCCGTGAGCAACGCTCACGGGGCTTTTTGTCATATGCCGGAGAGGTCAAAGTCCGGGGTGTACTCCTCCCGGGCGGAGGTGCGCTCCTGAGTGTAGCCGTCCACGATGCCGCAGTTGGACATGTACTCCGTTGCCGAGCGGTATTCGGCCCTGGTCACATGGCGGCGGAGATTCCCCGCGGCCCCGGGCTGGGGGGTGTACTGGCTCATGAGGGAGAAGAGCACGTCCCCGGGGCGGAAGGTCTCCGCCACCCAGTCGATGACGCGCCGGGTGTTCTCCGGCTCTCCGGGGAGGAGCAGGTGCCGGATCAGCACGCCGGATTTCAGCAGGCCGTTTTCCATGCGGTAAGGACCCGTCTGGCGGAACATCTCCAAAATGGCCGGGGCGGCGCGGTCGAAGTAGTCCGGGGCGGCGGAGTACCTCCCGGCGGGGCCCGGCAGGGCGTATTTCAGGTCCGGCAGGTAGATTTGGACCTTGCCGGTCAAGCTTTGTAAAGTGGAAATGCTTTCATAGCCCCCGCAGTTCCACACCACGGGGACGGGCCAGAGCTCCTCCCCCAGGGCCTCCAGTACGGCGGGGGCAAAATGGGTGGGGGTCACCAGGTCCAGGCAGGCCGCCCCCTGGGCGATGAGCTCCCGAAAGATCTCCCGGAGGCGGGCGGGCGTGACGGGCTTCCCCACGCCGCCCTGGGAAATGGGCTTATTTTGGCAGTAGGCGCAGCGGAGATTGCAGCCGGAGAAAAAGACGGTCCCCGCCCCGTGTTTTCCCACCAGACAGGGCTCCTCCCATTGGTGGAGCATGGCCCGGGCGATGACCGGCGCTGACGGCTGTCCGCACACGCCGCCGGGGCGGTCCGGGGTCCGCTCCACGCCGCAGCTTCGGGGACAGAGGGTGCAGATCATAGGGCCCCCACGTCGAAGTCGGGGCCCAGATTGCCCTCCATCCAGTGGCGGCGGCAGAGGCCGATGTATTTGTCGTTGGCCCCCAGGACCACCTGCTCCCCCTCTTTCAAAACCTTGCCGTGTTCGTCGAAGCGGGCGTTGAAGGTGGCCTTTTTGCCGCACCAGCAGATGGTCTTGACCTCCTCGATCTTGTCGGCCATGACCAGCAGGGCGTAGCTGCCGGGGAACAGGTCCCCCTTGAAGTCCGCCCGGAGGCCGTAGCACATGACGGGGATGTCCAGGTCGTCCACGATGTAGACCAGATACATGACCTCTTCCTTGGTCAAAAACTGGGCCTCGTCCACGATGATGCAGGCGTTCTGCTGGAGCTCCATGATGGTGAGCTTCTGCATCTCGTCAAAGTACACGCAGGGGTATTTCAACCCGATGCGGGAATAGACCATGTGGTCCCCGTCCCGGGCGTCCAGCCGGGGCTTGACCATCAGGGCCTTCTGGCCCCGCTCCTCGTAGTTGAAGCGGGCCATCAGGGCGTTGGCGGACTTGCTGGAGCCCATGGCTCCATACTTAAAGTATAATTGCGCCATAATAATACAAAAAGCGATGAATCTCGACGGGATTATTCCTCGCTTGCTTCCTCCTCTTTTGTTTCTTCGGTCTCAAGCCGGGGGGCGAAGGGCTCATAGGTCTCCGGCGGGTCCGGCATGTCGAAGACCGCTTTTTTGCAGTCCCGGCAAAGCCAGGCGGTCTTATAGAGACCGCTCCAGATGCTGCCCTCATCCTGCACGTCGATTCTGCCGGCGTCGTCCAGGCCCCGGAGAAGATCGGTTTTGTAGATGCCGGGATACCAGCTGACAGAACCTCGCCCGCCGACTAAAAAGCCCTGCTCCATGTCCTTCCCGCACCAGGGGCACGTCTCCGGGGGAAGGCGCTTGGCTTCTTCCTTCTCCTTCGCCTTGGCTTTGCGCTCCTCGTTCCAGGCTTTCAGGCTGTCAAGGGGATTTGCTTGCGGGTCCTTGGGTTCCGCCCGGGGCTTGTCCGGCTTGCGGTCCCAGGGGTCCTCGCTCTGCTTCCAAAAAGGCATGGCTCCTCCTATTCTCTCAGCGCCCGCTCCGCCTCCTCCCGGTAGCGGGCGAAGGCGGCGGGGACGGCGTGCTGCTCCAAGGTGTCCACCCAGATAAAGCCTTCCGGTCCCTCGCCGGCGGCCTCTAGGGTATAGCCGGTCATGTGCCACTCCACATGGCTGAAAATGTGCTTGGCCGTCAGGCGGTTTCTCCAGGTCTTCGGCTCCAGGCCCCAGGCCCGGACCGCCTCGGCCGCGGCAGCCTCGTCCAGGGCTCCTTCCACGTTGGGAAACTCCCACAGCCCCGCCAGCAGGCCGGAGGCCGGACGCTTGCGGAGAGCGGTCTTTCCTTCCCGGAGAAAGAGGAACACCGTTTTGTTCTCCACCCGGCGGGATTTCTTCGGGGCCTTCACCGGGAGAGTCTCCGCCGTGCCCCGGGCACGGCCCAGGCAGAGGTCCCGGGCGGGACAGAACAGGCACTTGGGCGGGCCGTTCGGCACGCAGACGATGGCCCCCAGCTCCATGAGGGCCTGGTTGAAGATCCGCACGTCCGCTTCCGCCTCCGGGAAGACCGCCTGGACCTGGGCGCGGATGTTCTTTTTCGTCTGAGGGGCGGCGATGTCGCTGTGGTCGTCCGTCAGTCGGGTCACCACCCGGAGGACGTTGCCGTCCACCGCCGCTTCCCGCCGGGCAAAGGCGGCGGAGGCGATGGCGGCGGCGGTGTAGTCCCCGACGCCGGGGAGCTCCAGAAGTCCCTCGTAAGTGTCGGGGAAGCCGCCCCGGTCCGTGACCAGTTTCGCCGCCCGCTGGAGATTTCGGGCCCGGCTGTAGTAGCCCAGGCCCTCCCAGAGCTTCATGAGCTGGTCTGACCGCGCGGAGGCTAACGCCTCCACCGTGGGGAAGGCGTCCAGGAAGCGGGCGTAGTAGCCCAGCACCGCCGCCACCCGGGTCTGCTGGAGCATGATCTCCGAAACCCAGATCCGGTAGGGGTCCGACGTTTTTCGCCAGGGGAGGTCCCGGGCGTTCTTCCGATACCAGGCCAGCAGCGGCGGCGGGAGCTGCGATAATGTCATAGCGTTTTCGTTCATGGGGAGATTATAGCACAGATTTCAAAGGATGGACAGAGTTTTTTCCGGGGGCTTGACATACCTAGAAATACTATGTATAATGAGCATAGAAATTCTAGGTATCAGGAGGCGGACACGATGAAGAAACAGGCCATTGAACACACCCGGCTGCTGGCCCTGTCCCTGCTGGCGGGGGAGGACATGTATGGGTACCAGATGATTGTGGAGCTGGCCCGGCGGTCTAATCATACCTTCGACATGAAGGAGGGGACGCTGTACCCGGTGCTCCACGGGCTGGAGCAGGAGGGCTTTGTGGAGGCCTACCGGAAGCAAGCCCCCACGGGCCGGGAGCGGAAGTACTACCACCTCACCCGGAAGGGGGAGCACGCCCTCCGGGAGGAGGAGGCCGCCTGGAAGCGGTACTCCGGGGCGGTGAACGACGTGCTGCGGGGCGGCGCGGAGGCCGTATGACCCGGCAGGAGTTTTTAGACCAGGTGCTTTCGTCCCTGGGGCGGCTGACGGCGGAGGAGCGGGAGAACGTCCGCCGGGAGCTGGAGGAGCACGTGGAGGACCGGATGGAGGCCCTGCTGGAGATGGGCTGGGACGAGGAGCTGGCGGAGTCCCGGTGCTTGGAGGCCATGGGGGACCCGGCGGAGATCGGCCGGGAACTGGCGAGGCAGTACCGGGGAAGGGGCTGGCTGTGGATTGGCCGGGCGGCGGTGCTGCTGACCGTGGTGCTGTGCGTCCAGGCTCTGCTGGGGATCGGCGTCCTGTTCAACGCCTGGGACGGCTTGGTGGTTCGGACCCTGCGTCCGCAGATCACCTCCATGCTGGATGAGGTGGAGGCCGAGGCGCAGGTGGACCTGCGGATGGACATCGGCAGTGACGTGCTGCGGGTGGTCCGGGTATCTGTTGGGGAGGTGGAGAACCAGCGTGTGGCGGAGATTGCCATGTGCGCCTATGACCGCTGGCCCTTCGGCATTGTGGCGCACAATTGCGAGAACTGGATCACGGTGGAGGGGCTGGGAGATGACGTTCGCATTCACGGCGGGCCCGCCAGCAGGACCTATGGCGCGGAGTGCTGGCAGATGTACGCGCTGCCGGCCCCGGAGGACCGGAGCGTCGTGCTGACCTATTCGCGCTACGGTGAGACCGCGAGCCTGGAGGTGCCTTTGCCGGAACAGGGGGGAACGGTATGAAGAGGAAAGAAAAACGTCTGCCCTCCCGGAGGCGGCGGACGGCGCGGCGGGTCCTCGTTGCGGCGGCCGCGCTGTTTCTGGTGAACCGGATTTTTCTGGTCGGCCTCCTGTTCCCCATCCAGGCTGTCCGGCGCTGTGAGGAGCGGGAGGACACGGGGCGGACCAACCTGGTCTGCCGGAACTGGGCCCCGGAGATTTACAAAACCGGTCTGGTCTATCTGACGGAAAACGAGAACGTCACCATGCTCAGCGCGGTTCGCCTGTCGCTTTACGGTTGGATAGAAGTCTATGGTGTGCCTTTGGACTGTACGGTGGAGGGCCCCATCCATGGCGGTTGGTGGACATTGTACCGAAAAGAGGAACCGTCGCAGTTTTATGTGTTTGGGCGGATCGACGACCCGGACATTGACCGGCTGAACATCCTGTGGACCATCGAGGGGGACGGAGATTCGGATATGTGGGTGGTTTCTGACTCCGGGGAATGGATGGAACGGGACGGGCGGCGGTACTTCCTCTGCTCCTTTGGCAACGCCAATGCCGCCGCTTACAAGTTTCCTTTGGTGGTGGGCTGTGACGAGGCGGGGAAGGAGATTGCCCGGATAGGGCTGGAGCATGGAGTCGTTACCGTCTCCTGATAACGCACCGGGCCGGGAGGCGACGCCTCCCGGCCCGGTGTTCGTTCAGCCTTTTTTCAAATGCGCGTACCAGAGAAGCGCCGCCAGCCCCGCGCCCCCCAGGACGTTCCCCAGGGTGACGGGGAGGAGATTGCCCAGGAGAAAGTTTCCCACCGTCAGGGCGCTGAGGTCCACCCCGGCTTCTTGGACTAATTGGAGATACTGGGGATTTTGAATCGCCAGCAGTCCGGCGGAGATGTAGTACATATTCGCCACGCAGTGCTCAAAACCGCAGAGGACGAAATAGCACACCGGGAGAGAGGCCCCCATGAGGCGGCCCGCCGCGTCCTGGGCGGAGAGGGCCAGCAGCACCCCTAGGCAAACAAGAATGTTGCAGAAGATTCCCAGGCCGAAGCCGCTTAAGAAGGGCAGGGCGCACTTTCCCGCCGCCAGGCGGATGGTGTAGACCGCCAGCCCTCCGGCGGAGTAGTTCAGCTGCCCGAACCAGACGCAGCCCGCCGCCACGAGGAAGGCCCCCAGGAAATTCCCCAGGTAGACGAGGCACCAGTTCCGCAAAAGGCCGGGGAGGGTGCATTTCTTCTCCAGCAGGGAGAGAACCAGGAGGCTGTTCCCGGTGAAGAGCTCCGCCCCGGTGACGATGACCATGCACAGGCCGAAGGGGAACAGGAGGCCGGAGACCGTGCGGGCCAGCCCGACGTTGTCCAGCCCATGGACGGCGGTGTTGGTGGCGGCGCAGCCCAGGGCGATGAGGGCCCCCGCCAGGACTGCCAGCGCCAGAAGCTTCCCGGCGCTCTTTTGGGTTTTTGCCGTCCCGGCGGCGGCGTAGCGCTCTAGAAATTCTTTTGGGGAGAGGTAGGTCATGACCGGTTCCCCTTAAAACAGACCGGTGATCCTACCGTTTTCGTCCACGTCGATCTTCTCGGCGGCGGGGACCTTGGGCAGACCCGGCATGGTCATGATGTCCCCTGTGAGCGCCACCAGGAAGCCCGCGCCTGCGCTGACCTTCAAATTCCGCACGGTGATCGTGAAGCCCTTGGGGGCCCCCAGCAGGGCCGGGTCGTCGGAGAAGCTGTACTGAGTCTTCGCCATGCAGACGGGGAGCGTTCCAAAGCCCAGGGCTTCCAGCTCCGCAAGCTGCTTTTTCGCGGCGGGGGTCAGGACGGCCCCGTCGGCGTGGTAGACCCTTTGGGCGATGTCGTTGATTTTCTTTTCAATGGAGTCTTCCGTGTCATAGGCAAAGCGGAAGTTGTTGGGCTCCTCGCAGAGGCGGAGGACCTCTTCGGCAAGAGCCGTGCCGCCCTCGCCGCCCTTGGCCCAGACCTCGCTGAGAGCAACATTGACTCCCAGCTCCCGGCATTTGTCCTCCACCAGCTGAAGCTCACGGGCGGTGTCCGTGGGGAAGGCGTTGACGGCCACCACGCAGGGCAGGCCATAGACGTTCTTGATGTTGTCCACGTGCTGGAGCAGGTTGGGAAGACCCTTCTCCAGAGCCTCCAGGTTCTCGGCGTTCAGCTCCGCCTTGGGGACGCCGCCGTGGTTCTTGAGGGCCCGGACCGTGGCCACGACGACAACGGCGGAGGGCGTGAGGTTTGCCAGGCGGCACTTGATGTCCAGGAACTTTTCCGCACCCAGGTCCGCGCCGAAGCCCGCCTCCGTGACGGCGTAGTCCGCCAGGCGCATGGCAAGGCGCGTGGCCATGACGGAGTTACAGCCGTGGGCGATGTTGGCGAAGGGCCCGCCGTGGATGAAGGCGGGAGTGCCCTCCAGGGTCTGGACCAGATTGGGCTTCAAAGCGTCCTTGAGAAGGGCCGCCATGGCCCCCTCGGCCTTCAGGTCATGGGCGGTGACGGGCCTGCCCTCGTAGGTGTAGCCCACCACCATCCGGCCCAGGCGGGCCTTCAGGTCCAGGATATCGCTGGAGAGACAGAGGACCGCCATGATCTCGCTGGCGACCGTGATGTCGAAGCCGTCCTCCCGGGGCACGCCCTGCATCCGGCCCCCCAGGCCGTCCACGATGTTCCGAAGCTGGCGGTCGTTCATGTCCACGCAGCGCTTCCAGGTGATCTTCTTTACGTCGATCCCCAGGGCGTTCCCCTGCTGAATGTGATTGTCCAGCATCGCCGCACACAAATTGTTGGCCGCGCCAATGGCGTGGAAATCCCCGGTGAAGTGGAGGTTGATGTCCTCCATGGGCACCACCTGGGCGTAGCCGCCGCCGGCCGCGCCGCCCTTCACGCCGAAGACGGGGCCCAGGGAGGGCTCCCGCAGGGCCACCAGCGCGTTTTTCCCCAGGCGGCGGAGGGCGTCGGCCAGGCCCACGGTGGTGGTGGTCTTGCCCTCCCCGGCGGGGGTGGGGTTGATGGCGGTGACCAGAATCAGCTTCCCATCGCCCCGCGTGCTCTCCCGGAGAAGGCGGGGGTCCACCTTGGCCTTGTAGTTTCCATAGAGCTCCAGGTGTTGGGAGTCCACTCCGGCGGCGGCGGCGATTTCCCCAATGGGGCGCATCTGGCAGGACTGGGCGATCTCGATGTCGGACGGAACGTGCATAGCGGGGCCCTCCTTTGTGAAATAAAAAGGTATGACTTATTTTGGACGAAATGATGATATCATACTCGGAAGGGAAAGGGAAGTGGGAGATTTCACAAGGAAAGAGGCTTGAGATTCGCCGGCTTCTATGTTATGGTATACATAAGGTATCATAAAGAGCGGATAGAGCATAAGGGATAGGAGGAGAACCATGGAGCTTACGGTCAGCGGGCGGCAGCGGCGGGCCGCGCAGGCGGCGAAAACCGCCCCTCAGGCGGAGAAAAAGCCCCAGGCGGCGGGGAAGACCGCCCCTCCCAAAGCCCGGACCGATAAGGCGGCCTGGTCCCAGGCGGCGCTGTCCTTCCTCCAGGAGGTCAGCCGCCAGGACATGGAGAGGCAGAGGGAGCTGCTGGAGGCCAAGCGGCAAAAAAACGGGGACTTGGACGCGCTGACCAGGTCCCTGGAGACCATGGAGAAATGCCGGAAGATCGCCTCCCGGATCATGAAGGGCGATAAGGTGCCGCCCCAGGACGAGCAGTTTTTGATGGAGGCCGACCCGGATGGGTACAAGCTGGCGATCGCCTGCCGGGTGCCCAAGGAGAAGCCCAAGGAGTGGGAGTCCGTCCTGGAAGAGGAGGACCGAGAGGGCGGCTCTACCGAGTCCGCCGAGTCCGGCGAGGCGTCCGCGGAGTCCCCGGAGGCTCCGGAGTCCGGCGGGGAGACGGCAGATTGCTGAGAACAGAAACCAGGCGGCGGGGAAGTTCCCCGCCGCCTGTTCACGTTTTAACGGCGCTCGTTGATGAATTTTTCCAGCAGCCGGGCGACCTCCCGGATGTCGATGGGCTTGGCTACGTGGGCGTTCATGCCCGCGTCCAGGCATTTCTTGATGTCCTCGGAGAAGGCGTCGGCGGTCATGGCGATGATGGGGATGTCCTTGTCGGGCCTGTCCAGATTGCGGATGGCCTCGGTGGCGGCGTAGCCTGTCATCACCGGCATGCGCAGGTCCATCAGGACCGCGTCATAGAAGCCCACGGGGGAGGCGATAAATTTGTCCACGCAGATGCGGCCGTTCTCCGCCCATTCCAGTTCCAGGCCAAGGTCGGAGAGGAGCTCGTTGGCGATCTCCCAGTTCAGGTCGTTGTCCTCCGCCAGAAGGACCCGGAGGCCGGAGAGATCGGCGCACTTGGCCTCGCGCGGCTCCTCGGGGGCGGCGGAGTTGACGAAGGGTTTGAGCCCATAGAAAAGGGTGGAGCGGAACAGGGGCTTGGAGATGAAGCCGGTGATGCCCGCCTCCCTGGCCTCCGATTCAATTTCGCTCCAGTCGTAGGCGGAGATCAGCATGATGGGGGTGTCGCTGCCGAAGCGGCGGCGGATCTCCTTGGCGGCGGTAATGCCGTCCATATCCGGCAATTTCCAGTCCAGGAGGATGATGTGATAGTGGTCGTGAACCTTGGCCCGGCGCTCCAGCATTTCCAGGGCGCCTTCCGCGTTTAACGTCCAATCGGCGTTAACGCCGATGGATTTCAGGGAGGCGGCGGTGCTTTCGCAGAGCTGCTGGTCGTCGTCCACCACCAGGAGATTCCACTCCGGGAGGATCATCTCCTCCTCGGGGGTTTCGGCCCGCTGGAGGTCCAGGGTGACGTGGAACTCGCTGCCCTTGCCCAGCTCGCTTTCCACCTCAATCGTGCCGCCCATGGTGTCCACGATGTACTTGGTAATGGCCATGCCCAGGCCGGAGCCCTCGGTCCGGCGGACCCGGGCGCTGTCCTCCCGGACGAAGGACTCAAAAATCTTTTCCTTGAACTCCGGGGTCATGCCGATGCCGTTGTCCTTGACGAGAATGTGGGTACGGACGTACTCCTCTCCCCGGGGGGAGTTCTCCTCGTAGAGGGAGATCTGGATTCGTCCGCCGTCGGGGGTAAACTTCAGGGCGTTGCCCAGGATGTTCAGCAGGACCTGGTTCAGCCGCACACTGTCGCAGCAGACATTCTCCGTGGAAATGTCGTGGATGAATACATCAAACTGCTGGTGCTTGGAGCGGACCTGGGGCTGGGCGATGCTGACGATGCTGTCCATCACCTCCCGCAGGGAGATCTGGTCCATGTTCAGCGTCAGCTTGCCGCTTTCGATCTTGCTCATGTCCAGCACGTCGTTGATAAGGCCCAGGAGGTGGCGGCTGGAGAGGGTGATCTTCCGCAGGCAGTTCTGGACCTGCTGCTGGTCGCCGATGTTGGCGGTGGCGATGGCCGTCATGCCCACGATGGCGTTCATGGGGGTTCGGATGTCGTGGGACATGTTGGAGAGGAACTCGCTCTTGGCCTGGTTGGCGTGGACGGCCTCCTTCCGGGCCTGCTCCAGCTCCGCCATTTGATCCCGGAGAATCTTGGAGTACTGCAGGAACACCAGCAGCAGGGCCGCCAGCACCACGGCGCAGCCCAGGAATACCAGGTTCAGCCAGGTGTGGCTGAGGTCGTTGACGGCCTGGTCCAGCTCGCCGTAGGGCATCACCGTCACCAGGTACCACTCGGAGTAGGGGAGCTTGTTGCACTGGAGGTGCCGCCGCTCACTGCCGAATTCGAGGAGGGCGGAGTATTCCTCCCCGGCGTCCATGGCGGCCTCCAGCTCCTGGACGTACCGCTCCCCGTTCTTCCCCTGCTCCTCGAAAAGGGCCTGAATGCGGTCAAAGTAGTTCTCCCGGAAGGCGTCGCCGCTGCGGATGACAAAGGAGCCGTCCCGGCGGATGATGTGAGAGTAGACCAGAGTATTTTCGCTGTAGAGGGAGAGGGTTTCGGTGATGTAATCGACAGGGAGGCTGGCCACCAGGGCGGTGCAGGTCTCCCCGTTTGACATGGTGTACTCGGCGGAAACCCCCAGGAGCACGTCCTTCTGGCCGTTGACGGGGGTGGTCACGGCGATCTTGATCTCCCCGGCGTTCATGGAGGCCAGGAAGGGATTCGGGTCCGCCAGGGTGGGCTTCTCCCCGTAGAGCATGTCAAATTCGCCGCTGCGGGAATAGTAGGCCAGGGATTCAAAGCCCCGAAGCCGGGCGTTGACGGCAAGCTCGTCCCGCAGCTCCTCCGGGGAGGAGCTGTCAGGGTGAAAGCTGGCCACCAGGGCCTCCACCTGGGACAGGCGCAGTTCAATGACGGAGGCGAAGTGCTGGGTGACCTTTTCCCCCATGCCGGTCATGTAGGTGGTGCCTACGGCGCTGATGGTCTCAGAGCTTTTCCGGCTCATGTAAAAGGCGAGAAAGGAGAAAATACACACTGTCAGCAGAAGAACCAGCGCCAGGCTGACAGTCAAAAAGCGTGTGGCGCTGTTCAGCAGCTTTTTCATCCCGCGCTCTCTTTCTGGAAGGCCTGAATCGCGGCTACGGTCTGGGCGTAATCCGCCCGCACCTCCTCCGCCAGGGCGTCGGCCTCCGGCGTATAGCCGTTCCGCAGGGATTCGCAGAGGCGGCTGCTGGAGGACTGGAGCTTGTCGATGCTCAGGTTCTGGCACACGCCCTTGATGGTGTGGGCGGCCCGGAAGGCCTCCCCGTAGTTCTTTTCCTCCAGGGAGCGGCAGAGAAGGTCATAGCTTCCGTCGGTCAAAAATTTCAGCACAAATTTCTGCACCAGCCGCTCGCTGCGCAGGCGGCCGATGACGTCCTCGTAGTTGCCGTTCATGGCGGCGTAGCACTCCTGTAGGGTCATATGGTGGTTCCTCCTTTATTATTTAACGTCCTCCTGCGGATCCTCGCCGGCCTCAATGGGGGATATGACGGAGAGGGTCTCGCGCATAGTTTCGTCGTAAAAACGATATTGGCCCCGGCCGCCCCGCTTGACGGTGTAGAGGGCCGCGTCCGCCGCGTGGAACAGGGCGTCATAGCCGCCGGGAACCGTGTCCGTCAGGGCCACGCCCATGCTGACGGAGATGGGGAATTGCTCATACTGGCCGCAGAGGGATTGGAAGATGCGGGAGATAACCACTTCCACGTCGTCCTTGTATTCCAGAAAGATCAGGAATTCGTCCCCCCCGGCCCGGGCGGCGATGTCGCCTCCCCGGATGCACTGGCGGAGCTTTTCCGCCAGGTGCATGAGCACCTGGTCCCCGAAGGAGTGGCCATAGGTATCGTTGGCGGATTTAAAGTGGTCCAGGTCGAAGATGACCAGGGCGTAGGTGGCGGCGGGGCGGGTCTCGATCCGCTCCAGGATGCGCTTTTTGGCGTAGGCGTGATTCAAAAGGCCGGTGAGAGCGTCGTGAGAGGCCATGCGCTCCAGGGCGTTCAGCTTCATCCGGGAGTCGTGGATGTCGATGGCCTTGCCGATGGCGCCGGTGTAGCGGGGGGGCTCGTCGCTGGACCAGGTGGCCCGGGCCACGATCTGGGTCCAGCGCCAGGCGCCCTTGTAATTCAGCTTGCAGTCGTACGTCACCACCGGCAGGTCCGGGCTGGTGCTGCGCAGCGCGTCGGCCAGGTTCTGAGCGTCCGCGGCCTCCATAACCGCCTGCGCCCCGGCGTGGTGGTAGGGGTCCATGATGATCTCCTCCAGCCCCAGGTGCTCCGCGCCCCAGTTGGAGAGGGTGACCATGGGCGGGGAAACGGTGTACTCGAACTGGATCTCCTTGCTCATGTCGGCGAAGAAGCTGTATTTCATCCGTTCGTGCTCCAGAAGCTGGAGGGTCCGCTCGGAGGCGGTGAGCTCCTCGTGACGGCGCATCTCCTGGGCCACCTTCTGCATCTCCCGCCGGTCCCGCTGGGCCGCAGAGTTGCTGCCGCTCATCAGTGTGGGCAGATCGGGGGCCAGCTCCCGCAGGCAGTCCAGCAGCAGGGGACTGAAGGAGCCGCACTGGCCGGCCAGGATCATCTCCACCGCCTTGTCGTGGGAGAAGGAGTCCTTGTAGCAGCGCTTGCTGGTCAGGGCGTCGTACACGTCCGCCAGGGCCACGATCTGGGCGGAAATGGGGATATCGTCCCCCTTGAGTCCGTCGGGGTAGCCCCGGCCGTCCCAGCGCTCATGGTGCCAGCGGCAGATGTCGTAGGCCACCTTCACCAACGGGTCGTCCTGGTGGATGGGGAGGTTTTCCAGCATCTCCGCGCCGGCCATGGAATGGGTCTTCATGATGGCGAACTCCTCGTCGGTAAAGCGGCCGGGCTTGTTGAGGATCTTTTCGTCAATGGTGATCTTTCCAATGTCGTGCAGGGCCGAGGCCGTGCAGATGGTGGAGATGTCCGCGGGAGAGAGCTGGTAGCGGTCCGTCTTCTGAACCAGGTGGTTCAGCATCAGCTCCGTCAGCGTGCGGACGTTGAGGACGTGGAGGCCGCTCTCCCCGTTGCGGAACTCCACAATGTGGCTGAGAATATCCACCAGCAGAGTGCTGCGCCGCTCGGTCTCGTAGATCTGCTCCGTGACCATGTTGGCCAGGCGCTTCTGCTTGGCGTAAAGCATAATGGTATTGACCACCCGGCGGTGGACGATCAGCGCGTCGAAGGGCCGGGAGATAAAATCAGTGACGCCCAGCTCATAGGCCCGCTCAATGTGGCTGGACCCGGTCTCGGCGGAGATCATGATGACGGGGATGTCCTCGATCCAGTGGTTCTGGGCCATGACATCCAGAACGCCGAAGCCGTCCATCTGGGGCATGACGATGTCCAGCAGGACCAGAGAGATCTCGGCTCCCCGCTGCTGGAGCAGGCCCACGCCCTGAAGGCCGTTCTCCGCCTCCATGATTTCATATTCATCGTCCAGCATATCGGCCAGAATGGCGCGGTTCAGCTCCGAGTCATCCACAATTAAAATTTTCTGCTTTTGTTCCGTGCTCAAAGGGATCACTTCCTTACCTCTGGTTCCGCGTCGGCGGGGGACAGGCCCTAAAAGAAGGGGCCATAAAGCATCCATATTACAACATATAGATTCTACCACAGGAAATTGAAAATGGCAAGGACAAACCGGGGAGAACGGGGGAATTAAGATAAAAGGCGGCCCGTCATTTTGACATTGCTATTTTTTGGAAGCTTGCTGGTATTTTCTACAAAAACAGACAAAAATACGGCGAAAAATTGTCACAGACGCCAAGGAAGGCCAAAGGGGGCCCCGTAGGGGTGGAGATTTTTGGAGAAACCTGCAAAATAAGAGAAGATTGGTGAGATTTTGTTAAAAATAGAAGATGTGCCCGGTAAAAAAGTACTTGATTTTTTTGGGAGAATAGTTCATAATGAAAATTACCCGTTTGATAGGGCGGAAATTTTTGTTGCAAAACTCACATGCAAAACGGAGAAACGGCGTCTGCCGGGCGGAATGAAAACGCGTTCCTCCGAATAGGATGGAGGGCCATTCATAACGAACCGGAAAACGCGCGCCTTGGCTGACAACCCGCGCGTTTGTCTTGCCCGGAGGAAGCGGGCGGGAACGGGCCGTTTTTTCAAGATCAAGAACAGGACATGACTGGAGGGTGGAACCACATGGATTTCCTGTCGAGCAATTCTTCTTTGATGATGGAAAAGTCCCTGGCGTACCTTTGGACCAAGCAGGCGGCCATCGCGGACAATATCTCCAACGCGGAGACCCCTGGCTACAAGGAGAAGGTCGTCACCTTTGAGGAGAGCCTGAAGGGCAAGCTGCTCCGGGCCTCCCGGGGGACCGCGCCGGTGAAGTCTATGCGCCAGGTGCTGGAGGAGACCCCCTTCAGCGTGACGGAGCAGACGGTCCAGACCCGGATGGACGACAACGGCGTGAACGTCACCGCCCAGATGTCGGAGGCCATTCGGACCGCCTATCAGATGCGCTATGTGATGAGCTCCATCAGCTCGGGGCTGACCACGCTGCGCACTGCGATCCGGGGCCAGTGACCGCGGGGGCTTTTTCGGACGGCGGCAAATGCTTTTCCGATTTATAGTGTTGAATAAGGCCCGGCACAGAGCAGGGTAAACGATTACGGGACCGGATCATCCGGCCCCGCGACGGACTGCCGGAACACACCCGGCGGGGAATGGAGAGTTTGACCTATGGCATTTTTGAGCTCGATGAACATTGTGGCCTCCGGCATGACGGCCCAGCAGCTGCGGCTGGACGTGGTGGGGGAAAACGTGACCAACTCCACCACCACCCGGGTGGAGGGAGGCGAGGGCGCCTACCGGAGGAAGATGGTGGTTTTCGAGGCCAAGACCGGCCGGGACGGCTTCCGCCGGGCCATGGCCCGGGCCTCCAGCGGCATGGTGCCGGGCGGCCAGACCGCCGGCGGCGTGCGGGTGGCCCAGATCGTGGACGACCCCTCCCCCATGAAGCTGGTCTACGACCCCACCCACCCGGACGCCAACGAGGACGGGTATGTGGAAACGCCCAATGTGGACATGGTGAAGGAAATCGCCGACGCCATGGCGGCTACCCAGGCGTTCACCTCGAACGTCACCATGTTCAACACGATGAAGACCGTCGTGACGGACGCGCTTCAGATCGGAAAGTAATTTGACCGCCAAGACCAGAAGGAGGACGCCGCTATGCTGACGCCTATGGAGAAATTGACGCCGCTGACGCCCCTCGCCGCGGAGACGAAGGGCCGGGCAAAGGAGACTGCTTCCCCGGAAGGGGAGAGCATCTTTGGCGCCATTTTCCGCTCCGCCATCGACGATGTGAAGGAGACGGACGCGGAAGCGAGAGAAGCGCAATACCTGCTGGCCACGGGCCAGCTTGACAACCCCGCCATGGCAATGATTGCCGGAACCAAGAACGCGATGGCAGTTGATTTTCTGATTCAGCTGCGGAACAAGGCCCAGGACGCCTATTCCGAGCTGACCAGGATGAACTTCTAAAGCGAGGCGGCGGGGGAAACATTCCCTGTGCTGCCCGGCCCTTTGGACCAGGGCAGCACGAATCATGTCTACAGGACGCCGCGGCGCGGCGGAGAGAAGGAGGTGACAGCGGTTGAACGACGTGAAGGAAAAGGCCAAGGCGTTCCTGGGCCGGGCGAAGGAACGCCTGAAAAAGATCTCGAAAAAGGTCTGGCTGGTCATCGCCGCTGTTCTGGTGGCCCTTATCGTGGTCATCGCCGTCATGCTGACGCTGAACAAGCAGGACTACGCCGTGCTGGTCACCCAGGTCAGCGACACCGAGGCGTCCAACATTCTGAACTTCCTGAGCGAGCAGGGCGTCACGAACTACCGGGTGGAGGACGGGAACACCGTCATGGTCCCCGCCGGGCAGGAGGCGGCGCTGAAGGCCCGCATCCTCATGGCGAATCTGAACCAGACCGGCAACTACTACATGGACAACCTGGGCGCGTTCTCCACCAACGAGGAGCGGAGCTACGCCAAGATCCAGGACCTGCAGAACCAAATGGCGGCGACGATCCGCAATTTCCCCAACGTGGTGGACGCCGCCGTGTACATCACGCCCGGAGAGAATCGGGCCTACATATTGGACAGCGGCAACGTGGTGGAGGCCACCGCCGCCGTCAGCGTCACCATGGTGGAGGGCCAGCTGCTCACCGACGAGCAGGCCCAGGCCATCCGGGACCTGGTATCCCACGGGGTTCAGGGCCTGACGATTGATTCCGTCAGCGTTTCCGACACCGTCGGCAACATCTACCTGACGGAGGACGCCCTGAACGGCGAGATCTCGGCGCTGAAAATGCAGCTCCAGCAGGGCATGGAGAACCGCATCCGCACCCAGGTCATGAACGTGCTGACCCCCTTCTTCGGCGAGGACAACGTCCGGGTGGGCGTCACCTGCGAGGTGGAGGTGGACCGCACCACCGAGGAGCGGCACGAGACCATCCTTCCCGAGTGGGCCCAGGACGGCTCCACCAACGGCGAGGGCATCGTCGGGTCCAAGCGGGACGAGGGCTATATCTCCCGCCCCGGCGACGGCACCGTCGGCGGCGTGGTGGGCACCGAGTCCAACTCCGATTTGCTGGAAAACGTGGAAGCCGGGATGAACGTCCAGGATGGGGACACCGGGCTCTATGTGAGTAAGCAGACGGACTACGACAACACCCACAGCACCATCAACATCGACAACAACGGAGCGGTCAAAATGACCGACTGCTCCGTGGCCGTGTCCATCAACGCCCGGGCGACGGACGACAGCTACAACGTAGGGGAGATCCAGCAGCTGGTGGCCCGGGCCGCCGGCATCACCGGCGAGACCGACCCCGTCACCGGGGAGGAGCTCCTGGACGGCAAGATCAAGGTGCTGTCCATGAACTTCTTCGATCCCAACCAGGGCATCGCGCCCGGAATGGATGACGGCAACGGCCGGACCGTGCCCATGTGGGTGCTGATCGCGGCGGGCGTCGGACTGGTGCTGTTCATCATCCTGCTGACCGTGATCCTCCTGCTGCGCCGGAAGAAGCGGAAGAAGCAGGAGGAAGAGGAAGCCCGGCAGCGCGAAGAGGCGGAAGCCCTGCTGCGCGTGGCGGGCCTGGGTCTGGACGGCCAGATGCCGGAAACCGGCGCCGACGTGATGGACCTGGAGCTGGAGCGGAGCATGGAGCTGCGGAAGGATATCCGTCAGTTCGTCAGCGACAACCCGGAGATCGCGGCCCAAATGATCAAGGTCTGGCTGAAAGGGGGCGACGGCAATGGCTGAGGCAGCAGTGGCGGCCGCCCCCCAGACGGCGGCGAAAAGCTCGAAAGCGGTGGAGCTCTCCACCGCGCAGAAGGCGGCGGCGGTCATCATCGCCCTGGGCGCGGAGAAGGCGTCCCTCCTCTACAAGTTCATGGAGGACGAGGAGGTCGAGCAGCTCACCTTGGAGGTGGCCCGCCTCGGCGTGCTGAGCACCCAGCAGACGGAGGATGTCCTCAACGAGTTCTACCAGCTCTGCCTGACCAACAAGGCCGTCACCGAGGGCGGCTTGGAGTACGCCCGGGCCGTCCTGGAAAAGGCCTACGGCGAGCAGGCGGCGGCAGAGCTCCTGGGCAAGGTCACCAAGAGCCTGAAAAACCGGGAATTCGCCTTCATGGACAAGGCGGATATCAAGTCCCTGTTCTCCGCCCTGCGGGGCGAGCGCCCCCAGACCATCGCGCTGGTTCTCTCTTACGTGGACGCGGACAAGGCGGCGGGCGTGGTGGCCCAGCTGGACGAGAAGAAGCAGATCCAGGTGGTGGAGAGCATCGCCAAGCTGGACAGCGTCTCCCCGGCGGCCATCAAGATCGTGGAGGCCGAAATGCACAACCGATTCTCCAACATTATGACCGATACCAATATCAAGGTCGGCGGCATCGACTATGTGGCCGACGTCATGAACAACCTGGACCGGACCAGCGAGAAAAACATCTTCGACGGCCTGTCCGACCAGGACCTGGCGGACGAGATCCGCAAGCGGATGTTCGTCTTCGAGGACATCATCACCATGGACGACCGTTCCGTGCAGCGCTTCGTCCGGGACTGCGACCCCAGAGACCTGGTGCTGGCCCTCAAGGCCGCCAACACGGAGGTCGCCAACAAGCTGTTCAGCAATATGTCCACCCGCATGGCCCAGAGCATCAAGGACGACCTGGAGATTACCTCCAACGTCCGCATGAAGGACGTGGAGGAGGCCCAGCAGCGCATTGTGGGCATCATCCGCGGTCTGGAGGAGAAGGGTGAGATCATCATCCTGAAGGGCGGAAAGGACGATATCATTGCCTAGTATTTGGAAATCCATCATGCGTCCCAAGGCCGAGCCCTACCAGTTCCCCAAGGCGGAGGAGCTGGTGACGGAGCCGGCGGAGCCCGCCGAGCCCCAGCCCCCTCCTGAGGAGGGCGCCGGGGAGGAGGCGCCGGTCCTGGATCTCCGGGCAGGCGGGGAGGCGGAAGCCCCCGAGCCGGAACCGGAGCCCGAGCCGGAGCCGGACCCGGTGAGCTTCGCCCAGATCCAGGCGGAGCAGATCATTGCGGACGCCCACCGCCGGGCCGAGGAGATTTTGGACCAGGCCCGGCTGGAGTCGGAGCTCAAGGCCCAGGAGCTCTTCGAGACCTCCCGCCAGAGCGGCCTGGAGGCCGGGCGGGCCGAGGGCCTGGCCCAGGGGGCCGCCCAGGCGATTCAGGAGGGCCAGCGGGCCCAGCAGCGGCAGGCCGAGGAGCTGGCCGCGGACTTTGACAAATTCCTGGAACGGGCCGGGGCCGCCCTGGACCGGCAGATGGACGACAATGTGGAGGAGCTGCGGGACCTTGCCATCGCCATCGCGGAGAAGGTGGTCTGCGTCAGCCTGAAGAGCAGCAACGAGGTCATCTGCCGGATGATTCAAACCGCCATCGACAAGCGGAAGCGCCGGGAGTGGGCCCATATCTACATCGCGGAATGCGACGCCAAGCACCTTTCCAAGGTTCCCGCCTCTTTGATGAACGCCCTCTCGGCCCTCTCGGACCGGGTGCGCATCATCCCCATGGCGGACGACGAAGCGGGCACCTGCATCATCGAGACCCCGGACGAGATCGTGGACGCCAGCGCCGCCACCCAGATGAACAACATCCGCACCCTGCTGTCCGACGCCGGGCCCGTGGAGGAGGGCGTCAATTTCAGCAGTCTGAATTTCAGCGGCGGCGCGTAGCGCCAAAGGAGAAGCTATGTTCCGGCAAATGATCCGTCAGGTCTACAACGCGGAGACCTACAGCCTGACCGGGAAAATCGAGAATATTGTCGGAATGTCCATTGAGGCCAGCGGCGGCCGGGCGGCCGTCGGCGACATCTGCCGGATCTACAACGGCGACTCCGGCGGGCAGGTCACCGCCGAGGTGGTGGGCTTCAAGAACGACCACATCCTGCTGATGCCCTATTCCGACATGGCGGGCATCTCGGCGGGCAACTTCGTTCGGAACACCGGGCGGCAGCTGACGCTGCGGGTGGGGGAGTTCCTCCGGGGCCGCATCATCAACGCCATGGGCCAGCCCATTGACGGCAAAGCCCCCTTCGAGGGCGGCGACGCCTACTGCGTAGGCGGTTCTTACATCAATCCCCTCCGCCGCCCCCCCATTCGGGAGCGGATGGAGTTTGGAGTCAAAGCCATCGACGGCATGATCACCATCGGAAAGGGCCAGCGCATCGGTATCTTCGCGGGCTCCGGCGTGGGCAAGTCCACGCTGATGGGCATGATTGCGAAGAACGTCAAGGCGGACATCAACGTCATCGCCCTGGTGGGCGAGCGGGGCCGGGAGGTTTTGGAGTTCGTCCAGAAGGACCTGGGCGAGGAGGGCATGCGCCGCTCCGTGCTGGTGGTGGCCACCAGCGACCAGCCCGCCATGCTGCGGATGAAGTGCCCCAGCGTGGCCACCGGCATCGCGGAGTACTTCCGGGACCAGGGCTACGACGTGCTCCTCATGATGGACTCCCTGACCCGGTTCGCCATGGCCCAGCGGGAGATTGGCCTGGCCATCGGCGAGCCGCCGGTGAGCCGGGGCTACACCCCCTCCATGTACGCGGAAATGCCCAAGCTCCTGGAGCGAAGCGGCAATTTCGATAAGGGCTCCATCACCGGCGTGTACACCGTGCTGGTGGAGGGCGACGACACCAACGAGCCCATCGCGGACACCGTCCGGGGCATTCTGGACGGACACATCGTCCTCTCCCGGGCCCTGGCCAACAGCAACCACTACCCGGCCATCGACGTCTCCGCCAGCATTTCCCGACTGATGGTGGAGATCGTCTCTCAGGAGCACCGGCAGCTGGCCTCCCGAGTCCGGGACATTCTCAGCACCTACGAGAAGAACCAGGACCTGGTGGCCATCGGCGCCTATAAGCCGGGGACGAACCGGAACCTGGACTACGCCCTCAGCAAGATCGACGCGGTGAACGGCTTTCTGACCCAGGACATCGACGAGGCGTTCAGCTATGACCAGTGCATTGAGAAGCTGAAGCAGAT
Source organism: Oscillospiraceae bacterium (assembly GCA_021769865.1). GTDB lineage: Bacteria > Bacillota > Clostridia > Oscillospirales > Oscillospiraceae > Oscillibacter. Next base: position 69,248 of record JAETSB010000008.1, read on the forward strand.
TCTGAACTAACTGAACCAAAGGAGAACCGGCCTGTGAAAAAGTTCAAGTTCGCTTTGGATACCGTCCTTTCTTACAAGCAGCAGGTGCTGGGGGTGCTCCAGGGGGAGCACGCCGAGGCCGTGGCCCGGGTCCGGGCCCAGGAGGAGCTGCTGGAAAAGCTCTGGCGGGAGTACCGGGACTGCAACGAGGATTACCGGGACCGGGCGCTGGAGGGCATGCCTGTGACGGAGGCCCTGATGTACCAGAGCGCCCTCCGGGCCGCCGAGCTGGAGATCCAGCGGGAGACCAAACGTTTGGAGGAGCTGGAGGCCGAGGCGGAGAAACGCCGGGAGGCCATGGTGGAGGCGAAAAAGGAGACCTCCTCCATTGAGAAGCTGAAGGAGAAGAAGCTGGAGACCTACCACAAGGAGGAGGCCAAGAGCGAGGAGCTGTTCATCGAGGAATTCGTCAGCTCCACCCGGGCCCACGCGGCCTCGTAAGTTCGTTCCACGCGGCGCGTACGCACCGTTTGGAAATAGATATCTTATGATGACAAGGAGGTGAACGAGCGTATGGAACAGTTGATCAACAACATGATGGCAAACACCCAGATTCCCCAGGCGGTCCCCTCTGTGAAGAAGAGCGAGCCCGCCCAGAAGGACGGCTTCCAGAAGCTGCTGGAGCAGAAGCAGACGGACAGCGCCCAGGTCTCCAAGCAGGAGAAACCCGAGGCGGCGCAAAAGCCTCAGGAGGCCCAGGACGTTCAGAAGACCCAGGAGACCGGAGAGACCCAACAGGCCCCCGCCGCCCCCAAGGACGGCAAGGTTCTGGAGGACCAGATGGCCCTGGCGGCCATGCTGATGATGCAGAATCCGGTGATTCCGGTGGAGCAGGCGCTGACGCCGGAGGTCCAGACGGAGGCTGCGGCGGCGGAGATCGCCCCCGTGGCGGCGGAAGTCCTTCTGACCCCAGAGGCTGAGACTCAGAGCGCCGCCCCGGAAGGAAAGGCGCAGATTCCCGCGGCCCTCGTGGAGGGCGGAGAGCAGCAGGCCGCAGACCCGGCCCTGGTGGAGGAGCTTCCCCAGGCCATTGAGGCCCCGGAGGCCGCCCGGGAGACGGAGGGCCGCACCGTGGAGATCAAGGTGGAGACCGGCCGGACCGAGGTTCGGGATGCGGAGACCTCCGACACGGAGGAGACCCCCGAGCTCCAGGGCGCGGAGACGGAAGCCCCTGTCTTTGAGGACGTGAAGTCCGTCCCGGTGAAGGTGGGCGAGGCCCCCAAGGCCGCGGAGACCGAAAAGCCCGTGGAGGACCAGATCGCCCCCAGGCTGACGGAGGCCCTGCGAAACGGCGAGACCCGGGTGGAGCTCCAGCTGACCCCGGAGAACCTGGGCAAGGTGACCGTGGAGATGACCTGGAGCAAGGACGGCGGATTGGTGGTGCAGCTGCACGCCGAGAACCGGGAGACCCAGAACCTGCTGTCCAAGAACACCTCGGGCCTGGAACAGCTGCTTGGCCGGGAGGTCCAGCAGGAGGTCCGGGTGGAAGTCCCCCGTCAGGAGGAGAGCCAGCGGCAGGACCTTTACGAGCAGCAGCAGGAACAGCACCGGCGGCAGCAGCAGGAGCAGCGCCGGAAGCAGGAGAGCGGCGAGGATTTCCTCCAGCAGCTCCGGCTGGGCCTGATCCCCCTGGACGGGGAATGACCGACGGAAAGGAAGTGAGCAAGTGAGCAACAGCTTAATGAGCGACATCGGAAGCCTGTACGGCACCCACAAGGTGGGAAACAAGGACGTCACCATCGCGAAAAAGGGCAGCAACCTGGACCTGGACATGACGGACTTCATCACCCTGATGATTACCCAATTGACCAACCAGGGCATCGACGACAGCATGGACACCTCGGAAATGCTGAACCAGATGGTGCAGATGCAGATGATCACCTCCATGGTGAACATGACCGACGCCGTGACGATGAACTACTCCGCGTCTTTGGTGGGCAAGGAAGTCACTGTGGGCAAGTACGTGGACGGCAAGCTCCAGGAGGTCTACGGCGAAGTCACCGCCACCGGCACGATGGACGGCCAGCAGGTGATTTTCGTCAACGACGAGTACTATTTCCTCAACGAGCTGATGGCCGTGGGCAAGCTGCCTCCCCCCAAGGAAGAGGACGAGGAGGGCGACGGCAAGGTGGAGGACGCCGATAAACCCGGCGAGACCACGAAGCCCGAGGATACCAAAAAGCCGGAGGAGACCGAGAAGCCCAGCGAGCCCGTACAGCCCGGCGGCGAGACGGAGAACCCGGAGTACAAGGGAGAGAACGGCGCGCCCACAGACGGCGAAGGCTGAGGTGATCTCTACATGATCGAACGCGTAACCAGACAGAGTCAAATCCAGCAGATACCGGACGCAGGGAAGCGTGCGGCTGCGGGCGGCTTCGCCATGGCGCTGCAGGCGGAGCTGACCAGGGCCGGACAGGAAGTCCAATTTTCCAAACACGCCATGACCCGAGCCGAGGAGCGGGGCATCGAGATTACCCCGGGCCTCATCGACCAGATCAAGGGCAGCATGGTGCGGGCCCAGGCCAAGGGCGCCACGAATATCCTGGCCATGGACACCGAGAAAGCCTTCATCATCAACGTCCCCCATGGGAAGGTCATCACGGCCATCACCCAGGACGAAATGAAGGACAGCGTATTTACCAACATCGACGGCGCCGTGTTCCTGTGAGCGAAATGGCAGGACCGGTTTTCGGAGGCCATTGGGTCCCGCCCGATTGGCGGGCCCAGACGGCGCCAAGGATTGAAAGGAGTTCAAGTTCCCTATGACCGGATCAATGTACGCATCCGTTGCGGGCCTGCGGGCCCACATGCAGAAGCTCTCCGTAATTGGAAACAACGTGGCCAACGTGAATACCCAGGGCTACAAGAAACAGCGGACCATGTTCCGCGACAGCGTGTACAGCCTGTACTCCAGCGGCGGCAACGGCACCTCCACCGTGGGCGGCATCAACCCCTCCCAGATCGGCTACGGCTCCATGGTGGGAAGCATCGACCTGAACATGTCCTCCGCCAGCTATAACCCCGGCAGTCCCATGGACTGCGCGTTGGTTGGCGACGGTTTCTTCCTGGTGGGCGACAAGACCGTGGCCAACAGCATCGACGGCACCAACCCCACCAGCCTGAAGTCCCTGACCCTGACCCGGGTGGGCGACTTCCAGTTCAAGGCCGACGGCTACCTCTGCGACGGCAAGGGCAACGTGGTCTACGGCTTCATGACCACCGGCGTGGACGAGGAGGGCAAGCCCATCGTCAGCGACCAGCTGGTCCCCATCCGCAAGCCCCACTGGGAGCGGGTCCCCGCGAAGATTGAGACAAAAGACGATGACGGAAACACGGTCACGACGGACGGCTACAAGTATGAGATCCGCTACGCCACCGACAGGACGGGAGCGGAGACCACCGAAGGCAACGTCACCACAAAAGCCGTGGGCCCCCTGCAGGACGTGAACAAGCCCACGGACCCCAGCAACTGGATCAACAAGTCCACCGGCGAAAAGCTGCCCGATAACAGCGAGGCGAACCAGCTGCTGATGGCGGACCTGGACTTCGCCGAGTTTTCCAACATCACCATCAACCAGGACACGGGCGCCATCGTCGGCATCTGCCGGGAGGGCGACCAGCAGATCGTCATGGGATACCTCGCCATCGGCAGCGTCACGAACCCCAACGGCGTGACCCACACCGGCGAGTCCTACTACAAGTGCCAGGACGGCGCGGGCGACCTGCGGATCTGCATGCTGGGCGGCGTGCAGAACGACCTGGGCATCTCGAACGTGAACAGCTACATGTGCAAGCCGGCCGACGACCCCAATAATCCTAATCCCGACCCGGGCGACACGCAGCCCCCCTATCCCGCGGGCACGGCCATCCTCTCCACCGGCGGCACCAAGATCATGGTGGGCTTCCTGGAGGCCCCCAACGTGGACCTGGCGGAGGAGATCTCCGAGCTCATCACCACCCAGCGCGGCTACCAGGCCAACACCCGCATCATCACCGTCACCGACTCCATGCTGGAAGAGCTGGTCAACATGAAGCGCTGATCCTCTTCGTAACGGATCGTTGAGTACCGGGCGGAACGCCCGTCAAACTGCGGAACAAAACGGCTGCCCGCCGGGGCCGACGGCCCCGGCGGGACAGGAAAGGGCGGTCTATTATGATTCTTTTGACTAAGAGAAATCACGACAAGCTGCTGGTGAACCACCTGCAGATCGAGCATATCGAGTGCATTCCCGAGACGAAGATCACCATGATGAACCACGACTACTATCTGGTCCGTGAGAGCGTGGAGGACATCATTCATAAAATCGCGGAGTACAACGCCAAGGTCCAGGACATCCACCGCGAGATCGCGGTATCGGACAAGCGTTGATCGAATATAGATAAAATTCACAGGCCGGGGGCCATTGACCGGCCGAGGGAGCGAGGCATTCTTCATGAATATAAACTATATCATCGGTATTGTCGGCGCGTTTGTCGTGTTTTTGCTGGGTTGCGTCATGGGCATCAACATCGGCCCCAACGTGCCTCCGGGGACCGATACGATCACGTTCGATCTGGGCAACCTCTGGAACTTCTTCGACGCGGCGTCCATCTTCATCACCATCGGGTGCACGATTTTCGTGGTGCTGGCCAGCTTCTCGGGCGAGATGCTCAAGGCCATGCCCAAGCACTTCAAGATCATCCTGAACAACAAGATGTACGACCCCAAGGGCTACATCGACCAGCTGGTGGAGCTGGCCCAGATCGCCCGGAAGAACGGCCTTTTGTCCCTGGAGGAGAAGGCCAACGAGCAGTCCGACCCCTTTTTCAAGCAGGCCATCATGCTCATCGTGGACGCCAACGACCAGGATAAGGTCCGGGGCATTTTGGAAAATGACATTGAGTGCATGTCTGCCCGGCACGAGGATGCCGCAGCCATGTACGACAAGGCGTCCAGCGTGGCCCCGGCCTTCGGCATGGTGGGTACGCTGGTGGGCCTGATCAACATGCTGAAATCCATGAACCTTAGCGGCGACGGCGGCGCGGACTCCCTGGGCACCAGCATGGGCACCGCCCTGATCACCACGCTGTACGGGTGCCTGCTGGCCCACGTGGTCTTCGGCCCCGTGGCCCAGCTCCTCCGGGGGCGGGACAGCGAGGAGGTCCTGTGCAAGCAGATCATCGTGGAGGGCGTCATGGCCATCCAGGCCGGCGAGAACCCCAAGTCCCTGCGGGAGCGGCTCCTGACCTACATGTCCCAGAAGCAGCGCGAGATGGGCGGCGAGGGCTCCGGCGAGGCGAAATAATGAGCGCGCCCAGCCAAAAGGAAAGGTGAGCGGCAATGGCAATCAAAAAAAAGAAAAGCGGCGGAGGCGGCGCCAACTGGATGGATACCTACGGCGACATGGTGACGCTGCTGCTGTGCTTCTTCGTGCTGCTGTACTCCATGTCCACCATCAGCGAGGATAACTGGAAGGCCATCGTCCAGAGCTTCAACCCCTCCGCGGTGGAGGACCCCAGAGTCACGGAAGGCGCGGGCGGCCCCGACGCCGACAACAGCGGCGAGTCCGGCCGGATGCCCGCGGAGGAGATGCAGGAGCAGGTGGAGCAGGATATGCAGTCCCTCCTCCAGCAGATTCAGGAGTTTGTTCAGCAGCAGAATCTCCAGGACGCGATTACGGTCAGCCAGGACGGCGGGAAGATCTTCATTACCTTCAGCCAGTCCGTCTTCTTCGCGGGCGACAGCCCCGTGATCCGCCAGGAGGCGTATCCCGTGCTGGACTCCGTCAGCGACATGCTCAGCAGCGTGGCGGAGTCCCTGGACGAGGTTCGGGTACAGGGCCACACCGCCCGGGCGGGCGAGGGCCCCAACCGGGTCGTCAACGACCGCAAGCTGGCCAGCGACCGGGCCACCAACGTGGTGATTTACATTCAGGAGCACAGCGTCGTGCCCCCCAGCTGCCTGGTCAGCGAGGGCTTCGGCGAGTGGCGGCCCGTTGAGCTCAACGACACATCGGAAAACCGGGCGAAGAACCGCCGTGTGGAAATGATCATCAGCGGCCGGGACATTGAGGCCGAGCTGGAAGAACAGGGCGGCATTCAGCAGTATATTGTGATGACCTCATAGCGCGTCCACCGGCGGACTTTGGCCGGAATCCAGGCAGAATAGGGGGGATGACATGGCAGACGTATTATCGCAAGCGCAGATCGACGCTTTGCTGAACGCGGTTCGAAGCGGAGACAAGGACCTGGAGCAATCCAGCGAGAAGCAGGAAAAGAAGTACCAGAAATACGACTTCAGCAGTCCCCGTAAATTCACCAAAGACCGCATCAAGATGCTCAACGGCATCTTTGACAATTACTCCCGGGTGATCAGCTCCCGGCTGAACGCCCGCCTCCGCTCCACCTGCGAGGTGACGGTGGAGAGCATTGAGGAGCAGCGATATTATGAGTTCTCCAACGCTCTGACGGAGGGCGACGTGCTGGGCATGATCGACGTGGAGCTGAAAGGGCAGATCCAGGAGACCCCGGCCATGCTCTTCATCTCCACCAGCACGGCCCTGAGCATGATGGACCGGATGCTGGGCGGCGAGGGCGCCGTGGACGACGAGCTGGAGGACGACTACAGCTACACGGACCTGGAGCTGAAGCTTTACGAGGACCTGGCCGACGACACCGTGAAGGTGATGGACCGGAGCTGGGAGAATTACGTGCCCATCCACTTCACTTACAGCCGCACCGAGGTCAACCCCACGCTGAACCAGGTGATCGGCCTGGACGAGACCGTGGTGATCGTGGACCTGAAATTACAGTTCCCCAACATGGCGGGGCGGATGAGCGTGTGCCTGCCGGGAGAGGTCCTGACCAACGTCTTCGCGGAGATCAGCCGGGAGAGCCCCCTGCGCCGGACGGCGGCGGAGGACAAATCCGGAGAAATTTTCGACAAGCTGCGGGACTCCAAGCTGGAGATCATCGCGGAGCTGGCCAGCGCCCAGCTCTCCCTCAGCGACATCTACCATTTGAACGTGGGAGACGTCATCGACCTTGGACAGCCCAAGGAATCCCCGATCTATCTGGAGATCGGCGGCTACCACTGGTTCACCGGAAAGATGGGTACCCATAAGAAAAACATGGCTGTGAAAATAGATGAAGTATGCTATCAGCTTGAGCAAAGGAGCGAGTAGACGGAATGGAGAAAAAATTATTTAGCCCGATGGAGATAGACGCCCTCGGGGAAATGATGAATATCAGCCTTGGCTCCTCTGCCACCGCGGTATCCAACCTTCTGGAGCACAGAGTCGATATCACAACGCCTAAAGTCACGGCCATTAAGACGGCGGATTTTGCCTTGGGCAGGCTGGAGCCCGCCATGGGTATCGAGATCAGATACGTGGAGGGCCTGTCGGGCAGCAACATCATGCTGCTCAAGCGCAGCGACATCAAGGTCATCGTGGACATCCTCATGGGCGGCGAGACGCCGGACGAGGAATTTGAGCTCAATGAGCTGACCATCAGCGCCGTCTGTGAGGTCATGAACCAGATGATGGGCGCGGCCGCCACAGCCATGAGCGACTTTTTGGGCTATCAGGTGGACATTTCCACCCCCCAGCCCTTCGAGCTGGAGGATCTGGACGCCTTTAAGAAAAACCATCTCCCCCAGGGGGCGGAGAACATCGTCATCGTCCGCTTCTCCCTCAAGATCGAAGGGGCCCTGGAGAGCGAGTTCATGAATGTCATGAGCGTGGAACTGGCCAAGGAGCTTTTGAGGGGCCTTGGCCTGGGCGATGACGAGGGAGAGGAGGCCGCTTCCGAGCCTGCCCCCGCCCCGGAACCCGCCCCCGCGCCGGAACCGGAGCCCGCGCCCTCCTCCGGCGGAAAGATGAGCCAGGAGGAAATCGAGGCGATGCTGGCGGGCATGAACGGCGGAGCCGAACCGGCCCCCGCGCCCGCGCCGGAGCCTGCGCCTTCCTCCGGCGGAAAGATGAGCCAGGAAGAGATCGAGGCAATGCTGGCGGGCATGGGCGGCGGAGCCGAACCGGCCCCCGCGCCGGAACCGGAGCCCGCGCCCTCCTCCGGCGGAAAGATGAGCCAGGAGGAGATCGAGGCGATGCTGGCGGGCATGAGCGGCGGAGCCGAACCCGCGCCGCAGCCC
>JAETSB010000009.1 GCA_021769865.1 Oscillospiraceae bacterium
CACGTTATCGCTTATGTCGTGGCGGTGATAGGATGCTTCCATCTTTCTTTCTCCCCCGTCTTTTAAGATGCTTCCATTCTATCACAATACCTCTATCTTGTGTAGACACTATCTAGAGATAGGAAAGCTTTATATTTAAAAATTGATCTACATTATAAAAAGCTACTAAAATAAAGGCGCATAAACTCCGCATAATGATATCACTTTATACGCATAACTAAGGCCCATTTCATGTTATGCGTATAATAACTGTATAAAATGCGTATTAGGGTAGGCCAAGCTTCGGTAAAGCGGCAATAATACGGCGTTAATACGTACAGACACAGCGAGGCATTCAATCGTATGTATTAACGCCGCATTATGTGCGTATAAGCATATCTTGTGTCTGCACTTGTAAAAGCTGGAAAAAACACAATATATAGAGAATTTTCTTGACATAGAGAGTATCTTGTGGTACCATTTAATTTATAATTGATTGTTTGTGCGTCACGGTGAAAGTCCGTGGGCAGACCGCAGGTCTGTCGGCAGACACAAGAGCTGCATTGCATACGTTGTTAAGGTTGTACGCTTCGGTTGAAGGGGAGGCGCTCTAAGGGGCGCAGTATGCCCATTGGCCGAATTTTGGATTTCAAACTGACCGGTATTTACCGGGGGACGGCTTTGCCCACGGGCTAAAATGCAAGATTGCTTGTACTCCAATGAGAGTGCGAAAGGTTTGGATGACTTTTCGTGCTCTCTTTTTGTGTTTTCGGACAGTTTAGCTCCACCCAGCACAACTGACGGCTCTACCAGCCGTCAGTCAGGAAAACAGGATGCCGCACAAGTCAGTCATGCCACACCCTCCCCGCTTTGAGGTTTGCGGGGGCACAGGGTGGATAACCTCAAAGGTCGTTGGTAGCGGCCTCACCTCTCACGATTTCCGACGCCGCGTCGGTCCGGCAGCGTGAGAGCAGCACACCTCACGATCCCAGCCGGAGGGATCACAGGACACACGCGGCATACACCGCAGCCGAGTTGAGCGGTTCGTGTCCACGGCAGCCCGTAAGGGCAGGGTGAACTCTACCCCATGCCGTATCGTACTCACCATCGGATAATTCCAAACAGAGACAGGCGCTCTCCGCACAATGTTCATTGTCCTCAAAATCCAGTGACTCCAAGGCTTCTAGCGGCAATGACGCGGGAGAAAATGGCCTGTTTCATCAGAAATTGGGCAGAAACAGCTGTCCGTGCCACTGGGCAGACTATGCCCATTTGAACATGATCTGTAAAAATAAGGAGCAATGCTATGACAATAAAAACGCAAAATTCCGGTATCTATCAGACCCTCGTCGCCCAACTGGACAAAGTCGCCCGGCACAACCGCCAGGGCAGCTTCCGCACCAAGGAGCGTTACTATGAGGCTATGCAGCGATTCTGTAAATTCCTTTCAGCGGAGTACCGTCTGCAAAAACTGGCCAACATCAACGGCAAGCATCTGACTGCCTATGTCCTCTATATGCAGGAGCGGGGAAAATCCGCCTCCACTATCAAGACTGATCTGGCGGCTATCCGCTTTTTCCACGATAATATGGAAAGGACAAAATACCGCTTGCCCTCCAATGATGAGTTGGCGGTGGAGTTGGAGCGCCGGCGCTTCGGCGGAATAGACCGCACTTGGAGTGTCCCAGAGTTTCACCGGTTTCTGGCACACTGCATGGCGGATGGTCACGAAGACTACGCTACTGTCGCCTGCCTGACCTGGTACGCCGGACTGCGCATCCATGAGTGCTTCCGCATCGACACGGCTATTGCGGAACAGGCCCTCCGGGAAAATGCTATAACCGTCAAAGGTAAGGGCGGCAAGATTCGGACTGTGCCCATCAACGAAAGTATTTCCATTGAACTGAAAAAGCTGTTGGCTATCACATCCCGGGGGCACAAACTGTTTGTCCCTGACGGCGTGCCCACCGATATTGCCATTGCCCGGCTTCAGCAGTACATCTATCAGGTGCGGCCCAAAATTCAGGATGAAGGTTCCACCCGTCCCATGACTCACCACAGTCTGCGCCACAGCTACGCTGCCCGAACCTATCAGGAGTTGATCGACAGCGGCATGAGGCCTTTCAGCGCCAGCCTCCGTGTCTCTCAGCTACTGGGCCACGAGCGGCCCGACGTCACCCATGGTTATCTGGCCTCCATTTCAAAGGAAGGTGCGAATGGGAAATAGTGGGATAGACCGCCCGCTTCCGGCGCAGAATAACCCCGGAGGCGATGCAATGGAACAGCAGACCGTTACCATGGGTCAGGTCACCTACGAATTGCGGCGGGTCTTTCAGGGGACACGCCCTTTGTCTGAGCTGATGGCGGAGCGGCTTGCCCAAAATATTCCAGCCGCTCAGTCCGTTGACGGAGGCGACAGTCATGAGGTATAATCAAACCAGTGGGCCGGTTTACCGGAGGAGGCGAGCATGAAAACCGGCAGATTCACACTGGCGTTTGCCTACCTGCGGCTGTCCAACGAGGAGGCCCAGGGCGGGGAATCGTCCAGTATCACCAATCAGCGCATGATTGTGCAGAACTACTGCAAGCAGAACAACATCACTCTTGTCCGGGAATTTGTGGACGACGGCTACTCCGGCGGCAACTTCAACCGCCCCGGCTTCAAGGAGATGCTGAAGCAGCTGGAGCAGGGCAAGGCCAATCTGGTCATCACCAAGGACCTGTCCCGCCTGGGCCGCGATATGCGGGAGGCCAGCTACTACGCTGAACAGTTCTTTCCGGAGCACGGCATTCAGTATATCGCCATCGCGGACAACTTCGACACCGAGCACGACAACATCATGGCCCCGTTCCTGTTCGCCATGAACGAGGTCTATCTCCGGGACGGCTCCCGCAAGGTCAAGGACGTGCTGCGGAGCAAGCGGGAGAGCGGCCAATACTGCGCCTGTCCACCCTATGGCTACCGCAAGGACCGGGAGGACAAGCACCGCCTGGCCCCGGATGAGATGACCGCCCCGGTGGTGGAGCGCATCTTCCGGCGGGCGGCGGCGGGAGACTCCTCCCGGAAGATCGCCTTGGATTTGAACGCCGACGGGGTGATCCCACCGCTGAAATACCGGGTGCTGTACCGGGACGAGTTCAGCGAGGAGGGGGCGGCCCGGGCTTCCGATGTGTGGAACTACACTACGGTGAAGCGTATTTTGAAAAATCCGGTTTACCTGGGTCACACCCTACTGGGCCGAAGCAAAAAGGTGAGCGTCAAGTCCAAAAAGAAAGTGGCTGTCCCTCGGGACAGCTGGGCGGTGACGGAGAACACCCACCCGCCGCTAGTGGATCAAGCGCTGTTCCAGCGGGCCCAGGAAAACCTGGGCCGGGGCAGCCGGGACTACCGGGCCTATGACCATGTACGGAAAAGCATCTTTGGCGGCGTGGCGGTGTGCGGCAAATGCGGACATGCCCTGTGCTCCTGCGGCACAGTTTACAAGGGGGAGCGCGAAAAGTACTGGTATCTCTCCTGCACCCACCAGCGGCAGGACATCTCCGCCCCCTGTGAGGGGGTGCGCATCCGTTACGCCGACCTGATGGAGCTGGTGCGGCGGGACTTGAACAGCCTAATCTCCATGAACGAGGCTGAGATGACCGACCTGGTAAACGAAGTGATCCGCCGCCGGTTCAGCGAGGAGAGCCTGGAGACGAAAAAGCTCCAGCGGGAGAAAGCGGAAGCCCGGCTGGCGGCCATTGACAAGATCGTTACCAAGCTCTACAACGACAACGGCGAGGGACGGTTGGATGATGACCGCCTGGATCGGATGATCGACGATCTGGAGCGGGAATCCGGGGAGTTGAAAGCCTTGCTGGATACCTTGAAGGCCCCGGCTCAAGTGGTGGAGACTGAGGAACAGTTTGCAAAGTTCTTTGAGCTGGCAAAGCAGTATATCCATCTGGAAACTCTGGATCGGGATACCTTGCTGACCTTTGTAGAGCGCATTGAGGTAGGCCCCAAGGAGTACGAGGATGGCAAACCGCGAGGAGCCAGAAGCACAGACCCATACCGTCAATCCGTCCGCATTGTCTACAAGTTCATTGGCGATTTAAACGAAGAACAGATGCCAAATTTGGACGAAACGACGGAGATTCCCGCTTAAGATGGAGAAGGAACACCAAGATCCCCGAATTTTGAGATTTTGAAACCCCTTGTGCCGCAAGGGGGTTGAGATGCTCAAGCTGGTGTGGGTACACCAAGGGAGGTTGGCGTCAACCTGAAGGAAGGCTACAACGGCGACCTGACCAGCCGCGAGGCCGGTTCCGTCGGCGGCCAGATGGTTAAGAAGATGACGACCGTACGAACGATGAAGTTTGAACGGGCGGACCGGACAGCGGTGGGGCATCGGTTCATAGCTACATACCAGGCGGGGCTGTATGTATAAAGTTTAAGGAGCTTCCCTCAAATAGGGAAGCTCTTTTTTCATAAATTATATAAAATATTCTAAGTATACTTTTAATAATTCTTGACTATCATGAAGTTTAACGGTAGAATAGCTTCAAAGGAAGGTGGTATGATGGCAATTACAAGCAAGGCGGGCATCTTGAAGGTGCTGACCTCATTTAACCCCTGGTGGAAAACAGGCGCCGTGAACCCGCAGATGGCAAAGACGTACCGGAGATTTGCCTTTCACGAGGCAATGAAGCGTTTGACGCGGACAGACCTGCGGCGCACCGTCATCCTGACCGGAACACGGCGGGTGGGCAAGACTACGATCCAGTATCAGATGATCCAGACCCTGCTGGAGCAGGGAGTCGCGCCGCAAAAGATCGTGTTTGTCTCGATGGATCATCCCATGCTGAAGCTGAGCGGCTTCAATGATGTTCTGGAATGCTACCACGAGAATGTCTATCCGGAGCAGGATGTGTATTACTTTTTTGATGAGGTGCAGTACGCGCAGGACTGGGACAAGTGGCTGAAAACGATCTACGATATGCAGCCGGACACCCAGGTGGTGGCGACCGGATCGGCCAGTCCCGCTCTGATGAGGGGTAGCCGGGAGAGCGGCGCCGGCCGCTGGTCCGTGATACAGGTCCCCACCATGTCGTTTTATGAGTACTGCGAGCTGCTGGACATTGACCGGCCTCAGATACCGGAGAACTTGAAGATCACGCCCATGCTGCGCATGACCCAGCAGCAGCGCACGCAGATCATGATACAGCTATCTAAGGTCCAGAATCATTTCAACCGCTATTTGCAGGTGGGCGGGTTCCCTGAATTGGCGCTGGCCGACAACGACCTTATGGCCCAGCAGATCATGCGGGAGGACGTGGTGGACAAGGTGCTGAAGCGGGATTTGCCTTCCCTGTATAACATCCGAAACGCCACGGAGCTGGAGCGGATCTTTTTATACCTCTGCAATGTCTCCTCCGAGATCGTGTCGATCGAGGCCATCGCCCGGGAGCTCAGCGGTGTCTCGCGGCCTACCGTGGAGAACTATATTCAATATCTGGAAAGCGCCAATTTGATTTATCAGAGCTGGCCGGTAAACATGGCGGGGAAGAAGGTTCTGAAAGCCAGCCCCAAGATCTATATCGCGGACGCGGCCATCCGCAACGCGGTGCTGATGGACGACGGACTGCTGTCCGACCCGGTGGAGATGGGCAAGATCGTGGAGACGGCTGTCTACAAGCATGTGGCGGCCTTTTACTACCAGCAGGCCGCGTCAGTGGGGTACTTCCGGGGCGGCAAAAAGGGAAAGGAAATCGACATCGTGGTGGATTATCCCAATACCGCCAATATCCTGATCGAGGTCAAGTATCGGGAGGGAGCGCCCATCGCGGACGACGACGCCATTGCCGAGCTGTGCGGCGAGGCGTCCGCGGCGGTGGTCGTGACGAAAAATGTGGACGACTTCGGCGTACACAATACAAAATCCGGGACGGATATGCTGAGAATCCCGGCGTTCGCGTTCCTCTATTTGCTGGGCCACGCGGAAAAGCATGGATATAGAGGGATTGGATGACAAAGTCATAAGCAGAAATTGCCTGATGTTACAACCCGATTTATTGACTGCCTTGCGGCCTGAGGCGGGGATATGCTAAACTATAGAAAAATACAGCAAAAAGAGGAGTATGCGATATGGCCAGCCAAAACACCAGCAGCATTGGGTTTGAGAAGCAAATCTGGGACGCCGCCTGTGTCCTGCGGGGGAATATGGACGCCTCCGAATACAAAACGGTAGTTCTGGGCCTGATTTTCCTGAAGTACATCTCGGACCGCTTTGACGAAAAGCACCAGGCCCTGCTGGACGAGGGGGCGGGCTTCGAGGAGGACGTGGATGAGTACGCCTCCGAGGGCATCTTCTTTGTCCCGGCAAACGCCCGGTGGAGCGTCATTGCCAGGGCGGCGCATACCCAGTCTATCGGGATCGCCATTGACGACGCCATGCGGAGCATTGAGAAGGAAAATCCGCGTCTGAAGGACATCCTCCCCAAAAACTTTGCCCGGCCGGAGCTGGACAAGCGGCGGCTGGGGGATGTGGTGGACCTGTTCACCAACATCCGGATGATCGAGCATGGCGATGAAAAGGACATCCTGGGCCGGACCTATGAGTACTGCCTTTCCAAGTTTGCCGAGCAGGAGGGCAAGCTGGCCGGGGAGTTCTACACGCCGTCCTGCGTGGTGCGCACGCTGGTGGCGGTCCTCCAGCCCTACCACGGCCGGGTCTACGACCCCTGCTGCGGCAGCGGCGGGATGTTTGTCCAGTCGGCCAAGTTTGTGGAGAGCCACGCCGGGAACATCAACGATATCTCCGTCTACGGCCAGGACTCCAACCCCACCACCTGGAAAATGGCCCAGATGAATCTGGCCATTCGGGGCATCGACGCCGACCTGGGCCGCTTCAACGCGGATACCTTCTTCAACGACTGCCACCCCACCCTGCGGGCCGATTTCATCATGGCCAATCCCCCCTTCAACCTCTCCGACTGGGGGGCGGAGAAACTGAAAGAGGACCCCCGCTGGAAATATGGGATGCCTCCGGCGGGCAACGCCAACTTCGCCTGGCTCCAGCACATGATCTACCATCTGGCCCCCGGCGGGCGGATCGGCATGGTGCTGGCCAACGGCTCCCTCTCCTCCCAGTCCGGCGGCGAGGGGAAGATTCGGGAAAACATCATCCGGGCCGACCTGGTGGACTGCATCGTCGCCATGCCGCCCCAGCTGTTTTATACCACCCAGATTCCGGTTTCCCTGTGGTTCCTCACCAGGGGTAAGAAGCAGAAGGGCAAGACGCTGTTTATCGACGCCCGGAAGATGGGGACCATGGTCTCCCGCAAGCTGCGGGAGCTGACCGACGCGGATATCCAGAAGATCGCGGACACCTACAACGCCTTCGCGGCCGGGACGCTGGAGGACGTCAAGGGCTTCTGCGCCGCAGCGCCCACGGAGGAGATCGCCCGGCAGGACTACATCCTCACCCCGGGGCGGTATGTGGGCATCGAGGAGCAGGAGGACGACGGCGAGCCCTTCGAGGAGAAAATGGGGCGGCTGACAGCGGAGCTGGGCGGGCTGTTCGCCAGGTCTCACGAGCTGGAGAAGGAGATTCGGGAGCGGCTGGGGGAGATTGGGTATGAAATCTGAAATAGAATTGTCCTCTGTTATCACCGATATTGCCGCAGGTCCATTTGGATCGAATCTTAAAGTTTCTTCCTTTGTCCCTGCGGGATTCCCCGTTATTGATGGAGCAAATCTAAAGGGTTATAAAGTGACAGATAATCTTACGAAATTTGTAACCGAAGAAAAAGCTCGCTCACTATCCCGCTCAATTGCGCGGCGTGGTGATGTTGTTGTTACCATAAGTGGAACACTAGGGCAAATCTCTTATATTCCAGAAGACTCCCAATATGAAGAATACTTATGTTCCCAGCGCCAATTTAAAGTAACATTTGACCAGACTAAAGTTTATGTTCCTTATCTTGTTTTCTACTTTCATACTTATGATGGACAAAATAAAATACTTTCTTTTGCGAATCAGACGGGAGTTCCAGCTCTTTCCCAGCCATTGAAGAACTTCAAGAAGATAAAATTGATACTGCCCGAGATAAGTAAACAAAAAAAAATAGCAAGCGTTATTGAACTTATTAATGATAAAATCGAACTGAACCAAAAGATAAATGAAAATTTGGAGCGACAATCCTTTGCGTTTTTTGATAACCTTTTGGCAGAAACTCAAAACGGGGCATGTGTGGTCTCGGATATTGCGGTACTTAACCCCAAACGGTCTTTGGCGAAAAACCAGTCTGCCAGATGTATCGATATGGCACGGCTCCCAACAACGGGTGCATTTCCCACAGGGTGGGAAACTAAGCCTTTTAACGGCGGGATGAAATTTTCAAACGGCGATACTCTTTTAGCAAAAATAACCCCCTGTCTTGAAAACGGCAAAACTGCGTTTATCGATTTCCTGGAAGATGGGGAAGTCGCTTTTGGGTCAACGGAATATATCGTTTTATCACCCAAGGAAGGTGTTCCGCCCGAATTTTTATACTGTCTTGCCCGCAACCCTGCTTTCGTTGATTATGCTGTAAAGAATATGAACGGGAGCAGCGGCAGACAGCGCGTCTCGGCGGAAACGATTGGGCAGTATTGCTTACCAAAATTGAGCAGTGAAGATTTTGTGTACTTTGGTGAAGTCGTAACACCTCTATTTTTGAAGATGCGGTATAATTCACTTGAAAATTTGCGCTTGACGGCGATACGGGATGCACTTCTTCCCAAACTGCTATCAGGGGAGATTGAAGTATGAAGATAAGGATAAAGAGAATAATCCGTAGTGTTCTTTTTTGGCATATTGTAGGGGCCGTATTAGTGCTGGTTGCAATAGTTATATTAGGGTCTCTCGGTTTTAAGATAACATATGATCCAAATATTGTGGATAATTGGGACGCAATTGGAGCGACAGCTAGTTGGTTTGGCGCAGTTGTAGTGCCGTTTACTATATTGCTTATCCAACACAAATGGGACAATAACAAGCAAGAAATAGCGGATTCCAATTTAGCAATATTGGAGGAAGTCAAGCTCAAGCAAGAGGAATTTGAATCAATGCTTCAAGCATTAAAAGAGGGTACGCTTGTTTTGAATGGTGGAAATGCGTTCAATTCAACAGGCCCTACGGTAAAAGATAGGATTCGGCAATATATTAGCATAACTATGACTCCTACTACCCAAGAAATCTCAACTTATATGAAAATTCCGCTTGAAGAACTACTACCAATTCTCAAAGAAATGAAAGAGCAAAGAATTATTTGGACTAAATATATTCGTGGTGATATTTCAAATCCGAATTGCCGATGGAAGCTATTAAAAGAGTAGTACATTAAGATAATTGAGGTGATTTTATGTCCGCCTATTTCACCGAATCCACCTACGAATCCGCCGTCATCGAACTTTTCACCCAAATGGGCTACACCCACGTCTACGCCCCCGACCTGAACCGGGCGGACTGCACCAGCCCTCTGCTGGACGCGGTGCTTCTGGACAGCCTGGTGCGCCTGAACCGGGACCTGCCCATGGAGGCCATCCACGAGGCCGTCTCGAAGCTCAAAAACTTTGACAGCGGCAGTCTGGTGCAGAAGAACCGGGTTTTCACGGGGTATCTCCAAAACGGCGTGGAGGTGAAGTATTTCGCCCAGGGGGAGGAGCGCTCCGCCCTGGTGCGCCTGCTGGACTACCAGCGCCCGGACAACAACGCCTTCTATGTAGTGAACCAGTATACATATGTGGAAAACGGCAACACCCGCCGCCCGGACGTGATTTTGTTCCTCAACGGCCTGCCCCTGGTGGTCATGGAGCTGAAAAGCCCCTCCCAGGAGGACGCGGGGGTGGAGAACGCCTACAACCAACTGCGCAACTACATGCAGGACATCCCCTCCCTGTTCATCTACAACGCCGTCTGCGTCATCAGCGACCTGTCCGCCAACCAGGCGGGCACCATCACCTCCGGCCTGGACCGCTTCATGGAGTGGAAGACCAGGGACGGCAGCTATGAGAACACCGCCTACGCCCAGTTTGACACCTTCTACGAGGGGATGTTCCGGCGGGAGCGGCTGCTGGATATTTTGAAGAATTTCATCCTCTTTTCCGGCGACGCCCAGAAGCCCATTAAGATTTTGGCGGGGTATCACCAGTATTTCGCCGTCCGGAAGGCGGTGGACAAGGCGGTGACCGCCACCGCTACCGACGGCAAGGGCGGCGTCTTCTGGCACACCCAGGGCAGCGGCAAGTCTCTGTCCATGGTGTTCTATGCCCATCTCTTGCAGGAGGTGCTGGACAGTCCCACCATCGTGGTCATGACCGACCGCATCGACCTGGATGACCAGCTCTACACCCAGTTTGCCAAATGCGCCGAGTTCCTCCGACAGACTCCGGTGCAGGCGGAGAGCAAGGAGCATTTAAAATCCTTGCTGGAGGGCCGGGCGGCCAACGGGATCATCTTCACCACCATGTTTAAGTTCGAGCGGGGAGAGACCGCCCTGTCCACCCGGCGGAACATCGTGGTCATGGCGGATGAGGCCCACCGGGGGCAGTACGGTTTCGACGAAAAGGTAGTTTACAGCGAGAACGACCAGGGGGAGCAGGAGGCCCGTGTGGTGGTGGGCAACGCCCGGATCATCCGGGAGGCTCTGCCTAACGCCACCTTTATCGGCTTCACCGGTACGCCGGTCTCCGCCAAGGACCGGAACACCCGGGAGGTGTTCGGGGACTATATCGACGTCTACGACATGACCCAGGCGGTGGAGGACGGCGCTACCCGCCCGGTGTACTACGAGAGCCGGGTCATTCACCTGAAGCTGGACCAGAATACCTTAGAGCTCATCGACGCCACCTACGACGTGCTGGAGCAGCAGTCCAACGCCGAAACCGTCGAAAAGAGCAAAAAGATGCTGGGGCAGATGGAGAGCGTTTTGGGGGCGGACTCCACCATTCAATCGCTGTGTGAGGATATCGTGTCCCACTATGAGAACTACCGGGCCAATCTGCTCACCGGAAAGGCCATGATCGTGGCCTACTCCCGGCCCATCGCTATGAAGATTTACCGGAAGCTGCTGGAGCTACGGCCTGGATGGACAGAAAAAATCGGAGTCGTCATGACCAGCGGCAACAACGACCCGGAGGATTGGAAAGCTATTATTGGAACAAAGAGCCACAAGGAGGAGCTGGCCCGGAAATTCAAGGACAACAGCGACCCCATGAAGATCGCCATTGTGGTGGATATGTGGCTCACCGGTTTCGATGTGCCCTCCCTGGCCACCATGTACATTTACAAGCCCATGCACGGCTACAATCTGATGCAGGCCATCGCCCGGGTCAATCGGGTGTTTCAGGACAAAGAAGGCGGTCTGATTGTGGATTATGTGGGCATCGCCTCGGCGCTGAAAGCAGCCATGAACGAGTACACGGAGCGGGACCGCGGCAACTACGGCGATATGAATATTGCCCAGACAGCCTATCCCAAGTTCCGGGAAAAGCTCCAGGTCTGCAAAGATTTGATGTACGGATTTGACTTCAGTAAATTCAGCGGCGGCAGCTCTCTGGAGATGGCGAGGACGATCTCCGGCGGCGTCAACTTTATTTTGGACGCCGCAGCGCGTGACCGGAAGGAGCTGTTTGCAAAGGAGGCACTGCTCCTTAAACAGGCCCACTCCCTCTGTTCCAGCCTGACCACCGCTCAGGAGCGGCACGACGCCGCCTACTTTGAGGCGGTCCGCTCCGCTGTGGTCAAGCTGACCGTGGGCGGAACCGGAGGCAAGGTGCTGTCCTTGCAGGAGATCAACGCGCAGATCAACGACCTGCTCAAAGCCAGCATCCAGAGTGAAGGCGTTATCAACCTGTTTGACAGCAAAACTGTGGGCGAGAAGTTCAATCTTTTTGACCCGGACGTGCTGGAAGAGATTGCGAAGATGAAGGAGAAAAACATCGCCGTGGAAATTCTCCGCAAGCTGATGGCGGAACAGGTCTCCGTTTTCAAGCGGACAAATGTGGTGCAGTCCCAGAAGTTTTCCGAAAGACTGGCCCAGTTGATGAATTCCTATTACAACGGCCTCATTACCAATGAGGAGGTCATTAAAGAGCTGCTGGACGCCGCCGCCCAGATTGCGGCGCTGCATCAGCAGGGCGAGGCGCTGGGGCTGTCTCCAGAGGAGATGGCGTTCTATGACGCGCTGACGAAGCCGGAAGCCATCAAGGATTTTTACGAAAATGACCAGCTGGTAGCCATGACCCGGGAACTGACGGAGATGCTTCGCAAAAACCGTACTATTGATTGGCAGAGGAAGGAAACGGCCCGGGCTGGAATGCGGAAGATGGTCAAGCGGCTGCTGAGAAAATACGACTATCCCCCGGAAGGTGTAGAAGACGCTGTCAACACGGTTATCAGCCAGTGCGAGATGTGGACAGACAATCCGATGTGAGCGGCCGCTATTCCTTCTCTTCGGCTGGCGGCTTGTCCAGTCTTTTCCCATATTCATCCCGCAGGCTTTGATGGCCCTCCTGATCTTTCCGAATCAGTTCCTCCTGAGAAAGAAACTGCCAGTGCGGATCGTCTGCGGTATCCCTAAGATCAAGCACCATCATAGATGAGGGATATTTTCGCACGGGGTCAAAATCAGGATCGCCGGCGACTCTCTCCTGCCAGACACTTTTCTCAGGAGGCAGCTCCTGTTTCACGGGATCGTAACGGACCAGCTCATGCGTGGTGTCGATTCGGCGCAGGAACTCTTCGGCCTTAATTTTTCCCGCCATGTACTCCCGGCGCGCCTGCCGGGCGTTCTCCTCCCATTCGCCGTATTGAAGCGCCGTCATGGGAATCAGTTTCTTTCGCTGGCTCTCCGGCGCGTCCCCATATCGGAGCATCCTGGCATACATCCGATCCCTCAGCTGCTTGAACAGTCGCAGCGCCCCGTCCTGTTCCGGCCCCTTTTTGCGTTTGAGATTAGCGCCCCGCTTTTTACAGCTCTGCCCCTCAAAGACTCGATCACAGTAACGCGTTTCCGCCCTGGTCCTGGGAATGAAGTAATTCCAGCAATAGTCGCACCGGGCAATCCGTTTCTTCTCCTGGCGGAAGTACAGCATGAGCTCCAGTAGGCGCAATTTGTAAACAGATTCTATTCGGAAGGTTACAGGCATGGCCTCTTCCATCCACGGTCCCGGATCGCATATCTGGGCAATTGGGGGATAGACGCCGCGCAGTTTTTCAAACCGCTCCTGCTGAGTGGCCCGTTCCATTCCGTCGAAGGTCATCTCCATAATGTTGCGAAGCCGAATCTGTGTACGGATGGGAACCTCCAGAGCAAGCAGCAAACGCTGTCCGGCATGGAGGAGGAACGATGCGGAACCGTCGTCCCGCATCCGCAAAGCTTGGAGCAACAGGTTTCCCAGCTCAAAGAAACTGAGCGAGTCGATCTCCTGGAGCATGGAGGGCAGCATCAGCGCTTCGGCAGCCAAGTCCTCTAAATCGGACTCAGGGATATCCAGCCGCTCCTCAAATAGAGGATGCTCGTCATAAAGGCGCTGGATTTCCCGGCGGTACGCTGTGTAGTCCAACTCCGACGCGGCAATCAAATCCTCCGCCGGGTCAATGGGTGGGAGCCGCTCCTCTCGTTCGCCCTCACCGACCATCAGCACACATACTTTCCCGTCAACCCCGACCTCTGCCCAGAGGCCGGGTAATTTTTTGCGCGTCACTCCGCTCCCTCCCCAAGATCACTTCATGATGTAAATTCCTCTGAAATGATTGTAGCATAACAGCGAGGGAAAAGAAAGTCCGGACAAACCTCGACAACTGAATACCCACCACCAGAGAGGATATGTCTTCGGCTCAAGTGCCGCCATGACCCTGCAGATACGGGAGAGCGCATCAGGGGAGAACACTACACGGCAGGAAAAGCCCTGGCGCAGGAACGGGTATGGTGTGCGGCCAAACCAAACCAACAGAGGAGGAGCAAACTTGAACAAGCTGAAACTGCTTACCATGAGCGATATACCAACGGAGGAGGTGCGCTGGCTTTGGTACCCGTATCTCCCCAGAGGCAAGATCACGATGATCCAGGGCGACCCTGGCGAGGGCAAGACCACCTTCGTGCTGGCCCTGGCGGCCCTGCTTACCCAAGGACAGCCCATGCCCGGCGGCGCAAACGGCCAGCCGCCCATGAACATCATCTACCAGACGGCGGAGGACGGTCTGGCGGATACGGTCAAGCCCCGGCTCACAGCACTGGGTGCGGACTGCTCCAGAGTGCTGGTCATCGACGAGAGCGAACGAGAGCTGACGCTGAGTGACCGGCGTCTTGCCCAGGCCATCCAAGAAACGAATGCGGGCCTGTTCGTCCTCGACCCCATCCAGGCATACCTGGGCGGCGGGGTGGATATGCACCGGGCCAACGAGGTGCGCCCCATCTTCAAACGGCTGGGGCAACTGGCGGAGCAGACCGGGTGCGCCATCGTGCTGGTGGGTCACATGAACAAAATGCAGGGTGTCAAGTCCGCATACCGTGGGCTGGGCTCCATCGACTTCCGAGCGGCGGCGCGGAGCGTGCTGCTGGTGGGCCGCTCCAAGGATGATGAGCAAGTCCGGGTGGTAGTCCATGACAAAAGCAGCCTGGCCCCGGAGGGCAAATCCATTTTATTCTCCCTGCATTCAGAGACAGGATTTTCCTGGAGCGGGTTCTGCGACACCACCGCCAGCGAACTGCTCTCTGGCAGCGGCCCCAGCACCACCAAGACGGAACAGGCGGAACGTCTGCTGCTGGAGCTGCTGAAGGATGGAGAGGTCGCCTCCGAGGAGCTGCTGCGGCAATCCTCTGCCCTTGGAATCTCCGAACGGACGCTGAAGATCGCCAGGCAGAATCAGGGGGTAGTCTCCGTCCGCAGAGGTGACCGCTGGTACGCAAAACTGCCGGACACGGGTCAAGAGGGTAAGGAGGTAACGTATTAAGGACACTGCCCGGTTGCCCTCTTGTGCGGCGAGATGGGAAAAGGGAAATTTTTCTCCTTTAGGAGAAAGCCAGCATCGCGTTTGTCTGGACGCCGGCTTTCGCCGCCGCCCCGCCAAGCGCAGTTTCCGGGCAGAAGCCCGAACCCACTTCGTCGCAAAGTCCGCCGCATTTGAAATACCGTGCGGGAGAGGGTATTTCAAGTTCCGCTCCCTTGCTCCTCAGTTCCTATCGAAACCCGCCGCACTGGGCTTTCGTTCGGGAACAAGAAATTTTGAACGGAGGAACGATGAACAAGGACACCACATTCAGTATCCGGATCGCGTCCGGCGATTTGGATATCATCAAGAAAAAGGCAAGACAGGCCCGCTTGTCTCAGAGCGACTACGTCACCCGCTGCTGTCTGGGGCGTCAGGTGGTGGTAATTGAAGATCTGAAAGAAGCTGCCAAACAGCTCCGGGCCATCGGCAACAATCTGAACCAGCTGACCGCATTGGTCAATATGGGTCGCGTCAGTGTCACCAGCCTGGACAGCATGGCGCAGGAGCTGGCAGCTGTCAGCGCCGCCCTTCGGGCTGTCCAGGAGAGGGGGAGGTGGGACAAATAGCCATCATCCACTTCACCAACTACCCCAAGGGCCAGAGCCGCGCCTGCATGGGAGCGGTGATGAAGTATACGCAGCAGGAGAAGAAAACGCTGTGGAAGGAGCATCAGCTGGTCAGCGGCGTCAACTGCCGCCCGGAAAGTGTGTATGACGACTTCCTGCGCACCAAGCTGCTCTACCACAAAGAGGGCGGTACAATGTTTTACCACATGGTGCAGTCCTTCCCGGCAGACGAGGAAGCCGATCCCGTGACCGCTCACGCCGCCGCGCTGAAGCTGGCAGAGTGGTTCCAGGGGCGGGAGGTTCTGGTCTGTACCCACGTTGACCGCGACCACATTCACTCCCACTTCCTCATCAACAGCGTCAGCTTTGAGAACGGAAAGAAGCTGCACATCAGCGAACCGGAACTGACCCAGCTGCGCTGGTGCAACGATCAGGTATGTGCGGAGTACGGTCTGCCGGTATTCCAATCTCAGAAAAAGAAACGGGTCAAGTCCATGTCCGGCGCTGAGTACCACACCGCCGTCCGAGGAGAGAGCTGGAAGTTTCGACTGATGAACACCATCGACGAGTGTATGCGGTATGCCCACAGCCGGGAAGAATTTATCGCCCTAATGCGGACAGAAGGCTACGAGGTCCTCTGGAGCGACAGCCGGAAGAACATCACCTACACCACCCCCGGTGGGATGAAGTGCCGGGATGACCGGCTCCACGATGAAAAATATTTGAAGGAGAGGATGGAACGTGAGTTCAGAATCCGAGAGGCAGTTATCCATGGAGGAACTGCGCCGGCGGAATATGCAGAGGCCGCCGGAAACAGTCCATCCCACGACAGCGGAATGGCAGGAGCTGACCGCGGCCCTGACTGCCATGGGCAATATCCTGGCGGAGCAGATGCTCCTGCTGGAAGAGATATCCGCAAAGCCCAGTCCCTGGACAACAAAGGAACAGACGGCGGAGCTGATCCAGGAGACAAAGGAGATTCACCGTCTGCTGGAACAGGCTGGGAAGAAGAGAGAGCGGCGCTTTTCTCTGCCGGACATTCACCTGCCCCGGCCCTCATTGGAATGGCTGCTGCTCCCCGCGATTCTGTTGGGATTGCTGGCGCTGTGGTACGGCTGGGACGCGCTCTGGAACGGTCTGACGACCCTGTTCCCATAAACGACGCTGCCGCCGTCCATCGGCACACTGACAGCAAAACGCTTCGCAGAGAGCGGGAAAAGAAAATCGCCCTCGGTCACAAGGAGGACGACCATGAGGATACACAAACCTGGCAGCAGACCATGTGAGAAATCTCAAACGGTATAAGTCAAGCAAAATCTGGAAAACCTACTTGCAGGGCCCCCGCCGCAAACCAGCGCAGCGTTTGTGGCGGGGAGAGGAGGAAGGAATGGAGCGGGCGGAGTCCTCGCCATTAGGCGGGGACGCAGCAGAGCGAAATTTCTTCCAACGAGAGGAGGACAGCCCTTGTCCGAGAAGAAATCACAGCAGCGACGGGACCTGGCGGGACAGCTCTGGCTGTCCTACTACAACCGGGTGCTCTACGAAAAAGGTATGATCACGGAGCAGGAGCGCAGCCGGATGGCCTTGAAAATCAACAACTGGAAAGCGCCGGCGCTCTGAAGCGGCAAGGGACTGCGAAATGTTTCGCAGTCCCTTGCTTTTTTTGCGTTCTGTGATATACTACAAATAGAACATGATAAAACGAAATTTAAAGGGAGGCGAGTCATGGACCTGCACAGCATACGCCAGTCTCTGCGTACCAAATCCGTCTACGATATCCCCTTGCGGGTGACCTTCTACGCACGGGTGTCCTCCGAGAGTGACGAACAGCTCAACTCCCTGGGCAACCAAGTGAGCTACTACGAGGAGTTTATCCGCAAGAACTCCTCCTGGGAGTATGTGGAGGGCTATGTGGACGAGGGCCTGTCCGCCGCCACCACCAAAAAACGGGAGGACTTCCACCGCATGGTGGAGGACGGCAAAGCGGGGCTCTTTGACCTCATCATTACCAAGGAGATCACCCGCTTCGCACGAAACACCCTGGACTCCATTCTCTATACCCGGGAGCTGCTCAGCGCCGGAGTCGGGGTGTTTTTCCAGAACGACAACATCAACACCTTCGACGAGGACTCCGAACTCCGCCTGACCATCATGTCCGGCATCGCCCAGGACGAACTGCGGAAGCTCTCCAGCCGCGTCAAGTTCGGCCACGCTCAGGCGATCAAGAAAAGTGTGGTCTTGGGCAACAGCCGCATCTTCGGCTACGTCAAGGACGGCGGGCGGCTGGTCATCGACGAGGACGAGGCCCCTATGGTCCGGGAGCTCTTCGAGCTGTATGCCACCGGCGATTACAGCATGAAGCAGATCGAAACACGATTCTGGGACAAAGGCTACCGGAACCACAATGGAAAACGAATCGCCCACACCACCATGTCCGGGGTCATCTCCAACCCCAAATACAAGGGCTACTATGTAGGCAACAAGGTCAAGGTGGTGGATCTGTTCACCAAGAAACAGAAATTTCTTCCGCCGGAGGAGTGGGTGATGTTCAAGGACGAGACGGGGGAAATTGTCCCCGCCATCGTCTCCGAGGAATTGTGGGACCGGGCCAACGCCGTGCTGAAAAAGCGCAGCGAGGACGTGAAGGGCCGGCAGGGCATCTGCAACCACGCCAACCTCCTGACCGGCAAGCTGTTCTGTACCGACTGCGGGACGACCTATTACCGCCGGGATTCGGTGGACAAGACCGGCAAGAAAAACAGCAAATGGGTCTGCTCCGGAAAAATCAAGAATGGGGCGGATTCCTGCGCTTCTTTCCCAATTTACGAAGAAGAACTAAAGCCACTGCTCTTTGAGGTGTTTCAGGAAACCGAGGCGGACGCCAACGCTCTCATAGAGGAATACATTGAAATGTACAAGTCCATGGGGGATGGTGAGGACACAGCCAAGCAGATCGCCGCCCTGCGACAGCAAATCGAACTGGCCCAGAAAAAGAAAAGCAAGCTCCTGGGCTACAACGCCGCCGGGCAGCTCTCTGACCGGGATTTCCTCGCCATGAACAAGGACTGTGACCGGGAGATGGACGAGGCGGAACGGCAAATCTATGACCTGGAACAGCAGCAGCTCTCCAAGGCGGAGTTCAAAAAGCACATTGACACCATCCGCCGGGTGCTCCGGGAGGCCAAGCGGGACGCCGCCCAAGGGATCATCAACAAGGAATTTGTGGACCGCTACATTGACAAAATTTTCGTCACCCCCGAGGATGGCCGCTTAAAGCTGCAAATCAAGATATTTACAGGTGATACGACGGACAAATACCTCACCAATCTCAGGTGTCGTACGGGTCACACGTTCAAGAAGATGATCGAGTCCTACGAGAAGTCCCTGTAACTTCCCGCTGGAACAAATGGGGGAGAGGCGTGACCGCCTCTCCCCCGTTTCTCATTCTCTCACCGCAACAAAATCGGCTGGATCTGTCTCCCCTGCAGGGCGGCCTCCACCGTCTCCGGCAGCTTTGAAAAATCCGCCACCAGGGAGCTGGGCTTCTGCGCCGCATTGTCCTGCCCAAAGGGCACAAAATAGTAATTTTTTCGGACCAGCAGCTCGCCGATGTTCTTCGCCCCCGCCGCCAGGCCGTCGTTGCTGGACACCGCCAGCACCACCGGACGGCCGTTCCGCAAATGGGACTTGGCCGCCATGGTCACCGACGTGTCCGCGATGCCCGCCGCCAGCTTGGCGATGGTGTTCCCCGTGGCCGGGGCGATCACCAGTACATCCAGCAAGCCCTTGGGCCCGATGGGCTCCACCGACGGGATGTCCAGCAGGGCGTCGTTCCCCGTCAGGTCCTCCAGCCGTTCCAGCAGGTCTTCCGACGTGCCGAAGCGGGTGTCCGTAAAAGCGGAAATCTCCGAGACAATGGGAATCACCGTCTCGTAGATCCCCGTCAGCGCCTCCAGAGCCTTCAGCACCTTCTCATGGGTGCAGAAGGAGCCGCAAACCGCGAAACCGACCCGTTCCTTGCGCATACAGGTCACCTCATTCTTCCAATAAGATGTAATTCACCGCGTCCCGGATGGCCGCCGCCGCAGACCGGGGCGACAGCCGCCCCGGCAGGGAACGGGCCCAGAGCACCTCCGGGCCGTCCTCCGCCGCCTCGATGCCCCGGACGGAGGCCAGGTCCATCAGCAGGCAGTCCGGCCGCAGCTGGGCCAGAAGCGGCCCGCCCAGGACGGGAGAGGGGATCGTATTGAACACCGCGCCGAAGGCACTCAAGTGGCCGTCCAGCCTTCCGGTCTCCAGGGCGCTGTACCCGTAAGCCCGGATCCAGGCCAGGTCCTCCGGCCGTCTAGCCGTAGCCGTGACCCTGGCCCCCAGGCCGTGGAGGCGGCAGCTCAGCAGCTTCCCGATGCGGCCGAAGCCCAATACCAGGCATTCCTGTCCCAAAAGGGTCCGGTCCAGATGTTCCATGGCGGTCTGGACGGCCCCTTCCGCCGTGGCGGCGGCGTTGGCCACCGCCAGCTCCTCCCGGAGAAAGTAGTCCTCCACCGTCAGGCCCAGAGATTCCGCTTCCTGCCGCTGCTGGGGCCGCACCTGACCCGCCAGGATCCGCTGCCGGGGCCGGAGGCGGCGGAACAGGTCCGCCGTGGGCACCGCCCCCTCCTCGCAGTTCAAAACGCCGTCGCCCTTGCACAGCGGCAGGGGCAGGATCACCACATCGGCGGAGGCGGCGCGGTCCAGCGTATCCGCCCCCACGGGCTTCCAGCGGTCCAGGCCGTACGTACGGACGGAATGGCCGTCCCCGGCCAGCAGCCGGGCCAGCTCCGCCTGGCGGCGGTCCCCGCCGATGACGCCAAAGGTCTTGTTCATCTCAACACTCCCCCTCGCTCCATGGTATGGCCGGGGACCGGAATGGGTGATTGTCTTTTCCCGGCGGACGTGGTACAATGGGGACAGTCAAACTTCCGGAAAGGATGTTCTATGATGAACTACGAATACCTTCTCTTCGACGCCGACGACACCCTGTTCGACTTTCCCAAAGCCTCCTCCCGGGCCTTCGAGGCCATGTGCCAAGCCCATGACATCCCCTACACGCCGGAGGTCTACCGGATCTATCACGAGATCAACCTGGAGCTCTGGACCGCCTTCGACCGGGGCGAGGTGACGAAGGAGTTCGTCACCCTGGAGCGTTACGTTCGCTTTTTGAAGGCTGTCCACCTGAGCCGGGACCCGGCGGCCTGCAACCGGGACTACCTGGCCGCCCTGGGCCAGGGGGTCTATCCCCTGCCCCACGCCGAGGCGGTCTGCCGGAAGCTGAAAGACCGGGGGCACCGCATGTACATCATCACCAACGCCGTGGCCTCTGTCCAGCGGAGCCGCCTCCGGGGCAGCGTGTTCGCGGAGCTCTTCGAGGCCGCCTTCATCTCCGAGGAGGCCGGGGCCGCCAAGCCCAGCAAAGCCTACTTTGACTACGTGCGCGGCCAGCTTCCCGGCCTGACGGGCGAAAACGCCCTGGTCATCGGGGACTCCCTGACCACCGACATCCAGGGGGCCAACAACGCCGGCCTCCCCTGCTGCTGGGTCAACCCGGCAAAAAAGCCCCGGCGGGAGGGGCTGCGGGTGGACTTTGAGATCGCCGATCTGCGGGAACTTTTGGCCATCGTATGAGGACGTGAAAGCGGTGCTGCAAAACCAGCACCGCTTTCTGCATCTGTTTCAGGCCCCTCGAAGATACTCCAGCAACGCCTCCCGCTCGTTGGGCAGCGTACCGTCCACCACCTTCCCCAGAAGCTCCTCCAGCGCCGCCCCGACGGCGGGGCCGGAGAGTCCCAGGGCCAGCAGGTCCCGCCCGTTGACCGCCAGCTGCTTCAGAGAGAAGCAGGCGTCCTCCGCCAGGAGCCGGTCCAAAATCTCCTCCGCTTTATCCAGCTCCTTCTGCCGGTCCCAGTAGGCCGGAGCCTGTCCAAAATTGTCCGCCCGCTTCACCAGAATCAGGCGGCGCAGGTCTCTCTCCCCCAGTATTCTCAGGGCCCGGCGGATGGACTTGTCCGTCCGGGGGATATCCTTGTCGTGCCACTCCACCAGCCGGACCACGGTCTCCCGGAACTCCGTTCCGCACTTCAACCGCCGGAGCATCCGGTCCGCCAGCTCCCGGCTGACGGCAGGGTGGCCGTAGAAATGGCCCACGCCCGCCTCGTCCACGGTGAAGCTGTCCGGTTTCCCCACGTCGTGGAGGAGCATGGTGCAGCGGAGCACCAGGTCCTCCGGCACGGCCGCCAGGGCGTGGAGGGTGTGCTCCCACACGTCGTAGCAGTGGTGGCGGTTCCGCTGGCCGAAGCCCACCATGGGGAGGAGCTCCGGCCAGAAGACGCCGAAGACCTCCGGATAGCCCCGCAGGACCTCCGCCGCGTGTTTTCCTGGAAGGAGCTTGAAAAACTCCGTTTGAATCCGCTCCGCGGCCACGTCCGCCAGCCCCTCCCGGTTCCGGCGGAGGGCCGCCGCCGTCCCGGGCTCGATCTCCAGGTCCAGCGCCGCCGCGAAGCGGAGGCCCCGGAGAATACGAAGGGCGTCCTCCTGAAACCGCCGGTCCGGATCTCCCACACAGCGGAGGATTCCCCGATGGAGGTCCTCCCGCCCGCCGAAGGGGTCCCGGAACTCCCCCCGGAGGTTCCGGGCCATGGCGTTGACGGTGAAGTCCCGCCGGGCCAGGTCCTCGTCCAGGGAGCGGGTGAAGGCGACGGACTCCGGGCGGCGGTGATCCCGGTAGGCCCCGTCGATCCGGAAGGTGGTCACCTCCACGGGGCCCCTCGGCGTTTTGACGGTGACGGTGCCGTGCTTCAGCCCCGTGGGCACTCCATGGGACCCGAACGCCGCCAGGGTCTCCTCCGGCAAAGCGGAGGTGGTCACGTCCCAGTCCCCGGGGCTCTGACCCAGCAGAGCGTCCCGGACACAGCCGCCCACGCACCACGCCTCATGGCCCGCCGCCTCCAGCGTCTTCAAGACCGCCTGTACATTCTCCGGAATCTCCATGGGTTTTCCCCCTTTCGCCGTTGCATTTCGCTGATTTCTATATTATAATAAACTGCTTGCAAGGATACAATCTTTTTTAAAAGGAAGTTGGTTCCATGATGCAGAATAAAAAGCCAATCCGTGATTTCTTCGTCCCCGGCGTGCGGGCCCACCTGGTGGGCATCGGGGGCGTGTCCATGTGCCCCCTGGCGGAGGTCCTGCGGGACAAGGGGCTCGTCATCCAGGGCTCCGACATGTCGGAGAGCGATACCGTGAAGCACCTCCGCTCCCTGGGCATCCCCGTGGCCGTGGGCCACAACGCCGACAACCTGGGGGACTGTGACCTGGTCATCCGCACCGCCGCCGTCCACGACGGGAATCCCGAGATCGCCGGAGCCGTCGCCCGGGGCATCCCCGTCTACGAGCGGGCCCAGGCCTGGGGGGCCATCATGCGGCACTATCCCAACGCGCTGTGCGTGGCCGGGACCCACGGGAAGACCACCACCACCTCCATGTGCACCCATATCTTCATGGCGGCGGAGGCGGACCCCACCGTCATGATCGGCGGCACTCTGCCCCTGCTCCACTCCGGCTACCGGGTGGGTCAGGGGGACACCATCATTCTGGAGTCCTGCGAATACTGCAACAGCTTCCTGAGCTTCTACCCCACGGTGGCGGTGATTTTGAACGTGGAAGCGGACCATCTGGACTTCTTCCAGGACCTGGACGACATCAAGCGTTCCTTCCGCTGCTTCGCGGAGCTGGTCCCGTCGAATGGCAAAGTCGTCGTCAACGCGGACAACGCCGGGGCCCGGGACGTGGCTCGGGGGCTGGACGCCTTCACCTTCGGCCTGGAGAAGGAGGCGGACTGCACCGCCGTGAACCTCCGGGAGGACAAGGGCCGACCTGTCTTCGACATCCAGGTCCGCGGGGAGTTTTACGCCCACGCAGAGCTGAAAGTCTACGGGCGGCACAACGTGTCCAACGCCCTGGCGGCGGCCTCCGCCGCCTATGTGCTGGGCCTCCCCGGGGAGGCGGTGGAGAAGGGCCTGGGGTCCTTCACCGGCGCCGGGCGGCGCTTTGAGTACAAGGGGACCTTCCAGGGCGCGGAGATTTATGACGACTATGCCCACCACCCCGACGAGCTCCACGCCCTGCTGACCACCGCCAAGGGATTGGGCTACCGGCGGCTCATCGTGGCGTTCCAGCCCCACACCTATTCCCGGACCGCCAAGCTCTTCGACCGGTTTGTGGAGGAATTGAAGCTGGCGGACGTGGTGGTGCTGGCGGAGATTTACGCCGCCCGGGAGACAAACAGCCTGGGCATCTCCTCGGCGGATCTCGTCAAGGAAATCCCCGGCTCCGTCTACTGCTCCACCCTGGACAAGACGGCGGAGGCCATACGCCGCCTGGCCGGGCCGGGGGACCTGATTTTGACTGTCGGCGCGGGGGACATCTACAGAGTGGGAAACAAGCTCTTGGCAAAGGACTGATAAAGTATGGAAATTTCATCGCTTTACCACAACACCCGGCCCGAGGGGGAGCTGCTTCCCCAGGAGGAGGCCGCCTTCGCCCTGCTGGAGGAGCTGGGCATGGACTATGACCGGGTGTCCAGCGAGCCCGCCGACACCATGGAGAAGTGCGCCGCCGTCAGCCGGGTCCTGGGCGTGCCCATCTGCAAAAATCTCTTCCTCTGCAACCGGCAGAAGACGCAGTTTTACCTCCTCTGCTTGGGGCCCGACAAGCCCTTCCACACGAAGGACCTCTCCCACCAAATCGGCTCCGCCCGGCTGTCCTTCGCGCCGGAGGAGGCCCTGTGGGAGCTGCTCCGCTGCACCCCCGGTTCCGCCACCATCCTGGGGCTGATGAACGACAGGGAGCACCGGGTCCGGCTCCTCATGGAGCGGGAGGTGTACGAGGCGGAGTACTTGAGCTGCCATCCCTGCATCTGCACCAGCAGCCTGAAGCTGAAAACGGCGGACGTGCTGGGAAAGCTGCTGCCCCGCACAGGGCATGAAGTGACCGTGGTGGACCTGTGAATACTCGAATAAGAACAGCGCATGACCGCTCGGTCATGCGCTGTTTTCTCCGTCAGGAATTTTGTTCCGCCCCCCGGGGGCGGTCTTCGTTCCGGCGTCTTCCGGCGGAGCTCCTATTTCAGGCTCCTCCGCTCCGCCCTTCTCCGGGGCAGCCTCCGGCGGCGCCTCGTCCTTGAAAAAGCGGGCCCAGGGGCCAATGTCCTTCAGCCTGCCCACCTGGTCCTTGAGCGCCTCCAGAGGCGCCTCCCAGGGAGGGCGCATGGGCTCCATTTCAACGGCTTTCGGCGCGGGCGTCAGCAGCAGGCCCCCCACGACCAGCGCGATGGACGCCAAAATGCACAAAAGCCCCGGCACCACGGAGTCGAAATTGGCCACTCGGATCATAAGCCAAATCACAGACGCCAGGAGAAGCACCAGGCCGAAGAGCCCAATGTACCCGAACAGCCCGGCCAGAATGCCGAGTTTGACAAGCAGCGCCTCCATATGCGTCCCCTCCCGTGTCTCTCTGAAGCCGCGCGCAAAGGGAACGCCGCCGCGGACTTCCGGATTTTCTCTCCTGTGAATATGATATCGTCCTTTCCCCGGAATGTCAAGGTCTTTCCCTCCCCTGTCTGCGAAAACCAACGGGCGCGTCACCTGGAAAATTCCAGGTGACGCGCCCTGACGGGTCTATGCTGTTTTGAAAGCCTCAGGACCTTACTCAGCCCTCTTTGATGGCCGCCTGGGCCGCCGCCAGCCGGGCGATGGGCACCCGGAAGGGAGAGCAGGACACATAGTCCAGCCCGGTACGGTGGCAGAACTCCACGCTGGAGGGGTCGCCGCCGTGCTCGCCGCAGATGCCCAGGTGCAGGGCGGGATTGGCGCCCCGGCCCAGCTTCGCGGCCATCTCCACCAGACGGCCCACGCCGGTCTGGTCCAGCTTGGCGAACGGGTCGTTCTCGTAGATCTTCCGGTCATAGTAAGCGTCCAGGAACTTTCCGGCGTCGTCGCGGCTGAAGCCGAAGGTCATCTGGGTCAGATCGTTGGTGCCGAAGGAGAAGAAGTCCGCCTCCTTGGCGATCTCGTCGGCGGTGATGGCCGCGCGGGGGATCTCGATCATGGTGCCCACCAGGTACTTCATATCAGACCCGGCTTCCTTGATGATGGCGTCGGCGGTCTCTACCACCACGCTCTTGACGTATTTCAGCTCCTTGACCTCGCCCACCAGGGGGATCATGATCTCGGGGACCATCTTCCAGTCGGGGTGCTTGGCCTGGACCTTCAGGGCGGCCTTGATGACGGCCCGGGTCTGCATGGCGGCGATCTCGGGATAGGTGACCGCCAGGCGGCAGCCCCGGTGGCCCATCATGGGGTTGAACTCATGGAGTCCGGCGATGATGGCCTTGATGTCTTCCACGGTCTTGCCCATTTCCTTGGCCATGGCCGCGATGTCGTCCTCCTCGGTGGGCACGAACTCGTGCAGGGGGGGGTCCAGGAAGCGGATGGTGACGGGCAGGCCCTCCATGGCCTCGTAGATGCCCTCGAAGTCGCCCTGCTGCATGGGCTCCAGCTTGGCCAGGGCCTTCTCCCGCTGCTCCACGGTGTCGGAGCAGATCATCTCCCGGATGGCCTGGATGCGGTCGTCGTTGAAGAACATATGCTCGGTACGGCACAGGCCGATGCCCTCCGCGCCGAACTTCCGGGCCTGGGCGGCGTCATGGGGGGTGTCGGCGTTGGTGCGGACCTGGAGGCGGCGGTACTTGTCCGCCCAGCCCATGACCCGGGCGAACTCACCGCCGATGGTGGCGTCCACGGTGGGAATGGCCCCGTCGTAGATCTTGCCGGTGGAGCCGTCCAGGCTCAGCCAGTCGCCCTCGTGATAGGTCTTCCCGGCCAGCTCGAACTTCTTGTTCTCCTCGTCCATCTTGATCTCGCCGCAGCCGGACACGCAGCAGCGGCCCATGCCCCGGGCCACCACGGCGGCGTGGGAGGTCATGCCGCCCCGGACCGTCAGGATGCCCTGGGCGGCCTTCATGCCCTCGATGTCCTCGGGAGAGGTCTCCAGGCGGACCAGGACCACCTTCTCGCCCCGGGCGGCCCACTCCTTGGCGTCCTCGGCGGAGAAGACGATCTTGCCGCTGGCGGCTCCCGGGGAAGCGCCCAGGGCGTGGCCCGCCACGGGGGCGGCCTTCAGCGCCTCGGCGTCAAACTGCGGGTGCAGCAGGGTGTCCAGAGACCGGGGCTCGATCATGGCCACGGCCTGCTTCTCGTCGATCATGCCCTCGTCCACCAGATCACAGGCGATCTTCAGCGCGGCGGCGGGGGTGCGCTTGCCGTTGCGGGTCTGGAGCATGTACAGCTTGCCGGCCTCCACGGTGAACTCCATGTCCTGCATATCCCGGTAGTGGTCCTCCAGGATCTTGCAGACCTTCTCGAACTGGGCAAAGGCCTCCGGGAACTTGTCGGCCATCTCCTGGATGGGCATGGGGGTGCGGACGCCGGCCACGACGTCCTCGCCCTGGGCGTTGTTCAGGAACTCGCCGAAGAGCTTCTTCTCGCCGGTGGCGGGGTTCCGGGTGAAGGCCACGCCGGTGCCGCAGTCGTCGCCCATGTTGCCGAAGGCCATGGACTGGACGTTGACGGCGGTGCCCCAGGAGTAGGGGATGTCGTTATCCCGGCGGTAAACGTTTGCGCGGGGGTTATCCCAGGAGCGGAAGACGGCCTTGATGGCGCCCATCAGCTGCTCCTTGGGGTCGGAGGGGAAGTCCACGCCCAGCTTGGCCTTGTACTCGGCCTTGAACTGGCCGGCCAGCTCCTTCAGATCGTCGGCGGTCAGGTCCACGTCCTGGGTGACGCCCTTCTTCTCCTTCATTTCGTCAATGAGCTGCTCGAAGTACTTCTTGCCCACCTCCATCACGACGTCGGAGTACATCTGGATGAAGCGGCGGTAGCAGTCCCAGGCCCAGCGGGGGTTGTTGGACTTGCGGATCAGCACCTGCACCACGTCCTCATTGAGGCCCAGATTCAGGATGGTGTCCATCATGCCGGGCATGGAGGCCCGGGCGCCGGAGCGGACGGAGACCAGCAGGGGGTTCTCCAGGTCGCCGAACTTCTTGCCGGTGATCTCCTCCATTTTGGTGATATACTCCATGATCTCAGCCATAATGGAGTCGTTGATCTTCTGGCCGTCCTCGTAATACTGGGTGCAGGCCTCCGTGGTGATGGTGAAGCCCTGGGGGACAGGCAGGCCGATGTTGGTCATCTCGGCCAGGTTCGCGCCCTTGCCGCCCAGCAGCTCCCGCATGTTGGCGTTGCCCTCGGTGAACAGGTAGCAGTACTTTTTGCTCATTTTCATTCCTCCGTTATTTTTTGCGTCCGCTGGCCAGCGGTCTCCGCCGGCCGCTTGGCAAACGTTTGCCCAAATGCCTTACCATTATAATCGTTCATTTTCTGGAAAGCAATACATAAATAGCATAAGAAATTGCCAGTCATTTAAAACAATCTGCCCAAAATCAATAAGCACAGCGGGTCCTGTCGGTTTTTCGGACGGCCGGCGCCGCCCAAAAAGGGGAAAACCCGCAGCCCCCGAACGAGCCGGGGGCCGCGGATTTCAAATCTTCTTTTTTTAGTCAGGCCGGAATCAGAGGTCCACGGCCTTGATGGCCTGCTCCTTGATGCCGTGCTTTTCGGCGTAGCCGGTGAGGATCAGGGTCAGCGCGCCGTCGCCGGTGACATTGCAGGCGGTGCCGAAGCTGTCCTGGAGGGCGAAGATGGCCAGCATCAGGGCGGTGCCGTCGCCGTCGAAGCCCAGGACGCCGGTGATCAGGCCCAGGGAGGCCATGACCGTGCCGCCGGGGACGCCGGGGGCGCCGATGGCAAAGATGCCCAGCAGCAGGATGAACAGGATCATGGAGCCCACGTTGGGCAGCTGGCCGTAGAGCACCTTGGAGACAATCATGACGAAGAAGGTCTCGGTGAGGGCGGAGCCGCAGAGGTGGATGTTGGCGAACAGGGGGATGCCGAACTCCACCATGTCGGAGCGGAGGCTCTTGCTCTTCCGGGCGCAGTCCAGAGCCACGGCCAGCGTGGCGGCGGAGGACATGGTACCCACGGCGGTGAGGTAGGCGGGGCCGTAGTACTTCACCACCTCAATGGCGCTGCGGCCGGAGTACATACCGGCGAAGCCGTACAGCACCGCCATCCAGATGTAGTGGCCCGCCATGACGATGACGATGGCAAGCAAAAAGGCGGGGAACTGCTTGGTGATGGTACCGTCGTAGCTGAGGCCGCAGAAGGTCAGGGCGATGAAGAAGGGCAGGATGGGGATAACCACCTTCTTGACCACGCTCAGGACGATGTTCTGGAACTCCTGGAGCACGGCGGTGATGGTCCTGGCCTTGGTCCACACGGCGGCCAGGCCGATGAGGACGGAGAAGACCAGGGCGCTCATGACGGGCATGATCTGGGGAATGTTCAGCTCAAAGGCCACGCCGGGCAGCTCCTTCAGGCCCTCCATGCTGGAGGCGATGGGCAGGAAGGGCACCAGGATGTAGCCCGCGATCATGGACATCAGGGTGGCCAGAACCGTGCTGACGTAGGCCACGATGATGGCCACCACCAGCATCCGGGTGGCGTTGGAGCCCATCTTCGTGATGGAGGGGGCGATGAAACCAATGACGATCAGGGGCACGCAGAACATGATGAGCTGGTTCAGGACATACTTGAGGGTGACCACAATGGTCATGACGCTCTCGGGCAGGAACAGTCCGCAGACGATGCCGACGGCGATGCCGATCAGCAGCTTCAGGGGAAGGCTCATGCCCTTTTTCTCAGCAGCCATAAAACGATTCCTCTCTTTCTGTGTTCACACACACATGAATTCCGCTCCGCGGTCAGGGTCTTATTCCAGCATACGCGCGGCGGAGCCTGCGCATGCGCATACCGGGTGGAAGCGTTACGCCTTGGGGGGCTGGCCGGTCATGATGCGGATGATCTCCCGGTCCGTCTCCCGCATGCCCAGGCGGCCCAAGCGGCCGATGTTGGCAATGGTGTTCTCCACGCCCTTGGAGACGATGCCCTCGCCTCCATAGAACTGCTGGCTGCTGCGGTACATGTTCCAGCCCAGCAGTCCCGCGTCCACGGCGGCGGCGATCTTGGCGGCGCAGGAGGGCTTGGCCCCGTCGCAGATCATGCCGGAAATGGTAGCCAGGGCGTTGACCAGGGTGTGGGCCACCTCCTCGAAGCCCCCGCCGTTGAGCCAGGCGATGGCGGCGCCGGCGCCGCACCCGGCGCTGACGGCCCCGCAGTAGGCGCTGAGCCGCCCGATACCCGTCTTCATATGGATGGTCAGCAGGTCGCTGAGGGTGACGGCCCGGAGGGTTTTCTCCTCATCCGCCCCCAGGTGCCTGGCGTACTCGATGACGGGGACCGAGGCGGTGATGCCCTGGTTGCCGCTGCCGGAGACGATGATCACCGGCATCTCGCAGCCGCTCATCCGGGCATCAGACCCGGCGGCGGCCATGGCCCGGGCGCGGATCTTGATGTCGTCGCCGTAGTGCTCCCGGAGGACCTTGCCGATGTTGGCCCCCCAGGGGCGGGCCATACCCTCCTGGGCAATGGCGTAGTTGTAGTCGATCTGCCGCTGGACAATCTCCCGCACATCCTCCACGTCCATCGTGTTTACAAAGTCCACGATGGCCTCCACGGACATGCAGCTGCGGTCCGTCAGGCCGCTGGCATTGGTCTCCGAGACCACATTTCCGGCCTCCAGCAGCTTCTCGCCGTTCTTTTCGATCAGGACAATGTTGGTGTGATAGTCCGCGATGCGCAGGCGGACGGCGTCCTCCCCGGCGGTGAGGGTAACAATGATGTCGAACACCACGTCTCCCGGAGCGGGGGCCACCCGGACCTCGTGGCTGGCCAGGTAGGCTTTGATCTCCTCCTTCTGGGCGTCCGTCACCTGGGAGATGACCTCCAGGATCTTCCCCGCGTCTCCCGCCACCGCGCCGGCGGCGGCAGACGCTTCGATGCCCTTCAGCCCGCCGGTGTTGGGCACCACGACGCTCTTGACGTTTTTGATGATGTTGCCGCTGGCCTCCACCAGGATCTTGTCCGGCAGGCGGCCCAGAATTTCCCGGGCCTTGGCCGCGCCGTAGGCGATGGCGATGGGCTCGGTACAGCCCATGGCGGGCACCAGCTCCTCCCGCAGGATCTGCACGAAATGGTGATAGCGCTGATCGGTTTTGTTCACGTTTCTCCTCCTTTCGTTCCCTCTTCTTTATTTTGAGGCTCCCCCCGGCAAAGCCGTTGGAAGCCCCCGCCGTTTCCTCCGAAACGGCTACCTTGACCATATCACTCTTGGCAGGATTTGTCAAGAAATATCACCCTTGCAAAGCCCTTTTGGGAGAAGTATCATAGGTATAAAAGTGCCGCGCGCATGATGCAAAAATGACGGGAGCGCGTGGCAGACTGATTGGGTATCCTGTGGAGGGAGGCAATCGGAATGAACAAGATCTTAATTGCCGAGGACGAGGCCCCCATCGCCAACCTCATCCGCACCGCTCTGGAAGGGGCGGGCTACCGCTGCGTCTGGGCCCCCGACGGGGCGGACGCGGCGGACAAGCTGGAATGTCAACCCTTCGATTTGGCCCTGCTGGACATCATGCTCCCCAAGGCCGACGGCTATGAGGTGCTGGAGTACTGCAAGAGCCTGGAGGTGCCGGTGATCTTCCTCACCGCCAAGGGGGAACTGGAGGACCGGGTGAAGGGCCTCCGCCTGGGGGCCGAGGACTACATTGTCAAGCCCTTCGAGCTGATGGAGCTGCTGGCCCGGGTGGAGACCGTCCTGCGCCGCTGCGGAAAGACCGGGCGGGTCCTCACCCTGCCGCCGGACATTGAGATCGACACCGCCAGCCATGTGGTCCGGAAAGGCGGTTCCCCCGTGGCCCTGACCGCCAAGGAGTACGACCTGCTGCTGCTCTTTACGCAGAACAAAAACATCGCCCTCTACCGTGACCGCATTTACGAAAAGGTCTGGGGGGAGGAATTTCTGGGGGACAGCCGGACCGTGGACCTCCACATTCAGCGGATGCGGAAGAAACTGGGGCTGGAGAACCGGCTGGTGGCGGTCTATAAGGTGGGCTACCGCTTAGAGGTATAGAAGCATGAAGCTGTTCTGGAAGCTCTTTTGCAGCATGGTCCTCATCACCGCCCTGGCCTGCTCCGCCGGGGGCTACGCCCTCATCAACGCCCAGTTTCACGCCTCCCTGGACCGGGAGGTGTCGGCGCTGTACGAGGAAAACGACCTCCTCCGCTTCGCCCTGGCCCAGGAGCTGGCCTTCAACCCCCTCTACAGCCGCCGGGAGCTGGCCAAGGCCGCCGGGGGCATCACCATCGCCACGGGGCGGGGAACGGTGTCCTTCCGCCTCAGCGACGAGGCCGGGACGGCCCTGGGGGGCAGCGGGACCCTGCCCGTAGACGCGGGGACGCTCACCTCCCAGCTGCCCGCCGGGCAGCGGGGCTGGGTGATGGAGGCCCTGGGGGACGGGCGGATCTGCCTCCACGCCGCCAGCCCCCTGGCCCTGGAGGACGGCATCCTCTACCTGGAGAACTGCCGGGAGGTGGGCGAGCTGTTCCGCTCCCGGTCGGAGCAGTACCAGAGCTTTTTCTCCCTGATGCTGGTCCTCACCGGGGCGGTGGGGGCGCTGTCCCTGGCCGTGGCCGCTATGCTGGTCCGTCCCCTGGGACGCCTCTCCGCCGCCGCCCGGCGGATGGCGGAGGGCGAGCTGGACCAGCGGGTCCGGGTGGACGGGGACGACGAGATCGCCCAGCTGTCGGCGGACTTCAACGTCATGGCCCACCGCATCCAGCGGCAGGTGGCGGAGCTGAAGTCCGCCGCCCGCCGCCAGGAGGACTTTATCGGCAGCTTCGCCCACGAGATCAAGACGCCCCTGACCTCCATCATCGGCTACGCGGACCTTCTCCGCTCCCGCCCCGCCTCGGAGGAGCAGGTCCGGGAGAGCGCCGGGTACATCTTCGGCGAGGGGCGGCGGCTGGAGGCCCTGAGCCGGAAGCTGCTGGACCTCATCGTCCTGGACCGGCAGGACTTCCCCCTCCGCTCCGTGCCCCTGGACGCGTTCCTCCGCCGGGTGGCCGGGGCCATGGAGCCGCCGCTCCAGCAGGCGGGGATTTTCCTTACCGTCCGGGCCGAGGGCGTCCCGGCGCTGATGGAGCCGGACCTGATGGAGACCGTCTGCGTGAACCTGCTGGACAACGCCCGGAAGGCCATGGAGCAGGGCGGCGAGGTTTTGCTGGAGGGCTTCCCGGAGGAAAGCGGTGCCTGCATCCAGGTGACGGACCAGGGCAAGGGCATCCCGGCGGAGGAGCTGGAGCGGGTGACGGAGGCGTTCTACATGGTGGACAAGTCCCGCTCCCGGGCCCAGGGGGGCGCGGGGCTGGGGCTGGCCCTGTGCCGCCGCATCGTGGAGCTCCACGGCGGAACGCTGGAAATCGAGAGCGAGCCGGGCCGGGGCACCCGGGTCCGGGTCCATTTAAAAGGAGGGGACGCACCGTGCGAAACTGGAAAAACTGGCTCTTCCCCATCCTGACGGTGCTGACCGTGGCGGCCCTGGCCCTGCTGCCCCTGCGGCTCTCCACCCTGGAGGACGGACGACTCACCGGGACCGTCCACGCCGAGCCCCTGGCGGAGGACAGCAACTTTCCCGCCAAGCCCCCGGAGCTGCCGGGGCGCATCTGGCTGCTGGTCCAGTGGCAGGAGACGCCGGAGAACATCACGCTCATGAGCCAGGAGCTGGAGGGCGCGGACCGGGAACGGGAGATGCGGCGGCTCCGGGAGGCCCTGGCGGACCTGGGGACGCTCCTCCTGCCTTCGTCGGCGGCGCGGCTGGCGGAGGCCGACGGCGATTCCTGGGATTGGTCCCGGTATTATCTCCGGGACCAGACGGACCTCTCCAGCGCCAGCTTCATCGAAGCCACCACCTATGACAAAGCCCGGCGCATCACCCTTTCCGCCGTGCTGGACGGGGAGAGCGGGCAGATTCTGCACCTGGTCTTCCGCAGTATGGACGGCGTCTCCTGTGACGCCTCCGCCCTGGAGCTGGGAGAGGCGATCCTGGACCGGCTGGGGCTGGAGTACGTTCCGGGGGAGGACTTCGATACCTCCGCGTATTTCCGCCTGCCGGACTGCAAAAGCCTCTTTTGGATCGTGAAGGAGTGGAACGAGCTGGACTTCAGCTTCACCCTGGACTGGAGCGCCGTGGACGGGGAAATCGCCGTGAGCTATGGCCACGAGGCCACCGATGCAGCTTCGATGCAAAAATGGTGAGACCTTGATGCAGGAATGTTTCGGTTTCGACGGGGACAAGCCGTATCATAGAGACAGTTCAAGAGCAAAGGAGCTGTTTTGA
Source organism: Oscillospiraceae bacterium (assembly GCA_021769865.1). Lineage (GTDB taxonomy): Bacteria > Bacillota > Clostridia > Oscillospirales > Oscillospiraceae > Oscillibacter. The sequence goes on from JAETSB010000009.1 coordinate 34,011, forward strand.
TGTCTGTCCATTCCTGCACCGTACATGAATTCCCCCTCCCCGGCCGGGAGTACTATGCCGCCGCTCCCGCCCAGTGGGACGAGCCCACGATTTCCAGACCCCGCCGCCTCGCGCCCTCCCGGCGGGAAAGGCGGCGGTCTCCCCTCCCCCTTCTGCTCCTGCTGGGGCTGACGCTGTTCGCCGGCGGCTTCCTGCTGGGCCGGGCCGAGGCCGCGGGAAACCGGGCCGCCCAAGCCGCGGCGGGGACCGGGGGCGGCGGGTCCGTCCGCGTCCTGGCGGTCCCCGGGGCCGTTCACTCCGGCAAGGAGGACGACGTTTCCCAGGACGGCTGGAACCTGATCCTGGTCAACGGGGACCACCCCCTGCCGGAGGACTTCCAGGTCCCGGAGTTCACCCAGCTGGCGGGCGGCCATTCCATCGACAAGCGGGCCTATCCCGCCCTTCAGCGGATGATGGACGCCTGCCGGGCGGCGGGGCTCCAGCCTACCATCTGTTCCTCCTATCGGACCTGGGAGAAGCAGACGGAGCTGTTCGAGCGGAAGGTCCTCTCCTGCCTCTCCACAGCCTCCTCCCGGGAGGTGGCAGAGGAACAGGCCGCCGTCTGGGTGGCCCGCCCCGGCGCCAGCGAGCACCAGGCGGGCCTGGCGGTGGACATCGTGGACAAGTCCTACCAGCTCCTGGACGAGGGTCAGGAGGACACTGCGGTCCAGAAGTGGCTGATGGAGCACTGCGCCGAGTACGGCTTCATCCTCCGCTACCCCACGGAGAAAAGCGCCCTCACCGGCGTGGGCTACGAGCCCTGGCACTACCGCTACGTAGGAGAAGAGGCCGCCGGGGAGATCATGAGCCAAGGGCTCTGCCTGGAAGAGTACCTGGAAGGCACTTAAAACCCCATTCCGCAAAAGAAACCGCACGATCGAATGATCGTGCGGTTTCAAGCGTATCAGGTATTTGGACAGGGCCGTATGGAAACAGCCTGACGGCCGCCGCTCTCCGGGGGCCGTCCTATCGTCAACGGGCGCTCAGGCCCGATTCGCAGAAAAAGAAAAATCCACGCCGACGGCGTGGCTTCCGGTTTTCAGCGATCGCTGTGAGTCCAAGGCTCATCCAGAAAGATCATGTCGTCCAAATCGTCCGGTAATGCTTGTGAAAAAATTCTCATATCTGTCGTCTCCTCTCTTGAAATTTCTGTAAGGTACTATATCACACCGGGTAACAGAATGCAAGTGGAATTTTCTGTATTTCATAAAAATTTCATATTTCGTCCGGCGGGTTTCGTCACTCCCGCCTAAGGTCGGCCTTTCTGCGGCGGGGCGCACGAAGTTTTCTGTATCCCTTCGCCCGTTCTTTGTGTATTTTTCCTCTCGCCAGGGAAATACTCCCTGTGCTATACTACACGTATCATGGTATGATTGCTGCTTTGCGGCCTGGAGGTATTGATGGCAAGGCGTTCCAAACGGCCCCGCCGCCGGGGGCGGGGGCTGCTGTTCCTGCTGGCTCTGGCGGTTCTGGCGGGGCTCTACGTCCACTGGGGCAACACGGCCCTGCAGGTCTCCTTCTTCTCCCCCTTCTTTCAGGACCTGCCCCGGGGCTTTGACGGCTGCCGTTTCGTGGTGCTGGGGGACCTGCACTCCACGTACTTTGGCGAACAAAACGAAACGCTCCTGGAGGCCGTCCGGGCCCAGGAGCCGGAATACATCTTTTTAGTGGGGGACCTGCTGGACGCCTTCCGGGACATTCCCGAGGGCTACGCCGGGGAGACGGCGGCGGGCCTGGCGGACATCGCCCCCACCTACTACGTCACCGGAAACCACGAGTGGGCCATCGGGGACGTGCCGGAATTAAAAAAAGCCCTGGAGGCCCAGGGGGTGACGGTGCTGTCCAACCAATTTGTGGAGCTGGAGCGGAATGGGAGCCGCATCCTCCTGGCGGGCATCGACGACCCCAACGGCTACGCCGACCAGAAGTCCCCGGAAGCTCTGGCGGAGGAGGTCCGAGCCGCCCATGTCTACGAGGACCCCTTCTGGATTCTGCTGGCCCACCGGAACAATTACTTCCCGGAGCAGTACAGCCTGCTGGGGGCGGACCTGGTGATCTCAGGCCACGGCCACGGCGGGGTGATCCGCCTGCCCTTCACCGACGGGCTGGTGTCCACGGACCGGACCTTCTTCCCCTCCTACACGGCGGGGCTGTACCGGGAAAACGACTCCATGCTGTTCGTCACCCGGGGCCTGGGGAATTCCGGTCCCACCTTCCGGCTGTTCAACCGGCCCGAGGTGGCGGTGGTCACTCTTCAAGGAGGGTAAGCTCCTCCTCCCGCAGGGCGCCCGCCAGCTGAAAGCCCGCTCGGAGGCCGTAGTAAAAGGAATATAAATCGTGGGCAACGAGGGTGTTGCCGCCCAAGTACTTCGGCCAGTCCTTCTCGTCGGGAATCGTGACCAGTTGATTGTACAGGTCTTCGACAATTTGGGGGATGTCGGTCATAGTAGTACCCTCCAATTCACGTATATTTAGGTATGGTTTAATGATATCACACAAATCTAGGTATGTCAAGGGGGAACTATGGACTTTTCTGAGAAGTTAAAGATGCTGCGTAAAGAGCTGCATATGTCCCAGCCCGCAGTTGCGGCGGAAATGGGGCTTTCCATGCGTGGGTACCAAAACCTGGAATTAGGCACGGAGCCCCGGTATAGTTCTCTTTTGCGCGTAGCGGAGTTCTACGACGTCTCCGTGGATTGGCTGATGGGCCGGACGGAGAACCGGTATGCCCATCGGAGCTGAAGCCATGCGAGAGTTTCAAGCAGGAACCTTCGACGTCGCCGTCATCGGCGCCGGCCACGCCGGCATCGAGGCGGCCCTGGCCTCCGCCCGTCTGGGGCTGGAGACCATCGTCTTCACCATCAACCTGGACGCCGTAGGCAACATGCCCTGCAACCCCGCCATCGGCGGCACCGGCAAGGGCCACCTGGTCCGGGAGCTGGACGCCCTGGGGGGCGAGATGGCGAAGGCCGCCGACGAGTGCTGCATCCAGTACCGCCTCCTGAACAAGGGCAAGGGCCCCGCCGTCTGGTCCCTCCGGGCCCAGGCGGACCGCCGGAGGTACCAGGGCCGCATGAAGCGCGCCTTAGAGCGCCAGGAGCACCTCACCGTCCGCCAGGGCGAGGTGGTGGAGGTCCGCACGGACCACGGCGCGGTCTCCGCCGTCGTCCTGGCCACCGGGGCGGTGTTCGCCGTCCGGGCCGTGATCCTGGCCACGGGGACCTACCTGACGGGCCGGACCATCGTGGGCGAGTGGGTGGAGGACTCCGGCCCCGACGGCATGCACGCCGCCTCCCGGCTGACGGAGTCCCTTCAAAAGCTGGGCCTCCCCCTCCGCCGCTTCAAGACCGGCACGCCCCCCCGGGTAAACGCCCGGACCGTGGACTTTGACGAGATGGAGGTCCAGCCCGGCGACGAGCTGCCCGTCCCCTTCTCCTACTCCACCCGGGAGGCCCCGGAGAACCGAGCGGTCTGCTGGCTCACCTGGACCACGGAGGAGACGAAGCGCATCGTCCAGGCAAACCTGGACCGGGCCCCCATGTACTCCGGCCTCATCGAGGGCGTGGGGCCCCGGTACTGCCCCTCCTTTGAGACGAAAATCGTCCGCTTTCCGGACAAGCTCCGGCACCAGCTCTTCGTGGAGCCCATGGGCCTGGACACCGAGGAGGTCTACATTCAGGGCTTCTCCTCCTCCATGCCGGAGGAGGTCCAGATTCAAATGCTCCACAGCGTCCCGGGCCTCCGCCGGGCGGTGATGACCCGGCCCGCCTACGCTATCGAGTACGACTGTATTGACCCCCTGGCCCTGGCCCCCACCCTGGAGGTGAAGGCCGTCCCCGGCCTTTACGGCGCGGGGCAGTTCAACGGCTCCTCCGGCTACGAGGAGGCGGCGGTCCAGGGCTTCGTGGCCGGGGTCAACGCCGTGCGGAAGCTCCGGGGCCAGGACCCCTTCGTCCTCTCCCGGTCGGAGAGCTACATCGGAACCCTGATTGACGACCTGGTGACCAAGGGCACCAACGAGCCCTACCGGATCATGACCTCCCGGAGCGAGTACCGGCTTCTGCTGCGGCAGGACAACGCCGACCTGCGGCTGACCAGGCGGGGCTATGACATCGGCCTGGTGAGCGAGGAGCGCCTCCGGGCCGTGGAGGAGAAATACGCCGCCGTGGAGCGGGAGATCAAGCGCCTGAGCCGCACCGGGGCCTCTCCCTCGCGGTCATTAGCGGCCTTTCTCCGCTCCAAGGACACGGCAGATGCAGCCGGGGGCTGCCCCCTGGACGCGCTGCTGCGGCGGCCCCGGATTCACTATGACGAGCTGGCCCCCTTTGACCCCGGGAGGCCGGACCTGCCGCCGGACGTGCGGGAACAGGTGGAGATCTCCGTGAAATATGAGGGCTATATCCGCCGCCAGGAGAAGCAGGTGGAGGACTTCCGGAAAATGGCCTCCCACCGTCTGCCGCCGGATCTGGATTACGGCTCCATCCAGGGCCTCCGGCTGGAGGCCCGGGAGAAGCTGAACGCGGTGCGGCCCCTGGACCTGGGACAGGCGTCCCGCATCTCCGGGGTGTCCCCGGCGGACGTGGCCGCCTTAATGATTTACCTGGAAAAATAGAGACAACGGTTTTCGGACCGCAAAAACCGTCAATACTGATAGGAAAGGAAGCGCTTCCCATGCTGATCGACATGACCCACACCATTACCCCGGAGATCCCCATCTATCCCGGCACGCCGGCCCCCAGCCTCTCCCCTGCCTGCACCCTGACGAAGGACGGCTTCCGGGAGACCCTGCTGACCCTCTCCTCCCACACCGGCACCCACATGGACGCGCCCGCCCATCTGCTCCGGGACGGGCGGACCTTGGATCAGATGCCCATGTCCCAGTTCTCCGGCCGGGCGACGGTGCTGGACGTGTCCGAGGAGGGCCCCGTCATCACGGAGGCGTTCCTCCGGTCCAATTATGAGGCCATTCACTGCGCCGACTTCATCCTGTTTTACACCGGCTGGGAGGACCGCTGGGGCACGGAGCGTTTTTTGGAGGACGCCTTCCCCGTCCCGGACGAGGAAGCGGCCAGATACCTGGTCTCCCGGGGCCTCAAGGGCGTGGGCACCGACGCCATCAGCATCGACCGGATGTCCGACAGCCGTCTGCCCATCCACCACATTCTCTTGAAGGACAGCGTATTGAGCATTGAGAACCTGTGCCTGAAAAAGGTGCGGGGCCGGAAGGACTTTTTGTTCTTCGCCCTGCCCCTGAAATTCCAGGACGCCGACGGCGCCCCCACCCGCGCGTTCGCGGAGCTGCGGGAGGCCTATGAGGCGGATCGGAGGAAACGGTGAGAACATTTTTAGCCATTATCGTCTGCAAGCTGGGGCACTTTGTGGGAAAGCTCGTCGGCAAGGGCAGCTCCATGCCGGGGAAGTTCGCCCTGAAGGTCTGCCCGGACGTCCTCCGGCGGGTGACGCTGCCGGAGCACATCATCGCCGTCACCGGGTCCAATGGCAAGACCTCCACGGTGGAGATGATCGCCGCCGTCCTCCGGGCGGACGGGAAAACCGTCGTCTACAACGAGGAGGGCTCCAACCAGATCGAGGGCGTGACGACCCTGGTGCTGACCCACGCCACCCTGAGTGGAAAGGTGAGGGCCGACGTGCTCCTCATCGAGTCCGACGAGCGCTACGCCGCCCGCACGTTCCAGTTCTTCCACCCTACGGAGTTTGTCATTACCAACCTCTACCGGGACCAGCTCACCCGGAACGGGCACCCGGAGTGGGTCTATGACGCCATCCTCCCCGCCCTCCATCCCGAGACGGAGCTGATCCTGAACGCCGACGACCCCCTGTCCTCCTGCTTCGCCCAGGGGTGGGAGAAGGTCAAGTGGTTTGGCCTGGACCGGTGCTCCATCTCCACAGACGCGCCTACCGGAGTCTATCACGACGGGGCGCACTGCCCCCTGTGCCACGCCCCCATGGAGTACGACTATGTGCACTACAACCACATCGGGGCCTACCGCTGCGCGAACTGCGGCCATAAGAAGCCCGAGACGGACTACACCGTTACGGCCGTAGACCTGGAGAACGCCCAAGTGACCCTCGACGGCGGCGTGACCATCGCCCTGGCCTTCCGCAGCATTTACAACATCTACAACATCCTGGCGGCCTACGCCGCCTGCCGGGAGTGCGGCGTATCCGGCGGGACCGCCGCCTCCGTCCTCAGCAACTATCTGCTGAAAAACGGCCGGATGCAGACCTTCCGCCTGGGGGCCCATCACGGAACCCTGCTGACCAGCAAGCATGAGAATTCCATTGCCTACGACACGAACCTCCGGTACATCGCCGCCTCGGAGAAGGACTGCGCGGTGCTGGTCATCGTGGACGCGGTGAGCCGGAAGTACTTCACCAGCGAGACCAGCTGGCTGTGGGACATCGACTTCGACCAGCTCTGCGCCCCCCACGTAAAGCGGGTGGTGCTGGCGGGCCGGTACTGCAACGATTTGGCGGAGCGGTTCTCCTTCACGGAGCTGGACAACTGGTCCGTGGAGCCGGATATCGCCGCGGCGACGTCGGAGCTGAAGAACAATGGGGACGAGGAGCTGTTTGTGGTCACCTGCTTCTCCGACCGGGACAAGATTCTCAGCCGCGTGGAAAAGGAGGCGTGAGGCATGGACGTGCGGATTATCCACTTTTATCCGGACCTGATGGGCCTCTACGGCAGCCGGGCCAACGTGCTGGCCTTGAAGCGCTATCTGGAGCACCTGGACTGTGACGTGACCGTGGAACAAGTCTCTCCCGGCGGCGGGGCGGACATCTCCCGGGGGGACTTCTTCTACATGGGCGCAGGAACCGAGCGCGCCGCCCGGGCCGCCATGGCGGACTTCTCCCGCTATGCGGAACCGCTGAAGGCCGCCGCGCAGGACAACGCCGCCATGCTCTTCGCCGGAACCGCCATGGACCTGCTGGGCAAATCCGCGAAGGAGGCGGACGGCAGCTCCTACGAGGGCCTGGGCCTGGCCTCCTTCACCGTGGAGCACGGTAAAAAACGCATCGTCGGGGACGTGTACGGCCATACGGACCTCTACCCCGAGGCGATCGTGGGCTTCATGAACAAGTGCGGCATGGTCTCCGGCGTGGAGACGCCGCTGCTGACGGGGCTGGACCTGGGCTTCGGCAACGAGAAGGAGCGGGGACCGGAGGGCTTCCACTGGAAAAACGTCTTCGCCTCCCAGCTCACGGGGCCTCTGCTGGTGAAAAACCCCAAGCTGCTGGAGACCGTGGCCGCCGCCGTTTACGCCCGCCGGGGCAAGCCCCTGCCGGTGGACCGGCCCGCGGACCGTTGGGCGGAGAAGGCCTACGCCGTCACGGAGGAACAACTCCGGGCCCGAGCGCAGTCAAAGTGAAAAAACGCGAAAACAGGGAACCGGGAACGCCGGTTCCCTGTCTGCTTTCCAGGTCCTCCCTCTCCCTCCAGATTTTGAGGGTTGCCCCGGGCCGCCGTTTCCGGTATCCTGTTTGGTGAACTCCACACAAGAAAGGAAACGTAAGGAAACACATGAAACGAACATTCTTTGTCGGACTTCTCGCCGCCGCGGCTCTGTGCCTCCCCGTCCAGGCCGCCCGGCCCGCCAACCTCCAAGTGGATGGGGAACTTCTGGAAACCTCCGCCTACGTGGAGGAAGGCACCACCTACGCCCCCCTTCGGGACCTGCTGGAGGCCCTGGGAGACTGGAATGTCTGGTGGGACGGCCGCGCCGCCCGGGCCGTCTCGGAGGACGCGTCTCTCTCGGCGGACCCTGACGGGAACGTTCTCACCGTCAACGGCAAACACTATCCCTGCGTCGTGGACGTGGTGGAGGGCCGGACCTATGTGCCCCTGCGCCTCACGGCGGAGGCCCTGGGCGGAAGCGTCCGGTGGGACCCCTGGCTGGACGGCGCGGCGGTGACCTCTTCCGGAGCGGCCCATGACGCCATGGACTATTACTGGCTGGCCCGCATCATCCACGCCGAGAGCGGCGGAGAGCCCTTGGAGGGCCAGATCGCCGTGGGCAACGTGGTGCTGAACCGGGTGTCCAGCGGGGACTTCCCCGACAGCATCCCCGGCGTGATTTTTGACGATGAAAACGGCGTGCAGTTCGAGCCGGTGGCCAACGGCACCGTGACGAATGAACCCACGGAGCTGTCCCTGGAGGCGGCCCGGCGGGCCCTGTCCGGGGAGAACACCGCGGGGGACGCCCTCTATTTCTTTGCCCCGGCTCTGTCCCAGGGAACCTGGATCGACTCCAGCCGCACCTACCGGCAGACCATCGGTTGCCACCGCTTTTATCAGTAAGCCAGCGCCCCGGCGGGCCTTCGCCGGGGCCTTTTTGTGATTTTCGCTTTAAATCAGCGCAAAATTTCCCCCGTATTTTAGGAAATTTATTTCTTGTGCGAGGCCCCGTTTTTCCTATATTCTATAGTCAGGAAAATTCCCGGCCCGCTTTACCGCCAAAACTCCCAGAAAATGGGATAGCCGCTCCACTTTGGGGCACGCTAAGGGAGGCGGCGGCAGGGCCGGACAAAGGGGCGATCTTTCATGTTGAAGAGCGAGTATCTCCAGCGCGTCTACTCCCAGGTGGTCACCAGGGACCCGGACCAGAAGGAATTCCACCAGGCGGTTCTGGAGTTCCTGGAGAGCCTGGACCAGATCATCGACCAGCATCCCGAGTATGAGAAGAAGGGCATTGTGGAGACCTTCGTGGAGCCCGAGCGGGTCATTACCTTCCGGGTGCCCTGGGTGGACGACCGGGGGCAGGTCCAGATAAACCGGGGCTACCGGGTCCAGTTCAACTCCGCCATCGGCCCCTACAAGGGGGGCCTCCGGTTCCACCCCACGGTGAACCTCTCCATTTTGAAGTTCCTGGGCTTTGAGCAGATCCTCAAAAACAGCCTCACCACCCTGCCCATGGGCGGGGCCAAGGGCGGCGCGGATTTCGACCCCAAGGGCAAGAGCGACGAGGAGGTCATGCGCTTCTGCCAGAGCTTCATGACCGAGCTCCAGCGGCACATCGGCCAGTTCGTGGACGTGCCCGCCGGGGACATCGGCGTGGGCGCCCGGGAGATCGGCTACCTCTTCGGCCAGTACCGCCGGGTCCGGGGCACTTACGCCGCCGGCGTGCTGACGGGCAAGGGCCTGAGCTTCGGCGGCTCCCTGGTCCGCACGGAGGCCACGGGCTACGGATTGTGCTACCTGACCCAGGAGATGCTCTCCAAGATGAAGGGGGACAGCTTCCAGGGCAAGACCGTGGTCATCTCCGGCAGCGGCAACGTGGCCATCTTCGCCTGTCAGAAGGCCACGGAACTGGGGGCGAGGGTAGTGGCCCTCAGTGACTCCAACGGCTATATCCACGACCCCAAGGGCATTGACCTGGACGTGGTGAAGGACATCAAGCTGGGCCACCGGGGCCGCATCAAGGAATACGCGGACCGAATCCCCGGCAGCACCTATGCCGAGGGCTTCCGGGGCATCTGGACCATCCCCTGCGACATTGCTCTGCCCTGCGCCACCCAGAATGAGATCGACGGGGAAATTGCCAAAACCATTGTGAAAAATGGGACCATCGCCGTGGCGGAGGGGGCCAACATGCCCTGCCGCCCGGAGGCCATCCAGGAGTTCCAGCACGCGGGGCTCCTCTTCGCCCCCGCCAAGGCCGCCAACGCCGGCGGCGTTGCCACCAGCGGCCTGGAGATGAGCCAGAACTCCATGCGCTACGCCTGGAGCTTCGAGGAAGTGGACCGGCGGCTGAAAACCATCATGACCAACATCTTCCACAACATCTACACCGCCGCCGAGGAGTGCGGCAAGCCCGGCGACCTGGTGCTGGGCGCCAACATCGCGGGCTTCATGAAGGTGGCGGGCACTATGCTGTCTCAGGGATTAATTTAATTCACAGCGAGCAGCGGCCCCTCCGGCTTAACCGGAGGGGCCGTTTTTTCTTCTGCAGGCAAACCGCAATTTTGTACAAGGCAAATCCTTCCCTCTGCGATAATATATGGTCAGGCTGGCGCCGGCCGATATCGTTTGAGAGGAGCCGCATCTATGGAACCGAAAGAGTTATTTGAACGCTTCAGCGCGGAAGGACGGCTGCGCCTTCCGGACCGGGAGATCCCCTTCGGTGAGCTCCCGTGGAATCCCCACCAGACCTTCGCGGGCGTGGAGCTCAAGCACCTCGTCACCGGCCGGGAGACCGGCGGGCAGTTCAGCTATCATCTGGTCCGCGTCGCCTCCGGCAGAGCCATCGGCGCCCACGTCCACCAGACCCAGCTGGAAACCCACGAGGTTCTTGCCGGAAGCGGCGTCTGCGTCACCGGCGGAACACGGCTGGTCTACGCGCCCGGCGTCGTTTCCATCCTGCCCAAGGGGGAGCTCCACGAGGTGACGGCGGGACCGGAGGGCCTCTGCCTGTTCGCGAAGTTCATCCCGGCCCTGCTTTAAGCGAGGGAAGCGCCCCGCAGGACCGCTTGTAATCCGCCGGGGTCAGCCCCACCAGCCGCTTGAAGTGCCGGTCAAAATGGCTCTGGTCACAGAAGCCCGCGGCGGCGGCCGCTTCCGCCACGGTAGCCGGTCCGCCCAGCAGCCGCTGGCCCTTGCGGACCCGGTTCTGGAGCTGGAACTGGTGGGGCGTCAGCCCTGCCTCCCGCCGAAAGGCGCGGACCAGGTGGTACTTGCTCATACAGACCAGCGCCGCCATGTCTTCCAGGCTGCACGGGAGCTCCGGCTCCGCCTCCAGCCTTGCCCGGAGGCCTGCCAGGGGCCCTTCCCGCCGGTCTCGTTCACCGGAGAGAGCGGACAGGCCCTCCAGCAGCCTTTTCTCCGCCTCCGGCTGTCCGAGGGCCCTCCGCAGGAGGGCGGCCGCCGCCACTCGTGCTTCTCCCGGACCACCGCGGGCCATCAGCTCCTTGGAAACGCACAGGCTCACCAGCGTATAAGGGGCCCTGGCCTTCAGGCCGTGGGGCACGTAGGGCGGGAAAGCGAACAGGCCGTTTTCCCGGCAGAGCTTTTTCCCCTGGTCCGTCGCCAGCTCCACCGCCCCCTCCAGCACAAGGCCCACGGTCAGCGTCGAAACGTGGTTGTGCCGGGGATAGGACAGGGCGGACCCCCGGCAGACGATCACCTCCGCCCGTTCCCCCCGAAGATAGCCAACCGCTGTCATCCCAGTCCCCCCTTCCGAAACGTTCATCAGCCAGGAGCACCGCTCCTGGCTGATCTTCACTTATTCCGGCGCTCCCTCCGCCGCTGGCGTCTCCGGCGTCTTCCCGGAATACACCTCCAGGAACGCCTCCCGCTCCATGGTCTCGTGCTCCAGGAGGTAGGCCGCCACGGCGTCCAGGATGTCCCGCTTCTCCGTCAAAATGTCCTCGCAGCGGCGGCCGGCCTCGTCCACCACCCGGCGGACCTCCTCGTCGATCTGGGCCGCCACGGCCTCGGAGTAGCTTCGGCCCTGGCTCATGGTCCGGCCGATAAAGACCTCGTCGTGGCCCCCCTCAAAGGCCACGGACCCGATGGTCTCGCTCATGCCGTACACCGCCACCATCTTCCGGGCGATGCTGGTTGCCCGCTGGATGTCGTTGCCCGCTCCGGTGGAAATGTCCCCCAGGCAGAGCTTTTCCGCCACCCGGCCTCCCAGGAGCGCCACGATCCGGTCCTCCATATAGCGCTTGGAGAGGAAGGTCCGGTCCTCCTCCGGCAGGGCGATGGTCATGCCTCCCGCCTGTCCCCGGGGAACAATGGTGATCTGATTCACCGGGTCGTGCTCCGGCAGGGTCTCCATCACCACGGCGTGGCCCGCCTCGTGCCAGGCGGTCAGCTCCCGCTCGTGCTGGGAGACCACCCGGCTCCGCTTCTCCGGCCCGGCCAGGACCTTGATCTCCGCGTCGTGGAGGTCCCCCATGGTGATATAGTCCCGGTCCCGCCGGGCGGCCAGCAGGGCCCCCTCGTTCACCAGGTTCTCCAAATCCGCCCCGGTGAACCCGGCGGTGCCCCGGGCCAGCGTCCGCAGGTCCACGTCCTCCGCCAGGGGCTTGCCCTTCACGTGAATTTTCAGGATGTCCTCCCGGCCCTTGATGTCCGGGAGGCCCACGTAAATCTGCCGGTCAAACCGCCCGGGCCGCAGCAGCGCCGGGTCCAGCACGTCCGCCCGGTTGGTGGCCGCCAGGACCACCACGCCCTCGTTGGCGGCAAAGCCGTCCATCTCCACCAGAAGCTGGTTCAGGGTCTGCTCCCGCTCGTCGTGCCCGCCGCCCACGCCGGTGCCCCGCTGGCGGCCCACGGCGTCGATCTCGTCGATGAAGACGATGGCGGGGGAGGTCTTTTTCGCCTGGTCGAAGAGGTCCCGGACCCGGGACGCGCCCACGCCCACGTACAGCTCCACGAAGTCGGAGCCGGAGATGGACAAAAAGCCCACCCCGGCCTCCCCGGCCACGGCCTTGGCCAGCAGCGTCTTGCCCGTGCCCGGAGGGCCCACCAGCAGCACGCCCTTGGGGATGCGGGCCCCCAGGGAGATGAACCGCCGGGGGTCCCGGAGAAACTCCACGATCTCCTGGAGCTCCTCCTTCTCCTCGTCCGCCCCGGCCACGTCCTCGAAGCGGACCTTCTTGTCCTTCTCCGAGAGGCCCCGGGTCCGGGCGGAGCCGAAGCGGGCCATGCGGTCCGCCCCCATGCCGCCTCCCTGGCCCCGCAGCAGGAACAGGTAGCCCATGCCGCCGATCAGCGCCGCCGTCAGGAGGAAGGGCAGCAGGATCTCCAGCCAGTTCGTCGAGTGATCCTGCTGGTAGTCGTAGGAGGTGATGACCCCCTTGGCGGTCTGTTCCTCCACCAGCTGGCCCAGACTGTCGTAGAACAGGTCGAAGTCATAGAGCTCATAGCGCAGGGTGTTCCGGCCCTCCGGCTCCCCCCGCAGCGTCATCAGCAGGGTGTTGTCCCGGATGACAAAGGACTCCACCTTCTCCTGCCGGAAGAGCTGCTCCACCTGGGAAAACTCCATCCGGTCGCTCTGGCCGTTCAGCTGCCAGACCCAGCTCAGGCACAACAGGATCACCAGCCCCAGCATCAGAAAGCTGAGGTTGGACGGTCGGTTTTGCTTGGACACGACGGCATTCCTCCTTTGGACCGCCCGGCGGCGGCGCTCGTTACTTTCCGGCGTAGACCTCCGGCTTCAGCACGCCGATGTAGGGAATGTTCCGGTACATCTGGGCGTAGTCCAGGCCGTAGCCCACCACAAACTCGTCGGGCACCGTGAAGCCGGAAAGGTCTGCCTGGATGGCCTTCTCCCGCCGGGCGGGCTTGTCCAGCAGGGTGACGATGGTGATGGACGCCGCGCCCTTGGTCAGGAAGTACTGCTTCAAAAAGGCCAGGGTGTTGCCGGAGTCCAGGATGTCCTCCACAATGATCAGGTGCCGCCCGGTGATGTCCTGCCGGAGGTCGTGGTCAATCTGCACCCGGCCGGAGGAGGCCGTCGAATTCCCGTAGGAGCTGACGGCGATAAACTCCACGTCGCTTTTCAGCTGGCAGGCCCGGACCAGGTCCGTCATGAAGACGAAGCTGCCCTTCAAGACCCCCAGAAACAGGGGCTTCTTCCCCTGGAACCTCTCATAGAGCTCCTCTCCCATCTGGGCCACCCGGGTCTTCAGCTCCTCCTCGGTCACCAGTACCTTCAGGATATCTTGCTCCATTTCACTGCGCATCATGTCCGTCCTCCTCAATCTGTTTTTCTGTTTCCTCAATTTTTATAAACCAGGGCAAGCCGCCCGACCGCGCAAAGGCCGTATCCACACCCAGCCGCCACACGGCGGCCAGTTTTCCTCCCACGTAAACGGCGGGCAGGCGGTCCCGCTCCTCCGGGGAAATTCCGCGGTCCAGACAGAGGCGCTTCACGGTCCGCGCCCCATGGGCCCCGGGCAGAGTCAGCCGGTTCCCCGGCGGGCAGGGGGCCACAGTCACCGCCGGGCTCTCCCCCGGCTTTTCCCGCCAGAAGAGGGCGATCCCCTCTCCGTCCCCCCGTCGGTCCAGCAGGGTCAGCGTGTAATCTCCCCAGCGGAGGGGACTGTCCGGCAAAAGCCGGATCTCCGCCAGGTCCTGGGGCCTGGTCTCCAGAATCAGCCGCCCACGGCCATAGCGGGCGGTAACGCCATGAGGGAGGCTGAGCCGCCCCTCTTTCTCCCAAGCCGCGCGGCGGGTCAGGTTCATCAGCGCCTCCAGGTGGGCCGCCCCAATGTCCCTCCGCCCCACGCCCAGGAGGTCGAAGAGCCGCAGAAGTATCCGGGGCCGCACCGCCTCCGGGGCCTCCGCCAAGGCGTCCATAGGGAGGGTCACCCGGCCCTCCCGAACCTCCGCCTGAGCCGCGTGGGCAACGGCCTCCTCTTCCAAAGAACGGTCCACCTCTCGGAGTCTTTGGGCAGCTTGGCCAATATGCTCCACCGCCCGGGGGTTCAATTCTTTCAAAAGCGGCATTACTTGGAGCCGCAGCAGGTTCCGGGCGGCGATCTCCGGGTCCGCGTTGGTCTCGTCCTCCACATGGGGGACGTTCCACCGGGCGGCGTAAGCCTCCAGCTCCTCCCGGGTCACGCCCAGCAGCGGGCGGCAAAGCCCGTCCCGCTCCCAATCCATTCCCGTCAGGCCCCTGAGGCCCGTCCCCCGAATCAGGTTCAGCAGGACCGTCTCGGCGTTGTCGTCCGCGTGATGGGCGGTGTAAAGGCGTTCGCATTTCATCTCCTCCGCCGCCCGGCGCAGGAAGGCGTACCGCAGAGTCCGGGCGGCTTCCTCCACGGAAAGGCCCTCCCGCTTTGCGTATTCCCGGACGTCTCCCCGGCCCACGGTCAAGGGAATTCCCCATTGTTCGCAGGTCTCCCGGACAAATTCCTCGTCCCGGTCCGCCGCCCCGCCCCTCAGCCGGTGGTTGAAGTGAGCGGCGACAAGCCGTCCGCCCCGCTCTTTACACCACGCGTCCAGCATATGGAGCAGGCACATGGAGTCCAGCCCTCCAGAGACGGCGCAGAGGACCTTCTCCCCCTGCTTCGGCAGGACGGCGCGGGGAGTCCGCTCCAGAAGCTCAGTCCTCGTCGTCATACCGCTTGTCCAGGGTGGAGAATTGGGTATACTCCGGCATCCAGCGGAGCTCTACCTTGCCGGTTTCCCCGTGGCGGTTCTTCGCTACGATACACTCCGCAATATTGTGCTTCTCCGAATCCTCATTGTAATAGTCGTCCCGGTACAAAAACAGCACAATGTCCGCGTCCTGCTCGATGGCGCCGGACTCCCGGAGGTCCGAGAGCATGGGCCGCTTGTCGTCCCGCTTCTCATTGGCGCGGCTGAGCTGGCTCAGGCAGATCACCGGCACGTTCAGCTCCTTGGCCATGATCTTCAGCATCCGGGACATGTCGGACACCACCTGTTGGCGGTTCTCGCTCCGGTTGTTTCCCCCGGCGGAGGTCATCAGCTGGAGGTAGTCCACCACCACCAGGCTCAGGCCGTCCAGGCGGCGGCACTTGGCGTTCATGTCCGCCACGGACAGGAGGGGATTGTCGTCGATGCGGACGTCCAGCCGGTTCAGCACCGTGGCCGCCCCGGCGATCTTCTCCCAGTCCGTCTCCCGGAGGAGGCCGGTGCGCAGGCGGTTGTTCTCCACCAGGGCCTCGGAGCTGAGGAGCCGCATGGCCAGCTGCTCCCGGGACATCTCCAGGGAGAACACCGCCACGGTCCCTCCCCCCTTGGCCACGTTCAGCGCCACGTTCAGCGCCAGAGAGGTCTTGCCCATGCCGGGCCGGGCCGCCAAGAGAATCAGGTCCGACTTGTTCAGGCCCGTAATCTTGTTGTCAATGGCGGACAGGCCCGTAGACAGGCCCGGCAGGTGGTTCTCGTGCTCGCTCATCTCGCTGAGGCGGTCCAGCACGTCGGGGAGTACCTGCCCCAGGGACACCATCTCCTGGGCGCTCCGGCCCCGGCGGATGGCGTAGATCTTCTGTTCCGACGCCTCCAGAATCTCCCCGGCCTCGCCCATGCCCTCCTGGACCAGGGCGGTGATCTCCCCCGCCGCCTGGGCCACGGAGCGGAGCAGCGCCTTGTCCTGGACAATGGCGGCGTACTCCATGACGTTGGCGCTGGTGGGGGTAATCTCCATCAGCTGGGCCAGGTACGAGCGGGTGTTGTCGTCGGTGAGCCCGGCCTTCTCCATCTCCCCAAAAACGGTGATGCCGTCGATGGGCCGGGAGTAGTTGAACATGGTCAGGATGGTCTCGAAGATCTCCCGGTTCTGCCGGAGGTAAAAGTCCCCGGGCCGGAGCCGGTCCATCACGTTCTTCACGCAGTCCGGGTCAATGAGCATGGACCCCAGCACCGCCTGCTCTCCCTCCAGGCTGTGGGGCATCTGGCGCAGGAGCAGGTCTTCGTTTGCCATGGCGAACCGCCTCCCTCTCTATCGGGCGTTATTTTTCCTCAAACACGGATACGTAGACGGTGGCGACCACCTCAAAGCCCAGGCGGGCCTTGACCTCATAGTTGCCGAAGGACTTGATGGGCTCCTCCAGCACCAGCTTCTGCTTGGGGATGTCGATGCCGAACTGCTTCTGGAGCCCCTCGGAGATCTCCTTGGTGGTGACGGCGCCAAAGAGCTTGCCCCCCGCGCCCGCCCGGGCGGTGAGCTTCACCATGCACTCTTTGAGCTTTTCGGCGGTCTCCTCCGCCAGTGCCTTCTGGCGGGCTTCCTCGGCCTTTTTCGCCTTCTCCTTCAGGTTCATGGTGTTGATGGCGTCCGCCGTGGCGGGGACGGCGATCTTCCGGGGCAGGAGGAAGTTCCGGGCGTAGCCCTCGGAGACCTCCACCATCTGGCCCTTCTTGCCCTGGCCTTTGACATCCTGTTGTAAAATGACTTTCATACTGAAAACTTCCTTTCTATCCTTAGACCAACGGTCCGTTATTTTTCAAAATAAGCGTCAATGGCGCCGGTCAGCTTGTCCCGGACATCCAGGATGTCCCCGTTCTCGATCCGCCCCCCGGCGGTGGCGGAGTTGCCGCCGCCCCCCAGGGCCTCCAGGATCACCTGGACGTTGATCTCCCCCAGAGACCGGGCGCTCATCTGGATCGCCGACCCGCTGCGGTACACCACAAAGGAGGCCTTCACACCCCGCAGGGTCAGAAGCTCGTCCGCCGCCTGGGCAGCGGCCACCCGGTCCACGCCGTCCTGGCCCACCACGGCCAGGGCCACGTCCGGCCGGTACAGCTCCGCCTGGCGGATCACGTCGTACTTGGACACCATGCCGCTGAGATCCCCCTGGAAGAGCCGCTGCACGTCCGCCGTGTCGGCTCCCGCCCGGCGGAGGAAGGCCGCCGCCTCAAAGGTCCGGCCCCCGGTGCGGAGGGTGAAGTGCTTCGTGTCCAGCACGATGCCGGCCAGCAGCGCCTCCGCTTCCTCCCGCAGGAGGGTCGAGGGCTCGACCAGGTATTGCAGCAGCTCCGTCACCAGCTCCGACGCGGAGGAGGCGTAGGGCTCGTGGAAGCTGAAGGCGGCGTTTTCGATATAGCTGGCGGCCCGGCGGTGGTGGTCGATGACGGCCACCCGGCTGCTGGACTCCAGAATCTGGGGGCTCTCCACCAGGTCCGGCCGGTTGGTGTCCACCACCACCAGCAGCGTCCCGGGGCGCATCTTCACAAAGGCCTCCGCCGGGTTCACAAAGACCTCCTCGTACTCCGGCAGGCGGTGGAGCATGGCCAGCACGGACTGGGCGGCGTTCTTCTCCAGGTCAATGACGATCTGGGCCCGCCGGCCCAGCTTCCGGGCGGCGCAGCACACGCCTACGGCGGCGCCCACCGCGTCCATGTCGGCAAAGCTGTGGCCCATGACGTAGATGTCTGTGGAGTCCGCTAACAGCTCTCCCAGAGCGTTGGCCATGACCCGGGACTTCACCTTAGTGCGCTTTTCCGTGGTCTTGGCCCTTCCGCCGTAGAAGGCAAAGTCCGTCTTGCCCCGGACCACCGCCTGGTCGCCGCCCCGGCTCAGGGCCATCTCCAGGGAAAGGGCGGCATTCTTGTACAGCGCCGAGATGCCGTCCGCCTCCCGGCCCAGGCCGATGGAGAGGGTGGGGTGGCTACCCTCCCCCACCTTGATGTCCCGCATGGCGTCCAGGACGGAGAACTTCTCCTCCACAAAGTGGTTATAGTACTGCTCCTCAAAGAGGAACAGGTAGTGGTCCCGCTCCGTCTTGATGAGCAGGCCGTTTCCCACGGCGGTCCATGCGCTGAGCTTTTCGTCAATCTGCGCCAGCACGGCGCTGCGCTGGGTGTCGGCGCAGGCGTTCATCAGGTCCTCGTAGTTGTCCACCATGACAATGCCCACCACCAGGCGGGTGGCGTCAAAGTTCTCCCGGAGGCGGTCCATCTCCGTGGTGTCCACCCAGTAGGTGGTAGCGACTAAATTCTGCTCCCCGCCGCGGCCCTTGGCCCGGACCAGGCTGCCGTAGACCCGGAAGCGGCGGTTGTTCATGGAGACCCGCTCCGGGCACTCCTGCCGCCCCTCCAGCAGCCACTGGACGGGAAACTCCGGCGCGGCGTCCTCCACCTTCATCTCAAAAAGGTGTTCCCGCACCCCGGCCAGCTGGAGGAAATTCTCGTTGCTCCAGATGACCTCCCCGGTGTCGGGGCGGAAAACCATGATGGGCAGGGGGGAATTGATGAGGGTGGACTTGCTGGCCGTGTCCACGTTTCCCGTCACATTGTCGATATACTGCAAAACGCTCTGGCGGCGCTTTTTGTTGCTGCGGACGAAGTAGGCGTACAGCGCCACGGTGGCCACGCCCTCCGCCAGAGCCAGGGGCGGGCTGACGGTGACGGCGGCCAGGGTGAAGGCCAGGAGGCAGAGGAAATAAAATTGCAGGTTGGGCTCCAGCAGACGGGAGAGTTTCTTGTTGTTCATATCGCCGCTCCTTGATGAAGAAGTAAGCATGCCGATGGATTTTATTAGTATAGCAGTTTCCGCCGGAAAACACAAGTCTTGCGCCAGAGCAATTTTCCCCTTGACATTTCCCGGGTTTTCCTGTAAACTAAGCAACGTTGTAAAGCGGTGCGGCTTTACATGGCGGAAGGGGGCGCTTCTCGTGATGAAGAATCAGACCTATCGCATGACGATGCTCTTCGATTTTTACGGCGAGCTCCTGACCGAGCGTCAGAAGGAGTTCTTCGACCTCTATTATAATGAGGACCTCTCCCTGGCCGAGATCGCGGAGAACGCCGGCATCTCCCGCCAGGGCGTCCGGGACGTCATCGTCCGGGCGGAGGCCGCCATGCAGGAGGTGGAGGACAAGACCGGCATCATCAAGCGGTTTCTCGCCCGAAGCGCCCACGTGGACGCCATCGCCGCCGCCGCCGAGGAGATCTCCACCCTGAACTACCGCTATTACGAGGACCGGCGCCTGACGGAGCTGGCGGACACGATCCGCCGGGAAGCCGCCGCCTTAAAGGAATGAGCATATGGCATTTGAAGGATTGACCGATAAACTGAACGCCGCCTTTAAGCGCCTCCGGGGCAAGGGCCGCCTGACGGAAAACGACGTCCGGGAGGCCATGCGGGAGGTCCGCCTGGCCCTGCTGGAGGCCGACGTCAGCTACAAGGTGGTCAAGGAGTTCGTGGCCTCTGTCACGGAGCGGGCCGTGGGCAGCGACGTGCTGGACAGCCTCACCCCCGCTCAGCAGGTGGTGAAGATCGTCAATGAGGAGCTGACAAACCTCATGGGCGGCGCCGGGGCCAAGCTCACCATGGCCAACAGCGGCCCCACCGTCGTGATGATGGTGGGCCTCCAGGGCGCGGGCAAGACCACCACCACCGCCAAGCTGGGCGGTTTGATGCGCAAGCAGTACCAGAAGCGGCCGCTGCTGGCCGCCTGCGACGTATACCGCCCCGCCGCCATCGAGCAGTTAAAGGTGGTGGGCGGGCAGCTGGACCTCCCGGTCTTCGAGGAGGGCCAGGGAGACCCGGTGGAGATTGCGGCCGACGCCATCCGCCACGCCCGGGACCACGGCAGCGACATGGTGTTCCTGGACACCGCCGGACGGCTCCACGTGGACGAGAACCTGATGGACGAGCTGAAACGGATGAAAGCCGCCGTTCATCCCAATGAGATTTTACTGGTCGTGGACGCCATGACCGGCCAGGACGCGGTGAACGCCGCCGGCGCCTTTGACGAGGCCCTGGGCATTGACGGCGTCATCCTCACCAAGCTGGACGGCGACGCTCGGGGCGGCGCGGCCCTGTCCATCCGGGCGGCCACGGGAAAGCCCATCAAATTCGCGGGCACCGGCGAGAAGCTGGACATGATCGAGCCCTTCCACCCGGACCGCATGGCCTCCCGCATTCTGGGCATGGGCGACATGCTCTCCTTCATCGAGAAGGCGGAGCAGGCCTATGACGAAAAGCAGGCCGCCAAGATCGAGGAGAAGCTGCGGAAAAACCGCTTCACCCTCCAGGACTATTACGACCAGCTCCAGCAGCTGAAGAACATGGGGGACCTGAGCCAGCTGCTGGGCATGATGCCCGGGAATTTGGGCAAGCAGATGCAGGGCGCGTCCATCGACGAGAAGGCCATGGCCCGGACCGAGGCCATCATCCTCTCCATGACCCCCCTGGAGCGGGAGAATCCCCAGGTGCTGAACGCCAGCCGGAAAAAGCGCATCGCCGCCGGCTGCGGCCTGGAGGTGGTGGACGTGAACCGGCTGCTGAAGCAGTTCGACATGATGCGGGAACTCACAAAGCAGATGACCAAGGGCGGGCGGATTCCCGGCCTCGGCGGCATGGGAAAGGCCCCCTCCCGGCTTCACGGCTTCGGCCGGAAGAAGCGGTTTCGCTAAGCTATAAGTGCGGAGCATTTGAAGGCTTTCAATGCAGCATTTATAATATAATCTCTATTTTTCAAAATTTTTGGAGGTACAACAGCATGGTTAAGATCAGACTGCGCCGCATGGGCGCGAAGAAGGCTCCCTTCTACCGGGTCGTGGTGGCGGACTCCCGCTTCCCCCGGGACGGCCGCTTCATTGAGGAGATCGGTACGTACAACCCCTGCGTCTCCCCTGCGGAAATCAAGATCGACGCGGAGCGGGCCCAGGCCTGGATCAAGTCCGGCGCCCAGCCCACCGACACCGTCCGGGCTCTGCTGAAAAAAGTGGACGTCCTCTGATCCGGAGGGCGGCGCATGAAGGACTTGCTGCTCTATATCGCCCGGAACCTGGTGGACGACCCGGACGCGGTCACGGTTACGGAGACCGCCTCCGGCGATCAGGAACTGACCCTGGAGCTGCGCGTCGCCCCCGACGACATGGGGAAAGTCATCGGGCGGCAGGGCCGCATCGCCAAGGAGATCCGCACCCTGGTCCGCTCCCGCGCCCAGCGGGAGGGCGTCAAGGTCTCCGTCGATATCATGGATTAAAAAGACCGGCGTGGAATTCCACGCCGGTCTTTTTGTGCCTCATGTCAGTAAAACTACGTTGCCGTCGCTTCAGCCTGGTCTACAGCCAGACACGCAGAGCGCATAAAAGCTCTTTTGCTTACTTTTCTCTCGAGAAAAGTAAGTCCGCCGCGAGGGCGTCCGCCAGGGCCTCCAGGCCCTGCCGCTGGGCCTCCTTCACGGAGGATTTCAGGCTGACGGTGCCCTCCAGCACGGTCATGTCCTTCATGACCCCCAGCAGCTCCGCCATCTGCTTGCCGGACACGGGAGCCCAGGTGCCGTTCTCAATGAGGCCCACCGTCCGGTTCCGCAGGCCGTGGGACTTCAAATCCCGGAGGAGGTTCTCCATGGGCGTGTAGATCTCCCCGTTGTAGGTAGCGGAGGCAAAGACCAGATGGCTGCACCGGAACGCCTCGGCCACCAGCTCGGAGACATGGGTGTGGGACACGTCATAGAGCCGCACGTCCCGCACGCCCTTCTCCGCCAGCCGGGCCGCCAGGATCTCGGCGGCGTTCTCCGTGTTGCCGTAGATGGAGCCGCAGAAGATGGCGGCGGTTCGGTCCTCGGGGGTGTAGCTGCTCCAGCGCTGGTACTTCTCCACAAACCAGCCGACGTCCTTCCGCCAGATGGGGCCGTGGAGGGGGCAGAGGTACTGAATCTCCAAGCCCGCCGCCTTTTTCAGCAGGGTCTGGACCTGGGCGCCGTACTTGCCCACGATGTTCGTATAGTACCGCCGGGCGTCGGGCAGCCACTCCGCCTCGAAGTTCACCTCGTCGGCGAAAATGTTCCCGTTCAGCGCGCCGAAGGTGCCGAAGGCGTCGGCGGAGAAGAGGACCTTCTCTGTCGTGTCATAGGTCACCATGACCTCCGGCCAGTGGACCATGGGGGCCATGACGAAGGTGAGGGTATGCCGCCCGGTGGAGAGGGTGTCCCCCTCCTTCACAGTGAGGCAGCGGTCCGTGACGTCCGCGTCGAAGAACTGGCCGATCATGGAGATGGCCTTGGCGCTGGCCGCCACCTGGGCCTCCGGGTGGGTGCGGAGCACCGCCCCCAGGGTGGAGCAGTGGTCCGGCTCCATGTGATTGACGATGATATAGTCCAGGGGGCGGCCCTGGAGGGCGTGCTCCAGGTTCTCGTAGAAATGGGCCCCCACGGCGCTGTCCGCCGTGTCCAGCAGAACGGTCTTCTCGTCCAGCACCAGATAGGAGTTGTAGCTGACGCCCCGGGGGACGGGGAACACGTTCTCAAACAGGCTGAGCCGCCGGTCGGACCCGCCGATGAGCAGGATGTCGGATGTAATATTGCGCACGTTGTACATAACGCTTGTCCTCCTTAATAGCTTACCGCTTTTGCAAGGTTAATCTACCCCAATTTCCCCGGCTTGTCAAGAGAGAAGAAGGGCGCGCCGGTCAGGCGCGTCCTTGTGTATTATTCCAGGAACTGCGACGGGTCCCGCAGGGCCTCCGCCGTCTCCGCCGGAACGGCCATGGTGAAGGTCAGGAGATCCCCCAGATCCACGTTCAGCAGGGAGGGCAGGTCCTCCAGAATCACCAGGGTCACCACGTCCTTTTCCGCGGAAACCGTGAAGCGAACCAGCTCCTCATACTTCCGGTCCTCCTCCTTCTGGCCCGCCTTCAAGGTCTCCTGCTGGCAGTAGACATAGCTGTACGCCGGGTCACCAGGGTCCTCGGTCAGCCGGTCTCCCCAGCTGCCGTCGTCGCTGAGGAGGTCGTCCAGGGCCTTGACCTGTTCCGGGTCCGTGACGGTCCCAACCTCCACAATGGCGGTCTCTTCGTCCGAGACGTCTAAAATTTTCCAGTAGTGGTCCTTCTCCGCGCCGTTCTCGTCCCGGTGGTCCCAGGCGTCCTGGAACCTGTCCAAAGCGTCACTCCAGTCGTCCTCCAGCTCCTCCATGGACTCGTCCCAGCCCTTCTGAAATTCCTTTTGGAATTCCTCGTCCTTCGGGGAGGTTACCATACAGCCGGACAACAGGGACAGGCTCATGACCAGGGCGCAAAGGTTCAAAAGTCGTTTTTTCATCATGTACTCCTTACTGTCAAATCAGCAGATTGAATAAACCGAGAGTGATCGCCGTGGTAATCGCCGCCGCGATGACCAGCCCCAAAAAGATGGCGGGCAGGGCGTGGCGCATCCGGATATCCAGCACGGAGGCCACCAGCGCCCCGGTCCAGGCCCCGGTTCCCGGCAGAGGGACGCCCACCAGGATCACCAGCCCCAGAAGCCGGTACTTCCGCACCAGCCGCCCCTTGAGGTGGGCCCGGCGCTCCAGCCAGGCGATTTTGGGCCCGAAGAAGCGGGTGCCCCGGAGCCAGTCCGCCGCCCGCCGCCCCAGCAGGATGATAAAGGGCGCGGGCACCAGATTTCCGGCAATGGCGGCCGCGCAGGCCAGGGCCGTGGGCAGTCCCGCGGCGACGCCCGCCGGAATGGCCCCCCGGAGCTCGATCACCGGGGCCATGGCCACCAGGAAGGTCATCAGCAGCTCGTGGGTCTGTGTTTCCAAAAAAGTCTCTGAGAGCAGCATAGGGTTCCTCCATAAAGAATGGCATGATGGAACCTAGTTTACTCCAAGTTCAGGTGCTTTTTCAAGAAGAATGTGGTGACGGCGTAAAAAATCGCCCCATAGATTACCGCGCAGACGATTGCCAGCAGCAGCCCCACATGAATCGCCGCCGCCGGCGTGAGGCCGTCAAAACAGTCAAAGAAGCGGAAGAAGTTCATCCTGTCCAGGCCCATTATCAGCAGGCTCCCGGCAAATTGCAGGGCGAACTGGAAGCCGAAGAACCAGACCACGGACCAGAGCATCTTGTGGTTGGCCCGGCTGTGCCCCGCCGCCAGGGCGGCGTAGAACTGGAGGGAAAAGGCCACCAGGGAGAGAAACATCAAAATGGCAAACTCCAACAGATACACGGTGCCGTTGAGGGCCTCGCTGATCTTCAGCTTCTGGAGCCCCTCAAAGAAATAGCGGAGGAAGTCAAACAGCTCCCGCAAAAAGCCCCCCTGGAAGGCCACAATCAGGCTGGCAGCGATGATGGCCAGCACCGTCGCGATGAACCACACGGAGGAGACGATCACCTTCGACCAGATGTGCTGGTGAATCGAGACGGGCAGGGTAAACATCAGGTAGCCCTCGTCCTGGAGCAGGTTCTTGTAGAACCGCTGGATCATCAGCACAAAGGACATCAGCAGCACGCCGCAGATGGCGAAGCCGAAGGCCATGATGATCAAAACGCCCAGGATGTTCAGAATGTCGGACGGACCCAGCATCTTCCGGCCCGCCAGGTTGGACCCCAGGGCCGTCACCAGCAGGACCAGGTACATGGGCAGCATGATCCGCCCCGTGGCGCGGAACTCGTGCTTTAATAATTTCCTCAGCATTTGAACACCTCCCGGAACAGCGCGTCCACGCTCATGCCCTTGTCCTCCCGGATGTCGTCCACGGTGGACTGGAGCATCACGCGGCCCTGATGGATGAAAACGACCTCGTCCAGCACCTTCTCCACGTCGGCGATCAGATGGGTGGAGATCACCACCGCCGCCTCGGGGTTGTAATTGCCGATGATGGTGGAGAGAATATAATCCCGGGTGGCGGGGTCCACGCCGCCGATGGGCTCATCCAGCAGATAGAGCTTCGCCGCCCGGCTCATGACCATGATGAGCTGGACTTTCTCCCGGGTGCCCTTGGACATCTGCCGGACGGCCTGCCCGGGCTGAATGCCCAGGTGGTCCAGCATCTCCTCCGCCGCCTCCCGGCGGAAGTCCTGATAGAAGTCCCCGTAGAAGTCCAGCAGCTGCCGGGCGGTCATCCAGGTGGGGATGGCCGTCCGCTCCGGGAGGTAGCTCACCAGGCTGTGGCTCTCCCGCCCCGGCGCGCCGCCGCAGACGGCGATATAACCCCCGTCGGGGGTCAGCAGGCCGTTGGCCAATTTAATGAGGGTGGTCTTGCCGCTGCCGTTGGGGCCCAGCAGGCCCACGATGCGGCCCGGCTCAATGGCGAGGCTTACCTCGTCCAGGGCCGTGGTCCTTCCGAACCGCTTGGTCAGCCCCTTGCACTCAAGCACTGGCATGGTCCGCTTCCTCCTCTCCCAATTCCTGCGTGATCAGCGTGATGATCTCGTCCCTCTGGAAGCCCAGCCGGAGCATGGCCTCCAGAAACGTCTTCACATGCCGCTCGGCAAGGCTCCGCTTCGCCTGGTTAATCATGGTGTTGTCCTCCGTCACAAATCTTCCTGCGGTCCGCTGGCTGTATACCAGGCCGTCCCGCTCCAGCTCCGCCAGGGCCCTCTGCATGGTGTTGGGGTTCACCCCGGCCTCCGTGGCCAGGTCCCGCACCGAGGGCAATCGTTCCCCTGGGGGAAACGCGCCGGTGACGATGCCCACCTTCACCTGCTGGATCAGCTGGGTATAAATGGGGGCGTCGTTGGAAAACTGCCATTGCATTCTGCGCACCTCCTGTTTTTGTGCTGTTGTCTTATGTGATTAATACAATAGCACATTTTCAGGAAATGTCAAGGGGGTTGGAAAAAATTTTTCCCCGGCGGGCGGCCGCCGGCGGCGGAGGGCCCCTCCCTTGCAAATTCCGCCGTTCTATGCTATCATTACCAGAATATCGCATCACGCCGCTTCTCCGCCCGGAATGCGGGCAGTGCAAAAGGAGGTCCCCATGTCTAAACTCAGCAGGCAAAACCAAAAGCGCGCCCGGCAGCGGGAGAAGAAAAACTTCCGCCAGGCCATGGAGAAAGAGCTGCGGGAGCACAAGAGCTCCTTTATCGTTTTCTACACCCTGCGGCTTTTGGTCATCGTCATCTTCATCCGCCAGATCATGAACGGCAGCTATGAGAGCGCGTTCTACTGCGCCCTGGCCTACCTGCTCCTCTATGTCCCCAGCTGGATTCAGGTGAAGTTCCACATCGAGCTGCCCCCCGCCCTGGAGATCACCGTCCTCTGCTTCATCTACGCGGCGGAGGTTTTGGGGGAGGTCAACGCCTTTTACGTGGTGGTCCCCCACTGGGACACCATGCTCCACACCCTCAACGGCTTCCTGGCCGCCGCCGTGGGCTTCGCCATGGTGGTGCTCCTCAACGACGACGAGCGCCTCACCTTCGACCTCTCCCCCGTTTTCCTGGCGCTGGTGGCCTTCTGCTTCTCCATGACCATCGGCGTCCTCTGGGAGTTCTTCGAGTTCGGCATGGACATGTTCTTCCACACGGACATGCAGCGGGACACGGTGGTGAACGCCATCTACTCCGCCAGCCTGGACGCCACCCGTTCCAATAAAGTTGTGGCTGTGCCGGGCATCCGGGAGGTGCTGGTCAACGGCGAGGACCTGGGCCTGGGGGGCTATCTGGACATCGGCCTCATCGACACCATGAAGGACCTGTTCGTCAACTTCATCGGCGCGGTGGTTTTTTCCATCACTGGATTTTTCTACGCCAAGAGCAAGGGCAAAAAGCGCACGGCGGCTCAGGGCTTCGTCCCCAGCAGAAAGACGGCGGATACGGACTACCTGAACCAGGCCCGGGAGGAAAACGGCGATGATCCGGAGGGCTGAGGGGTTTCTGTTAAATTTTTGTAACCCGGTTGCATTTTCCAAATTCAGTGGTATGATATGTGCGGAATCAAAATAAAAGCAAAGGACTTGATACCATGACAAAGATCGACATTATCTCCGGTTTTCTGGGGGCGGGCAAGACCACCCTCATCAAAAAGCTGCTGGCCGAAGGCTTCCAGGGGGAAAAGCTGGTCCTCATCGAAAACGAGTTCGGCGAAATCAGTATCGACGGCGGCTTCCTCAAGGAGTC
Source organism: Oscillospiraceae bacterium (assembly GCA_021769865.1). Classification (GTDB taxonomy): domain Bacteria; phylum Bacillota; class Clostridia; order Oscillospirales; family Oscillospiraceae; genus Oscillibacter. The sequence continues at coordinate 61,322 of JAETSB010000009.1, forward strand.
CGGCGTCCAGATCTCCGAAATGTCCTCCGGCTGCATCTGCTGCTCCCTGGTGGGGGATTTCAACAAGGCCCTCAAGGACGTGGCCGCCCAGTTCCATCCGGACCGCATTCTCATCGAGCCCTCCGGCGTGGGCAAGCTCTCCGACGTGATCGTCGCCGTGGAGAACACCGCCGCCGAGGCCCCGGAGCTGAAGCTGAACAGCTTCGTCACCGTGGCGGACGCCTCCAAGGTGAAGGTCTACATGAAGAACTTCGGGGAGTTCTATAACAATCAGATCGAATCCGCCGGCACCATTGTTCTCTCCCGGACCCAGAAGTTGAGCCAAGAGAAGCTGGAGGCCGCCGTGGCGATGCTCCGGGAGAAGAACCCGGACGCCGCCATCCTCACCACCCCCTGGGACGCGCTGGACGGCAAGACCATCCTCTCCGCCATTGAGAAGGTCTCCCTGGCGGACGAGCTGCTGGCAAAGATGCGGGCCGAGCACGAGGCCGAGGAGGCGGAGCACGCCCACCACCATCATGACCACGAGCATGAAGCGCATGAGCACCATCACGATCATGACCATGACGGACATGAGCATCATCATGACCATGAGGAGCATGACCACCACCATGAGCATGAAGGCCACGAGCACCATCATGACCATGATCACGAGCACGAGTGCGACGACCCCAGCTGCTCCTGCCACCATCACCACGCCGACGAGGTCTTCACCTCCTGGGGCAAGGAGACCCCCAAAGCCTTCACCCGGGCGGGTATTGAGAAGATCCTCGCCGCCCTGGATTCCGGCGAATACGGCAGCATCCTCCGGGCCAAGGGCATCGTGAACGGGGAGGACGGAACCTGGATCGAGTTCGACTACGTGCCCGAGGAGCCGGAGGTCCGCTCCGGCCATCCCGATTACACCGGCCGCCTCTGCGTCATCGGCGCGGAATTGAAGGAGGAGAAGCTCTCCCAGCTCTTCGGCCTGTAAGCCGGGAAAGGAAACGAGCTTTATCATGGATATTCCCGTTTATCTGGTGGCCGGATTCCTGGACTCCGGCAAGACCAATTTCATCAACGGCGTCCTGGAGGACGGCTTCGCCCGCCAGGACAGGACCCTCCTCCTCCGCTGCGAGGAGGGCGAGGAGGAATACAACGAAAACGCCCTGGACAACGTGACTGTTGTGGACATTGAAGACGAGGCGGACCTGACCTGCTCCCGCATGAAGGAGCTGGAGAAGAAATATCGGCCCAAGCAGGTCCTCATCGAGTACAACGGTATGTGGCAGATGGAGCGCTTATACCGGGAGGTCCTCCCCGCCAACTGGGTGCTTTATCAGATCATGACCTTTGTGGAGGCGTCCACCTTCGAGCTCTACGCCAAGAACATGGGCCAGCTGATGATGGAGAAGATCACCAACGCGGACCTGCTGGTCTTCAACCGGGCCACGCCGGAGCTGCGGGAGGCCCTGCGGAAGCGGAACCTCCGCATGGTGAACCGCCGGGCGGACATCTACTTCGAGAACGTGGACGGCACCAGCGAGGATTACCTCACCGGGGACGAGTGCCCCTTCGATCTGGACCAGCCGGTCATCGACATTCCCGACGACGACTTCGGCGTCTGGTATGTGGACGTCATGGACCACCCGGACCGCTACGCCGGGAAGGAGGTCCACATGAAGCTTCTCATGTGCCACTCCAAGAACTACCCAGGTGTCCACTGTCCCGGCCGCTTTGCCATGGTCTGCTGTGAGAACGACATCCAGTTCCTGGGGCTGGTGGCAAAGGGCGCAGGCTTGAAGGACTACAAGAACCGGGACTGGGTGGAGGTCACCGCCCGGATGGCGGTGGAGAACCACGACGCCTACAAGGGCAAGGGCCCGGTGATGCACGTGCTGACCATCGCCCCCTGCGCCAAGCCCGCCCAGGACGTGGTGACGTTTTAAAAAACTCCCCTCCGCTTCGCGCGGAGGGGAGTTTTTTCCGGCGGTCTAAACATTGCCGGGTATCAGCCGCCGCGGACGGCCCTTGCGGCGTCATTCCCAAATCCAATTTCCGTTTCCGTCATAAAGGTGCGGCAGGGGAGACAAGTTCTCCGGCACGTCATGGAGGCAAAAGATATCCAGAGCATACTGGTCGGCGATACCCCCATATTCCTTGGATAGTCCGCTCCAGGTGTAACGCCGGGCCTCCTCCGGCAGCTCCGCGCCGGAAACCACGACCACGGCGTTCCTCGCGTCTCCGAAGTTCCACACCAGCAGCCCGCCAATCCCGGGATCCACCCGGGCCCGGCCTCCAATGACCTGATAGCGGTCCGGAAACAGCTCGTCCTTTTGCCAGAGGCTCATACACCACGCTCCCGCCCTGTCCGAACACAGAAGCGCCAGATAATCTCCCGTCTCCGTCCGCTCCCGGACCTCCAGGGTCCCGGCGTTAAACTGAGAGGTCTGGCCCTTGAAATAGTCCGCCGTCCCCCGAGCCAGAGCCTCCTCGTCCTCAAAGTGGACCGAGGCGGCGTAGTGGGCGTCCCGCTCCGCCCGCTCCCGCTGGGCCTGGACGGAGACATTAACGCCCCAGACGGCCAGCGCCGTCACCGCCGCCATGGCCAGCCACGCCAGCCATTTCCAGGTATGTTCCCGCTTCATGCTCTCCATGATCTGTCCTCCCGCCGCTTTCGGCAGCTCCTCGACCGTCAGCTCCTTCCCGCTCAGCAGCTCGCTCACCGACAGTCCCAGGGCCTCAGACAGGGGCTCCAGGCTGTCCAGGCCCGGCATACCCCGCCCGGTCTCCCAGCGGCTGACGGCCTTGTCCGTCACGTGGAGCCGCTCCGCCAGGTCCGCCTGGCTGAGGGCCATCTGTTTTCGCCGCCGGGCGATCAGCGCGCCGGTAGCTTTCGTGTCCAAAGTCCATCAACTCCTTTGGCGACAGAATATCACGCCGCCGGCGAATTGTCACCCTATGATTCGTAGAGCGGGCAGGATTTTCAAACGCGGCTCATCCCGGGCTTCTTCCTGCCGAGACCCCCGGCAGATTTTTCTTGACATCCGCCTGCGGCGGTGATAGATTATAAACAGACCGTCGGTTTGTTTTGGGAGGAGATTCTATGGCACGGAATAAGTACCCGGAGGAGACCGTTCGGAAGATCCTGGACACGGCGGAGCGGCTGTTCATTGAGAAGGGCTATGAGCATGCCTCCCTCCAGGACATTCTCGACGAAACGGGCCTCTCCAAGGGGGCCATTTACCACCACTTCGCCTCCAAGGAGGACATCTTTTATTCCGTCTGCGACCGCATTGGCCGGCGGAACGGCGAGGTGCTGGCCCGGGTCCGGGACGATCCCTCCCTGAACGGCCTGGAGAAGCTGCGGACCATGTTCAAGGTCTCCCTCCAGCCGGAGCGCCAGGCGAAAATGTTCTGCATGATGCCCTATTTGATGGACAACGCCAAGTTTTTGGTGACGGAGATGCGCAGCATCTTCACGGAGGTGGTCCCGTACTTCGTGGAGCCCATCATCCGCCAGGGCATGGCGGACGGCTCCATCCGCACGGACCATCCCAAGGAGCTGGCGGAGGCCATGATGATGCTGTCGGACGTGTGGATCAACCCCATCGTCCAGCCCTCCGCCCCGGAGGAAATCCGGGCCCGGTGCGCCGTCTACAACCAGCTGTTCCGGGGCTTCGGCATTGACGGGCTCATTGACCAGGAGACCATCGACGTCCTGCTGAGCTATGCGGAAATGGCCCATCATCCGCCCCTGAGCGAAGAGAAACGCGCCTGAAAAGGAACTGCCGCGCGCGGGCAGTTTCTTTTTGGAAATATAAAAACCGACGGTCGGTTTTTAAAATTCAAGAAAAAGGAGTAACTTTATGAGCACGACGCAAACGCCCTTGTTCCGCCGGAACTTCACCTTGGTGGTCATCGGGCAGATCATCTCCCTGTTCGGCAACGCCATCCTGCGCTTTGCCCTTCCGTTGTACTTACTGCGGGAGACCGGGTCCCCCGCCCTCTTCGGCGCGGTGGGAGCGGCGGCCTTTGTCCCGGCGGTGCTGTGCGCCCCCATCGGCGGCGTGGTGGCGGACCGGGTGAACAAGCGGAACATCATGGTGATCCTGGACTTCTCCACGGCGGGCCTGATTCTGGCCTTCGCCGCTCTTCTGGGGCGGGCCCCTCTGGTTCCGCTGATGATCGCCTGCCTCATGCTGCTCTACGGCGTCGCCGGGGCCTACCAGCCGGCGGTCCAGGCCAGCATCCCCCTCCTGGCGGCGGCGGAGCGGCTCACCAGTGCCAACGCCGTCATCAACATGGTAAGCACCCTGTCCGGCCTGCTGGGGCCGGTGGTCGGCGGCGTGCTGTTCGGGGCCTTCGGCATCCGGCCCATTCTGTGGGTGGGCGTCGCCTGCTTCTTCCTCTCCGCCGTCATGGAGCTCTTCATCCGCATCCCCCACCAGCCCCGGGCGGCGGCGGGCGGCGTGCTGTCCACGGTCCGGCGGGACCTGGGAGAGAGCTGGCGCTTCGTTCGCCGGGACCGGCCGGTGTTCCTGTCCGTCATGCTGGTGCTGGCCCTCTTCAACCTGGTGCTGTCCGCCGCCCTGGTGGTGGGCATCCCCGTGGCGGTGGTCCAGGTGCTGGGCATGAGCGACAGCCGCCTGGGGCTTACCCAGGGGGCCATGGGCCTGGGCGGCCTCTTCGGCGGCGTGCTGACGGCCTGCCTGGGGAACCGGCTGCGGCTCCGGAGGGGAAGCGCCGTCCTGCTGGCCGCCAGCCTGACGGCGGCGGGCATGGGGGCGGCGCTGTTGCCGGGGGTCCCGGCGCTGTTGGGCTGGTGGGGGGTGACGGCCATGAGCTTTGCCGTCATGGTCCTGTCCACCATGCTGGTGGTGGTCCTCAGCGCCGCCGTTCAGGGGCAGACGCCGCCGGAACTCTTGGGGAAGGTGATGGCCTTCATCATGGCGGTGTCCAACTGCGCCTCTCCCCTGGGCCAGGCGGTCTATGGTGTGTTGTTTGAGGGCTGTCCGGCTTGGGCGGTGCTGCTGGGTGCGGCGGGAGCCGCGGCGCTGGCGGCGGTCTATTCCCGGCGGGTATTTCTCGAGCTGGACGAAGCGCGGTGACAGAGCACGGCGGAGGCGCCCGCCCTTTGGACGCCTCCGCCGCTTTGTATCCTTCCCCTCATCCGCCCCGGAGCTCCCGCTCCTTTTGGGCTAGGCCCTGCTCGTAGCGTTCGATCTTCTCATTCAGCCGGTCCAGGGACCGCTGCATGTCCTCCATCCGCTCCAGCAGCTGCCGCCTCTGCTCCATCAGCAGGGCCTTTCGGGCCCCCAGGGTCTCCTCCCCCTGCTGGAACAGGCGGCAGTACTCGGTCAGCGCCTCGATGCCCACCCCGGCGGAACGCATGCACTTGATCAGCTCCACCCAGCCCAGGGAGGCCGTGTCGTAATCCCGGACGCCGCCCCCGGTCCGGGGCACCGGCGGGATCAGGCCCACCCGCTCATAATACCGGAGGGTGTCGGCGGAAAGGCCGTACCGCTCGCTTACTTCCCGAATCGTCATGACTCTGCCTCCTTGCGCGTCTCTTTTCCTCAGCATAGCACTTAGAGTAAGCTCCAAGTCAAGGCTTTTCCGAAAAATTCCATAGATTAATTTTAGCCTTTCAAAAGCAGGCAAACGATTTGTATGGGGTGAACGTGATCTGCCGCCGATTGGTTCTATAGTAATTCTCATACAACCGATGGTATCGAGGAGGATGCTCTTTATGGAAAAGAAAAAACGACCCCTTATGGCTACCGGCAGCGGGTCATCTTCTTTTTTCAAGTGCGCCATTGCGAAGGTATCCCGCAGCGGGGACCGCAGCCAGGGGGCGTGGGCGCCGTTCAGAAATCCCAGGCCAACGAAGCACTGGGGCTCGTTCAGCGTGAAGAAATGAGTCACCCGGTCGCTGAACCGCTCCGCAACCAGCCCCGCGTACGCCCCGAACCACTCCACGACGTCCGGATTCATCCAGCCGCCCCGCTGATAAAGCGCGTAAGGCAAGTCCCAATGGAAGAGCGTCGCGTAGGGTTCGATGCCGCTGTCCAGCAGGGTATTGATGAGCTCGTCGTAGAACCGGACGCCCGCCTCGTTGACCGCCCCGGTTCCCTCCGGCAGAAGGCGGGACCAGGAAATCGAAAACCGGTAGGCCTTCAGCCCGATTTCCCGCATCAGCGCCACATCCTCCCAGAAGCGGTGATAGTGGTCACAGGCGGTATTTCCGGTCTGGTTTTCATAGACATGGCCGCCCTCCTGGCAGCAGACGTCCCAAATGCTGGCACCCCGTCCGTCCTCCGCCCAGGCGCCCTCAATTTGATAGGCGCTGGTGGCGGCGCCCCACATAAAATTTTTCTGGAACGGCATGGCGTTCTCTCCTTTCCCGATTCAGGCGATGATCAGCGACAGCAGGTAAAACGGCGTGAGCTCCCCGGCAGGCGCGTCCGCAACCGTGATTTCAACCGTATGCGTCCCATGCCGTCCGTGGTGGAGGATGGGCTCCAGATACAGGCAGTCTCCCCAGTCCTCGCTGAAATTTCCATCCAAGAAAACCGGATGGCCCCCGTCCAGCGCCAGACTCGCGGACAGCGCCGGTCGGCGCACGGTCTTGCGGTACTGGACGGCAATGCAGGAGGCCTCCACCTCAAAGCGTATGGAGTCCCCCGGCCTCCCTCCGATCCAGCCGTTTTTGAAGCAGTCCAGATGACCCGCTTTTTCCTCCGTGTCGGCGCGGAAGCCGGAGAGCGCCGGAGAAACCTCCCGAATGGTCAGCCGCCGGACGCGCTCATAGGCGTTGTCCGTCATGGGGGCGGGAAGCGGGGCCTCCGCTTCCGCCTCCCACATCCGCTCCCGGACCCGCTCCAAAAACGCGGCGATCTCGGCGGCAATCAGCTCATGACCCATGTCGCTGGGGTGGAGGCCGTCCCGGGTCAGCTGGCCGCGGGTAAACTCTCCCGCCAGCATCCTTTGGTAGACGGTGTCCCGCACACTGACATGGGGCAGGCCGTACCAGGCGCCCAATTCGTTGTGGCAGTCCTGATCGGTGTATCCGGTATCATAATAAACATTGTTCAGCAGCACCACCGCCGGGGCGGAGGGCCAGGTCAGGATTCGCCGGAGCAGGCCCTCATAAGTCTCCCGGCGCAGTTCATTTTCGATATCGTTCACGCTGAAATCCACCACCACAAAATTGGGCTGGTATATCAGCAGGTCCGGTACCGCCCGGGCCGCGCCGAAATGGGAGCAGGTCCCGCCGATACCGCCGTTGACGTAGTGGAGCCTCGCCGCTGGAAAGGCCGCCTCCCACCAGCGGAACACCCGGTAGGCATAGCTCCTTTCATGAGCGGACGCGGCGCAGCCCTGGGTGATCGAGCCGCCGAAAAAGCCGATGGTCAGCTCCTCGCCCCGCTGGGCCCGGCGCATGCAGTCTTTTAATCTTGCCAGATTCCCCGGTTCCATATTCCTCACCTCCGGCGAAACCAACTCAAACCAGATTGGCCGCGCCCAGGGTCCCCGCCTTCCGGCCCAGGAGCCCCGCCCGGATCTCCGGCATAGCCGAGTGCGTTCCCCCAAAGGACTTGTTCTGGACGCTTTCCTTCAGGGGCTCCAGCCACGTCTCGCCGTAAGCCGCCAGGTTTCCGCCGATCACTACCATTTGGGGATGGAGGATGTTGACCAGATTCACCACGCCGGTGCTCAGGCGGCGGATGTAGGCCTCCGCCAGCTCTTTCGCCGCCTCATCGCCCGCGCCGGCCGCCTTCCACAGCTCTTCCCACTCCATCGGCGTTCCCAGGGTTTCCGCCGTCTCCTTCCGCAGGGCGGTGACGGAAACATATGCCTCCAGGCAGCCGTTCCGCCCGCAGGAGCAGGGCCGCCCGTCCTCCTCGATGACCATATGGCCGAACTCGGCGTCGTCGTACAGCCGGCCGTTGTGCACCAGGCCGCTGCCCACACCCCGCCCCACGGTCAGCAGCAGGACGTCCTGGCAGCCTTTGGCCGCCCCGGCGGCCATCTCCCCCAGGACGGCGCAGTCGGCGTTGTTCGCCACGTGGATGGGGATGGGCAGCTGCTCCGCCAGCAGCGCCGCCACGGGGACGTCCTTCCAGCCGATGTTGTTGGAGTATTTGACCACGCCGTCCTCCACGATTCCGGCCACCCCCACCCCCGCGTTGGCGCACAGGTCCAGGTCGATATGGTTCTCCTCCAGCAGGGCCAGCACCATGTTTCCAGCATCCCGGACGGACTGCTCCGGTGACGCGGCGGGGTCAAAGGGCAGCTCCCGGTAGGCGATGAAGCGCTGCTCCTCGTCCACCAGCCCGACCTTGGTATACCGGCCGCCGATGTCGACGCCCGCCCGCACCAGGTCCGTTTTGTCCCGGATGGAGGTGATCAGCGCGTCGCAGCTGCCCTCCACCGTGTAAGCGCCGCTTCCGGCGGGCAGGAAGAAGCTGTCGCCCTTCCGGTAGGGAACGGCCTCGCCGCCGCAGACGATCCTTCCGGCGCCGTTCATGATCAGAATGCTGACAAAGGACTCCTCCCCCACGGCGCCCTCCACCTTGCGCATGACGCTGCCGTCCAGGTTCAGCTTGTCGACCGTGAAGTAGTCGCAGTCCGCCACGTGGGGATAGCTCCTGCCGCTGCGCAGGATGGGGACCCGGTTCGTCACCGCCAGGGCTTTCTCAATGTGCAGGTCCCGCTTTTTCCCGTCCTTGCCCACCCGGCCGTAGTCATAGACCCGGTAGGTCACGTTGGAGTTCTGCTGAATCTCCGCAATCAGGATGTCGGCCCCGATGGCGTGGATGGTGCCCGCCTCGATGAACAGCACGTCGCCCTTTTGAACCGGGACGGCGTTGAGGACCTCCAGCAGGGTGTCCTCCCGGATGCGCCGGGCAAATTCCTCCCGGCTGACCTCCCGCTTGAAGCCGTAGTACAAAAAGGCGTTGGGCCCGGCGTCCATCACGTACCACATCTCCGTCTTGCCGTACTGGTGCTCCTCGGCCAGGGCATAGCGGTTGCCCGGGTGCACCTGCACCGACAGGTTCTGCTTGGCGTCAATGAACTTGACCAAAATTGGGAAGTCCCGGAACCTGCGGCAGTGGGTTCCCAGCGCCTGAGCGCCGGTTTCCTGAAGATATTGGGCCAGCGTTTTCCCCTGGTTCGGGCCGTTGACAATGACGGAGGGCCCGTCCGGATGGCAGGAGAGCACCCAGGCCTCCGCCAGAATGTCCTTGTCGGACCGGATGCCGTATTCCTCCGCCAGCCGCCGCCCGCCCCAGATGTAATCCTTACAGCAGGGCTTTAATTTTAAGACGCTCATGGAATATCACCTCCGAAATCACGAAAAGGGGACGCCGCGGCGTCCCCTTTTTCTTCTGTCAGAACTCCAGATTCTCCCCGTCTTTTCCAAAGACATGGCAGACGTTGCCGCTGAAGGAGAGGTTCAGGGTGTCGCCGGGGTGGAACGTGTCGATATGGTTGCCGCCGGCGTCCATGGTGGGGACGATAACCACCACGTCCCGGCCCGCGGCGTTGGCGTGGAAATGAATCTCGCTGCCCATCATCTCGCTGACCTCCACCGTGGCGGGGAGGGTGTTGCCCGCCTGCTTCGCCAAAATCATATGGCTGGGGCGGACGCCCAGGACGATATCCTGCGCCGCCACGTGGCCCGCGGCCAGGTTTTTCTGCTTGTCCTCGGAGAGCACGGCCTTGCAGCCGCCGATGGAGACGGCGTACTTGCCGTCCTCCTGGGTCAGCCTGGCGTCGAAGAGGTTCATCTGGGGCGTGCCGATGAAGCCCGCGACGAAGAGGTTCGCGGGGTGGTCAAAGACCTCCTAGGGGGTGCCGATCTGCTGGATAAAGCCGTCCTTCATGATGACGATGCGGTCCCCCAGGGTCATGGCCTCCGTCTGATCGTGGGTGACGTACATGAAGGTGGTGTCGATCTTCTGGCGCAGCTTGAGAATCTCCGCCCGCATCTGGTTGCGGAGCTTGGCGTCCAGGTTGCTAAGGGGTTCGTCCATCAGCAGCACCTTGGGCTCCCGGACGATGGCCCGGCCGATGGCCACCCGCTGGCGCTGGCCGCCGGAGAGGGCCTTGGGCTTGCGGTCTAAGTACTGGGTGATGTCCAGGATGGCGGCGGCCTCTTTGACCCGCTTGTCGATCTCGTCCTTGTCCACCTTCCGGAGCTTCAGGGGGAAGGCCATGTTCTCGTAGACCGTCATGTGGGGATACAGGGCGTAGGACTGGAAGACCATGGCGATGTCCCGGTTCTTGGGCTCCACGTCGTTCATCAGCTTGCCGTCGATGTACAGCTCGCCGCCGGAGATCTCCTCCAGACCCGCCACCATGCGGAGAGTGGTGGACTTGCCGCAGCCGGAGGGGCCGACGAGAACGATGAACTCCTTGTCGGCGATGTCCAGGCTGAACTTCTGGACCGCCACCACGCCCTGGTCCGTGACCTGGAGGTTGGTTTTCTTCTCTCCGTTCTTCTTTTTGGCCTTTTTCTGCCCGCCGCTGTGGGGATAGATCTTCGTGATGCCTTTCAGGTTCAGGGTAGACATATCAAGTTCCTCCTAATTTCTCTTCGATCTGGAAATTCTCGTTGATGCCGGGATAAATCAGGAACAGCGCCGGCAGCGCCGGCAGCCAGAGGTTGGTAAAGGGCAGCAGGGACACGGCGAACAGGTAAAACCGCGCCGTCAGGCCAAGGTAGGCCGCTAAAATGGCCAGGGCCCCCAGGCTGCGGGGCAGCTGCCCGATGAAAAGCAGGGCGGAGTTTTTCACCAGCCGGGGAAGGGACAGCTCCATCAAAGCCAGCTGGGGCCAGAGGTACGCCGAACGGAACGGTTATAGCACAAAAAATTTTCCAGATGGTATGTTTGCTGGTATTCGTACTAAATAGAAATTATGAGGCTTACGCAAGAAAAGAAGGAATCTCTTTATCACTATTCTTTGCAAGGACAAGGGTTTCCCTGGTCCCTCTCCGTTTATGTGTATTCGCTTCCGGTTCCAAGTAAAGCGTCTGAAATTCGTCAAAGGACACATTAAACTCAATATTTACCTCATAGCCCCGCTTAACATAGACAGCCTTGATAAACTGCGCTACAATCATCTTTTTCGCCTCAAAAGAACAATTGTCATACAATTCGGACCAATCCATCAATTGAGCGTATTCCTTCCTTACCTGTTCAGCGCCGGACACATCTTCCTTCAGTACCTGTTCTGCCGTCCGCATTTGACTTTCAAGGTTTTTAAGCTCGGCTTCGGTTTCAGCTATCAGACTGTTAAGCAAGTCAACATTCAGACGGCTCGTGCCTTGGATTACTTTCAACGTCTCTGCTCTTAACGCTTGGTAATCCTTTTCCATCTGCTGGTGCTGGTCTTGCAAACGCTTCACTCTTGCTTTGGCCTGCTCCACTTCCCGGCTCTGCTGTTTTTCAAGTAAGGCTTGCGGCGGAGCCTCTTTGATCTGTGCAAGTTGGATGCGAATAATTTGATCCACCAGGCTATCTAGCTTTTCAACGCCAAACGAAGTCTGGTTATCGCACTTTCCAGAGTAAAACACCCGATTATAGCATCTATAGCAAGCATAGGTATTAGTAACTACTGTGCCGTCCTTTTTGGTGTACTTATGGCCAGAAGTCGTAAGCATTAAACGGGCGCCGCAGCAGCCGCAATAAACATTCCCCACTAAAAGGGATTGCCCTCTGGTGGTAAGTGGAATGTCTCTGCGCTGAACTCTCCTTGCGCTTATGATTTCTTGCACTCGAAGATATAGGCTTTCGTCAATGATTTTCAAATCAGGCAATACGTCCGATTTGCTTTCGCCTCTTTGAATAATCCCGATGTAAATTGGACTGCGAACAATGCGGTTAATCATCGTGATGGTGATTTCGTCGCCATCCTTCCTCCGTATCCCATGGTCCCGCAGGTAATGGCTAAGGCGGAGGGAGCCGTAGCCTTCATAGGCATATTTGTGATAAATCAATTTGACGGTTTCAGCGTCCTCCGGCTCTATAACAAGGTCCTTTACATCCTGGTTTTTCTTATTTGTGCGGCCCATCTTTTCCAGGCGATAACCAAAGGGAGCGCGCCCGCCAGTATAATGCCCTTCCTGGGTCAACTGGCCTATACGGGTCTTTACACGGAGGGAGGTCTTGATGCTCTCCCCGGAGGCTTGCCAATAGCGTATGTAGTTCAGCAATTTGTCAACATGGGTATCAAACCGCTGTTGGCCCTCCATAGCACTCCAGACTTCAATGTTCTGCTTCACAAACCATTCTACCACAAAGGGGGTTTCATCATCTTTGCGGCCTAAACGGTCAAACATAAATACCAGCAAAATGTCAAATTCACCTTGCAGGGCCATCTTCTGGATTTCTTGAATTGCGTCCCGATCCTTGGCGGAGATTTTAAACCCGGAGACACCTTTTTCGGAAAACTCTTTTACGATTTTCCAGCCGGACTGCCTCTTGCTGAACTCTCGGCAATATTGCTTTTGCATGGGGATGTCGTCTTTCTCTACCTGTCCCACAGTGGACACTCGATATAAACAGACCACCCTCTTCTCTGTAGTTTGGATCATTTGCTCTGCCATATATACTACTTCCTTTCATGAGAGATTTCGTATATATGGCGACCGGAAATATTGAATTTTCAAGGTGCCATCTATACTATTATTATCGCATATTCCGACAAAAAATGCAAAAAATCACGGTCTTTTTATAGAACCGCTGGAAATAAGGGTATCCTTGATATTTTGAACTGCGGCCGGATTTTTCTGGTCGCTATATTTTACGAATACTTTGCACCCGTCAATGTAAAGTACCTGCGATTCTTTGCCGCCCTGGTTCGGCTGCATGGGCAATCCGCCTTTTTTCATAATGCTGTACTCCTAATCTTATACTTGAAAACGACAAAAACCGCGCCCTCTTGCGGACACGGTTTCGATATGTATTGTTTTTGCAGCATCGGAGATTTCAGGAACACACTGGACGGCGCTGGCACGCCTAACACGGGACTTTCACCCCCTGCGGTTCTCACAGGTCGCCCTCTTTGCCTGTGACGGCTCACGGCCCGGCAGGGCCGCTTCAACGCTCGGACTGAGACTAGGCGAGTTTATCATTATCCTGATATGCGGGTCATGGCCCCAAGCCTGCCACGGCTTGTTGTGCGCTCAGTAGCTGCTCCCCCTATACCTCCTTTCTCATGTGGGATCATGGCCAGCTCACCTTCACACGGCTTTCCTTTCGGGCCGCATATCAAACGTATCCAGTGGACCTATTCAATTCTTAGAGCTGTTGCCAGCCCGCAGAGGCCCGCCGGGACAGTGGGCTTCTGCCGTATGGCAACATCGTCTTTGTAGAAATATGTCTCAAATTGAGACGCATTTTTGGGGGTCCGGCTGGGCGGTCCAGCCGGACCGGAGATTCAAAACGCTCAGGATTGCCCTTGCCGCCGGAGATAATTTGCGGTCATGTCCAGAAACATCCCGTTCGTGGGCTGGTAAGTCAGACGCATACCAGCTACTTTCGAGAAAAGCTCACGGTCGCCGCGATTCCAGCAGATCTTAACAACTGTCCTCAGATTCCGCTCCACTGAGGCGGGGGTAACGTGGAAACGCTTCGCGGTATCCGGGTAAAGGCTCTTGGAAAGGCCCGTGACGAGGCTGGGGTCCTGCACTGTCAGTTCGATCATATGGACGGCGTAACGGAAACCCTTCAAATTGCCGGTAACACCAAGGCTTCTTAAAAGTTCTTCTGCGTTCATCTTTCAGCCTCCTTTAAAGCCAATCGGCAAGAACATCTTCCAGGCCAGTGGGAGTGACGCTGCCTTGTGTGAGCTTGTCCATCAGCTCATAGATTCTTCTGGTACTGGTGGTCAAATTAAATGCCATGGCCTGTTCTCCGCTGTTCTTCTCCGTGATTTTCACTCCATACTGTTCAAATTCACAATTGCCGGTGCTTGCCAAAATGGAATAGTCCAGGGCGAGGGCCTTCCCGTCCTC